>JBEKJF010000031.1:0-21736 GCA_050011375.1 Candidatus Sulfotelmatobacter sp.
CCTCTGAGCCCGTTGGGGCCGCAGAACTGAACGTAGTCGGTGAAGGACTTGCCTTGACTGGCGGCGGTAGCGGAATCCTGCGGATCAACGCCTGCGAGCGCGCCTAATAAGATCGCCGCATCGCGAACGGTTCGGCACATGGGGCCAGCGCCATCCTGACTGTGAGAAATAGGAATGATGCCACTCCGGCTCACGAGGCCGACCGTGGGCTTGATGCCGGCTAGTCCGTTTGAGGAAGATGGGCAGACGATGGAACCGTCAGTTTCCGTGCCGATACCGACCGCGCACAAATTGGCGGATATGCCCGCGCCTGTGCCCGAGCTTGAGCCGCAAGGATTGCGGTCGAGCGCATAGGGATTTCTGGTGAGGCCGCCGCGTCCGCTCCAGCCGCTGGTGGAGTGACTGCAGCGAATATTCGCCCACTCGCTGAGATTGGTTTTGCCCAGGATGACGGCCCCGGCCGCGCGCAGCTTCTGTGCCACGTAAGAATCCTGCAACGGCTTCGAGCCGAGCAGAGCGAGCGAGCCGGCAGTGGTCATCATTCTGTCGGCAGTATCGATGTTGTCTTTGATCAGTACGGGGATGCCGTGTAGCGGGCCGCGCGTTTTGTTAGCTTTTCGCTCTTGGTCGAGCGATTCGGCGATGGAGAGTGCGTCGGGATTCATTTCGAGGATGCTGTTGATGGCGGGACCGTTCTTGTCTTTATTAGAATCAATCTCTTCGATGCGAGCGGAATATTTTTCTACCAGGGAACGCGCCGTGAACTTGCCGGACTTCATTCCATCCTGCAAGTCGGCGATTGTAATCTCGTCGAGCTCGAAGGCCTTGACGCCGTTAGGGCTGACGGAGGATGCGATCTCGCGTGCGGCCCCTAGCGCGGGATAGAGCGGAGTGACGGTTGCGGCCGCACCAATAAGAGCGGTTTTCAGAAACGAGCGCCGGTCAGCGGGAAGCGGAGAAGCTTTTCGTGGCATGGGCAGAGATTCCTTTGTGGCGTACGGATGTTGGCCACCGGTAACGGAACATAGTAATCCATGCGGTTCGAATCTTGCAGAGGCACGCTTCGAGAAGGCGCGCGAGTTAGCTGGCGAGAGGCTTAGGAGTAGCTACGAGACTTTATTGCTAGCGGTTGATTGTCCAGAACTTGCTGCGGCCTTCGCCACAGATTTGCCCGCAAGAGCCGTGGCCGCAGCGAAGAGATGTTGTGTGTCGTCGTACGGGTTGTAGGTTTCGTCGGGATACCATCTGCCCGCGAAGAGATCCCCTTGCCGGGCAACTGTGCAGCGCTGCACATGCACGCTGTCGATGAAGCTGTGTTTGATGTTGGGAGCGCCCCAGTCGCCGCCCCAGATCAGGCCGCAACTCTGCGCCAAGTGTCCCATGAAAGAGAAATCGCCTTTCCAGGAAGGCTCTCCACTGACCACGCGGACGATGTCACAAGCCAACCCGTAGTGGTGGACGCCCACGGCCCTAAGCTTGGTAGCGCCCTGGTTGAAGAGTTCCTGCTGGCGGTTCTGGCTGCGATAGGTTTCATAGATCATGATTTCAATCCCTATCTGATGCGCAGCCGAGACAATACTCTCAACCAGCTGGCGCGTAGTTGGCTCGAGCAGGGAAGCGTCGGCGACTCGCGCCACCGATGCAAAGCGTGGGTCGTGGGCGATCACGCCGGTATAGAAAGTTTCCATGGATTAAACCTCCAAACATGTTGCGCCTGGATGACCTACCGAATCGCGCTGGCGCATCGCGGAAATCGTTGAGGAGTGACTCAAGCTAATTGCGAAATGACCCAGTGTCCAATGAAAAGTTGTGGGAACGCCGAAAATAGCGTTGCTCGTTCCCAAAATGGGACTATACCTTGGCCGCTGAAGTGTTTTGTGAAAATGTATAGATTTGAACAGACGCCGGAATGTAAACCGTTTAAGCTACCCCGCAGAGTGGCAAAGGGCCGCGCCTTACAGGCTGGGGCTCTGTGCGGCGCGTCGGAACCCCATGTTCGTTCCTACGAATTCCCGACGCGCCCACTTCTCAAACGTCCACGGTTTCGTTAGCTCTTTGTCCTCCGGTTGATTTCACCCAGAGGGGCGACTTGTACCATCAGGTGTAGCATCAAGGGATGAATAGCATGAGTTCAGAATTCTTCGATTTCGATTCTGCGGATCGCTCTGAGTGTATCGATATTTTGGTTCGAGAGGAGCCAGAGGAAGAAGACGACGAAGAGGACGACGACGAAGAGGACGGCCAGGACGATACCGACTCCGATGGATACTCGGAGTGAAGGCATATTGTGGCGCAATTTTCGGCGAGGGTGATCCGGGCCGGGTAGGGAAGCCGTGTGCAAGATTTTCGGTGCGTTTTGCGATGCATTGTGTATAATAAGGAACAGCTAAGTTTGATTCACAAGCAACTGAAGGTCGGTATCGCCAACCAGCGTCACCCCCTCACTAGCAGCGATTCTTCTCAGCACAATCCAATAGAAACAAGAATAGGAACTATCAATGGCAGAACAAGGAACAGTGAAGTGGTTTAACGACGCCAAAGGCTATGGCTTTATCAGCCGACAGAATGGCGAAGACGTTTTCGTTCATTTCTCCGCGATTCAGGCTGGCGGCTTCCGCAGCCTGCAAGAAGGCCAAACCGTGCAGTTCGACGTGACCAAGGGCCCCAAGGGCTGGCAAGCGGAGAACGTCCAAGCTGTCTAAGTGACCGCTCTCTGAAGTAAAAACAAGTGCCCGCGATCTGATAAGGATCGCGGGCATTTTTGTTTGTGGAATGGGCGGCTTGGTCTTAGGCAGTCGGGGCGTTAGGTCTTAGGCCTTAGGCAAAAACCTAACACCCTAGGACCTAATACCTAAGACCTGACCTGCCCCTGCCGAGCCTGTTGCACCATCTCCACCAGAACTTTTCTGGTTTCCATCGGATTCGTTACCTCACGCGAGAATGCAATGCGCGCCCCTTTCATGCCATCGGTGGTCTTCAGGCGCACATGAAAGCCTAGACGATCCACTGATGTCATTGCGGCTTCTTGCGACTCGATGCCGGCCAGCGTCCGCGCCAACAAGACGAGCGCATCTTTGTGGTCGGTATTCATGTGTTCGATGATTCCGGTAGCGGCGTCCGCCAGCGGATCGGGTTGCGCGAGGTTGTAGTCCGATGCCTGCACCCAGCCCATAACTCCGAAGCCGCCTACGTAATAAACATCCAAGACATCCATGCGGTAGAAAGAGAAGTCTTCAAAGTCGACCCAGTACTTGCTGTTGGCGTAACGATCAAGGTAGAGCTGGCGCGCCTCTGGAATCTCTGGTTTCGGAATCGTCAAAACATTTCCTATGACCGTAACTCGCGATGCGCCTAAGGGATCGCCGCTGGCATCAGGCTGGGTTACGAGCAGGCTGGCGCGCGGGTCCGCTTGCAGATTCTGCGTGTGCATCGCCATGCTGCTGATCAGGAAGAGAGGACGCCCGCGCGGGTCGAGTCCGTAGGGCATCACGGAGCCGAAAGGGAATCCGGGCTGTTTACGCGAGAGCGTAGAAAGGCTGCCGATACGGCCGAGGTAAACCAACGTGCGCGCCCGCTCTGAAAACGAGGGTTCTGGAACCGCAGGTTGATCGCTACCGGGGCCTGGGCCCGCGTGTTTTCGTGGAGATGAAGAAGACATAATTGTTCTCTTCAGGCAGTCTAAATGAAAGCTGCAGGCAATTTCGATACAGGCACGAAGCTGACTCGCCGCGGCGATTGTTTCTGGTGGCTGTGAGTGCTAGACTTTTGTTGGCTCGACAGGCAAGTGGTTGCCGATTTAAGCCAGTCGATTAGCGTCAGTCGTTTAAAGTCAGTGAGCGGGAGTAGTTCAGCGGTAGAACGCCAGCTTCCCAAGCTGGATGTCGCCGGTTCGATCCCGGTCTCCCGCTCCATCTTTTAAGTGATTTAAGACGTCGCTAGGTCCTGCCTTTTTCTTGCGCCTTCAAAGTGCGCTTCGATCTCTTCCAGCGTTTTGCCTTTGGTTTCCGGCAAGAAGAATGCGGCGGTAATGAAGTAGATCACGGTGCATCCGGCAAAGCCGAAAAACATAGTGGCGTACCCATACTTGCCGACCGTCGGCAGGAAAACCGCAGCGATGCCAGTGGAAACGGCTTGATTGAGCAGTAGTGCGATGCTCATGCCGTTCGAGCGAATGCGGGTCGGCATCAGCTCCGAGAGCGCCAGCCATACGCATACGCCGGGACCGACCGCATAAAACGCCATGAACACGAAGAGGGTTAGGGCGACTTTCCATCCGCTGCGCTGGCTGGGCAGGGGAGTGATCAGCGCGTTGTCGATGCTTAGCGGAGCCTGACGCGCGGCATCGAGATCGCCGAAGGGATTCGAGAAGAACGCGACCACTTTGTTGGCGGGCACACAGCTTTCGCGAGTGATCTCGATCGGAGTCCCTGCGGTGTCGTCGGAACGCGCAGCCTTGGTTGCGGCATGAAAATCTCCGTAGGAATAGATGACGACCAGGGACGTGGGGCGGCTGGCGATTTGGTGTGCGATAGTTCCACCCGAGTTCAGCAGCGTTTCCGCCAGTTTCTGGTCGTAGGTCAGTGTGACCTTCTGATCTGCTGTGATCATGGACTGAACCTGGTTTCCGGAATCCACGCGCAGACGTTCGGTCTGCCGGAACAGGAAGGCAGTGCAGACCAGCGACAGAATAATCCCGGCCGTTCCGAGCGACAGGAGGAACTTGCGTCCCTTGCGATCCACGAGAAGAACGCCCCCAATGGTCACCAGGAAGTTGATGATTGTGAAGAGAACGTATCCCCAATGAGCCTGGATATCGGAAAGTCCGCTCTGCAGAAGAATATTGGTGTTGTAGCCGATGATGGAGTTGATGCCCGTAGCCTGATTACACGCGAGAATCACGCAAGCCAGCGCGAATGGGATCACGTATTTCCGGCGCAGGAGCGATTCCCGAATCTTCGTACCAGTCGAGGTCTGGGCTTTCTCGGCGGCGGCAGCCTCTTCCATTTCGCGCAGTTCGAGACTCGCCTGCTCGTTGGTGCGGGAACGAAGTAGCGCGGCTAAGGCGGCATCGCGTTTGCCACGACGAAACAGCCAGCGCGGCGACTCCGCAACCATTAGGCTGCCTATCACGAACAAAATTCCGGGGGGCAGCGACACCCAGAAGATGCTGCGCCATGCCGTGTCTTTAAAGGCGAAGAGCCTCGCGGGATCACCAAGCTTGGCGACTTCTTCCACGCGAATACTGAAAAACATCCCGACCAGGGCAGCGGTGACAATGCCAAGAGTCAGCAGCCATTGGAAAATGCCCGTACCCTTGCCGCGAGTCGACGCTGACAGGCACTCTGCAAGATAAAGGGGAACTACTACGCCGATTAAGCCAGCGCTGATGCCTTGCAAGAGTCGGCCCAGAATCAACAATTCGTAGCCCTGCGAGAGCGCGATCGCTGGAATACTTACGACAAACAGCACACCACTGAGCGTCATCAGGAGTTTGCGTCCCATCCAGTCTGCGAGCGCGCCCGCAAACAGAGTGGAGATGACGCTGCCGAGCAGGACGGCTGCGACCACGCTCGAAAGCTGGCCCGCATTCAACTTGGAAGTGGCCTCCAAGTAGGGGTAAGCGCCGGCAATGATGCCGACATCGACCCCATATAACAAGCCGCCCAGCCCCGCTACCAGCAGCAGAAAGCGGTTGTAACCAGTTTTTTCGTCGTTCGCCACTGCGACCACCCTTGCGCCTGATCAGAGATGTCTAAAAAGCTAGTCCACCGCGAGAATACTACGGGAAATAGAGTAGAAATGAATCTTTCTTCCTGCATCCGTCACTGCACACAACGATTCGAAGCCTATACTGGTCTTATCATGGTGAACCGCAATATTGAATCCCCCTCAGTTTCGGAAATCTGTGCGCAGGTTAAACATCTTGGATATTCGACTGCCAAGCGGGTTCGCCTTTATGGCGAGGATTACGACGTAGTTTCAGATCCGTTTCCGGAAGCGGATGGTATCGCGGTGCATGTCACAAGCAGGAAAGATTCCAAGGTTCGTGTGCTGCAGTTGCCGGCGACAGTCCTCCAAAGCGTAAAAAGACGGCGCAAAGCTGCCTGATCGGTGACTGAAAGCGCTTTTTAGACTCCGCGCGCATGCCGCGAATGCGCCTAACCTTCATTCTTTTTAAGATAGTCTGAGAGCTGCCGTACCACGGCAATGAAGGTCTTGTTGGCTACGGAGAGTGTGCGGTCGCGCCGATAAGCCAGGCCGAGCTCCCGCCACATTTCGGGGCCTTCCAGTTCGATCAGCTTCACTCTTCCCGCGGCGACCTCATCGCGCGCAAACGCTGCGCTGATGAGCGAGATGCCAAGATCTGCGGCCACGAAGCTCTTGATCATCCCAATACTGGGCAACTCCATTCTGACCTTGAGTTCGGTGTTGTATTCGCGGAAAAGTTTATCGAGCAAACGGCGCGTGTGGCCGGTCTTCGGAAGAAGCAGAGGATATTTCACGATCTCGCTGACGGGCGCAGACTTCATCTTGGCCAGCGGATTCTTAGGACTCACCATCAGCATCAATCGATCCCGATAAATAGCCTGAACCTTAAGGCTGGGAGATTGCACCGGTAGGCTAAGTACGCCCACATCGAGAGATCCGTTCTCCAGCTTCTCGACGATCTTGTAAGTGAAATTGCGGTAGATGCTGATCTGCACATCGGGAAAGCGGCGGCAGTACTCTCCAAAAACTTCCGGAAGAACATACAGGCAGGTTGCCTCGTTGGCGCCGACGACGAGCGTGCCGCGCGGCGTGTGGCCATGGTCGGCTACCGCCACCAACGACTCGTCGCGCAGTTTTTTCATGCGCACGGCGTAATCGTGGAAGACCTGGCCGGCTGGGGTCAGCTTGACCGACTTGCCGGAGCGGTCGAGCAGGCGATCGCCGTATTCCTGCTCCAGTTGGCGTATCTGCGCGCTCACGGCAGATTGCGAGCGAAAAACTTTCTCGCCCGCGCGGGAGAAGCTGCCCTGTCGGGCGACCTCAAGGAAAGTGATGAGTTGATCGAAATCCATGCAATTTGATTTAGGAGGATTATAACGAAACTATCGTCAGAGCGGTGTAGTGGATGTCGGTCGGGCTTTACAAACTGTTCATTGCACGACGGGCCTCTCGGAAGTCAGTTGCTTGTCGCGGCCGTAACTGCGCGCTTCCTCGGCGGCGAGGTGAGTAAGAATCGAGGCCCATGAATCTTCGATCGAGCACGGCGGCGCCAGAGGCTCAACCCGAAGGAGTGGCAGAGCCGAACGGCCGAGTAGCTCGGCGGCCCGGGGACTGCCCGTGAGTTGCAAGTGCCGGCGAAGAATGCGCCGAATCCACTTTTCTTCCTGAGGTTCGAGAGATGCGAAGCGCACCGAGTCGTGATTGATGGGGTCGTTATTGAAGCCGGCGGCGTCTGCGCGCAGCAAGTAGGCAAGACCGCCCGTCATTCCTGCTCCCATATTCGCGCCCGCCGGACCGAGAATCACAACCACGCCGGCGGTCATGTATTCGCATCCGTGACGGCCCATGCCCTCGACGACCGCGAGCGCCCCGCTGTTGCGGACCGCGAACCGTTCTCCTGCGCGGCCGGCGACGAACAGCTCACCGGACGTGGCGCCGTAGAGCACCGTATTGCCGACGAGAACGTCTCCGCGTTGCGAGGCTTCTGCGTTCGCGCTGATGGCGATGCTTCCGCCGCACAAGCCTTTGCCGACATAGTCGTTCGCCTCGCCGGTCAGCCGGAAGTTTGCGCCGGAAATGAGAAATGCGCCGAAGCTCTGGCCTGCGGTGCCGGCAAACTCGCAGTCAGCCGTCATTTTAAGATGCGAGCCGAGGCGGCGAAGCACTTCGCCGCTGAAGTGCGCTCCCACAGCCCGATCTCCGTTTGTAATTTCGAAACGATAGGGATGAACGGAGAGCGACTCCAGATCGTCCACCACGCGATTCAATTCAATGTGGAGAGCGCCGCTATCCTCGTGAGGGCAGGGAAACTGCGCCGGCGGATTGACAATGGGCTGCAATAGCGACGCGACACTTTGTTCGGCTTCAGCGCTGCGGGGCTGCAAACGTTCGACAGCGCCGAGGATTTCATCAATCGACGCCGCACCGATCTCCGCCAGCAGTTCACGTATATCGGCCGCCAGCGCGCGGAAATAAGTTTCCACCATCTCCGGATTCCCCGTAAAGCGGGCGCGCAGGTTTTCATCCTGCGTGGCGATGCCCACGGGACAAGTGTTCAGGTGGCATTGCCGGGCCATGACGCAGCCAATCGCTAGCAGAGCCGCGGTTCCAAAGCCGAATTCTTCAGCGCCCAGCATGGCCGCGACTACTACGTCACGGGCAAACTTCAGGCCACCATCTACGCGCAACCGCAGGCGGGCGCGAAGGCCCGCCTGCACAAGCGCGGTGTGCGCATCGCGCAGTCCGATTTCCCAGGGCAGCCCGGTGTTCTTGATGGAAGTGAGCGGCGACGCTCCCGTGCCGCCGTCATGACCAGCGATCGTAATCACGTCCGCGCCCGCCTTCGCTACGCCCGTCGCAATCACGCCGACTCCGGAACTGGAAACCAGCTTAACGCCGATGCGAGCGTTCGGGTTCACAGCGCGCAGATCGTAGATCAACTGTGCGAGATCTTCGATGCTGTAAATGTCATGGTGCGGCGGCGGCGAAATGAGCGAGGTTCCGGGAACAGCGTGGCGCAGGCGCGCAATATAAGGAGTGACCTTCGCCGAAGGTAGTTGTCCGCCCTCACCGGGCTTCGCACCTTGCGCGATCTTGATCTCGAGTTCGTCGGCGTGCACCAGATATTCCGCAGTGACTCCAAATCGAGCCGACGCCACCTGCTTCACGCGGTTGTTCGCCTCAGGGCGTTGGTAATAAATGTTTGGATCTTCGCCGCCTTCACCCGTATTGCTGCGTCCTCCCAGGCGGTTCATTGCAATAGCGAGCGTCTCGTGTGCCTCAGGTGAGATTGCACCGAGCGACATGGCCTGCGTGCCGAACCGGCTGAGCAGAGAAACTTCACTCTCCACTTCGTCCAGTGGCAGAGGCTGAGCGGAACGGAATTCGAGCAAGTCCCGCACCGCGATGTTCTTCCCGTTTTCCCGGCGGTCCTCAGAGAGGATCTTCAGGGCTGCGCGGTTCTCGTCCGTCGGAGATTTGATATAGCGATGCATTCGCCTGACGAGTTCCGGCGAACTCGCGTGCTGCTCGCCGTTGCGGCGGAAGCGGTAGAGGCCCGCATCGCGAAACTCCGCGGCAGAAGATGCAAAGCCCGAGGCATGACAAGCGATGCAATCCCGCAAGAGATCGTCGAGCGTCTTGCCGCTAAGAGAGCGACCGGCATTTTCGAAGAACTCATCACCCACTGCCGGATCGAGCCCAATGGTTTCGAATAGCTGGCTGTTGCGATAACTGCTGATGGTCGAGATTCCCATGCGCGCGAGCACTTTGCGCAAACCCTTCTCAATGCCGGCGCGATAGCGAGACGGACCGGTGACGCCGGCGCGCGAAGCCATGCTCATGGCGAGATGCGGATGCACAGCACTCGCACCCGCAGCCAGCAGCAACGCCACATGATGCGTATCGACGACCTGGCCGGTTTCCACAATCAGCGGAACATTCCATGCGCCAGCCTCAGTCATGGCTTGCCACACGCACGAAACCGCCAGCAGTGCGGGCAAAGCGGCTCGCTTATCGCTCAACGTACGATCGCTCAACAAAATAGCGCCGGAACCGGATGCCTTGCTCGCGGCATCTTCACGGATTTTGTTGAGAGCCTCACGAGCGGCCGCAGGCCCTCCGGCCGAGTCGAAGGTAATGTCAATGAAATGAATCGGCGACAGAGCTTCGGCGATGGAATCCATTTGCCCGGCATCGAGCAGAGGAGAGCTCAACTTCGCATTCTTCCCGAGATACACGTCGAGCGACATTACGTGGCTCTCGCGCAGCGGATCGATGGGCGGGTTCGTAACCTGCGCAAACCGCTGCTTGCAGTAATCCCAAAGCGGACGCGGCAGAGCCGACAGAAACGCCGGCGGAGCATCGTCGCCCATGCTCCACAGCGGTTCCTGGCCCTGCTCCACGAGAGGGTAGAAGAGAATACGGAACTGATCTTCGGTCCATCCGAAGGCCGCCATTAATCGGTTGCCATCGATCCTCACGGACTCGGCTTCGTGTTTCGCCGCAATCACTGTCGTGACCGGCGAACTAGCTGATGTGGGCACGAGTTGGGCAACTTCAAGTGGTCGGAAGAAATCTCCGCTGGCCGGATCGGCAATCAGCATTTCCCCGGGACCAAGTCGCTGCCGCTCCACGACATGTTTATCGGAAAGGTCGGTAATGCCGACTTCAGAGCCAACGATGAGCAACCCATCCGACGTCAGCGTGTAGCGCAGCGGACGCAGGCCGTTACGGTCGAGCTTTGCGCCTATGAAATTTCCGTCGGTGAAGATCAGGGCGGCGGGGCCATCCCACGGTTCTTGCTTGGGCGCGCTGTTGGCGAGAAACTGGCGCAGCCTCGAGTCCAGATGCTCATCGTGCTCCCATGCTGGCGGTACCAGGCGCAATGCAGACTCAGCAATGCTGGAACCTCGTCGCACCAGCGCTTCGAGAGCATTATCAAAACTCGCGGAGTCGCTCATCCCCGGCTGCAACAGATTCGCGTTCTTCGATAATCGAAGCTGGTGCCGCAACGTCGCCCCACGCGCCTGAAACCAGCGGCGATTGCTGCTGATCGTGTTGATCTCGCCATTGTGAGCCACGAAGCGAAATGGTTGCGCCAACAACCAGCTGGGCTGCGTGTTCGTGGAATATCTTTGGTGGAAAACTACAAACGAACTCGCGAACTCGGCATCGCTCAGGTCGCGATAGAACGGAGCCAACTGTTGAGGCGTAAGCAGTCCCTTGTAAACAATGGTTCGCGACGATAGCGAGCAGTAGTAGCCCGAAGCAGGGATGGTTTCAAGTTCTTGCCGCAGCCGGAACAACTCCAGCTCGAACGCGGAAGAATCGAAACCTGAGGACGTCTGATAGGAAGACTTGCTTCGCGGTGCGATGAAGCATTGCCGCACAAGAGGCAGGGAATCGCTCGATCGCGGTCCAAGGATCGACGGATCAGTAGGTACCGTGCGCCAGCCCAAAAATGTAAGATCAAACTTCTCAACGGCAGATTGAATAGCGGCTAGGCCTGCAGCTTCCTCGCTACGCTGAAGAAACACCATGCCGACGGCAAACTCGTCGGGCAATCGAATTCCATCGGCTCGAGCGGCTCTGCGGAAGAAATCTTTCGGAAGCCCGACCAGCAACCCAGCGCCATCGCCGCTGCGGCCATCGGCATCCACGCCGCCGCGATGGGCTAGTCGCGCAAGGGCGCCAATTCCGCGCTCGACTACGCTATGAGACGCAGGTCCGCCCAGTTGCGCGATGAACCCCACGCCGCATGCATCATAGTCCGCCGAGAATGTCGGGCGCTTTTCCGCCATACTAATTGTGTAACCTGAAGCACCCATCCAAGTACAATCATCAATTTCGATGCAGTGGATGCGTTTTTCTGCACTGCCGCAAGGGTGATTTCCAGAGGCCGTTTCTAAGGTTCCTGTATCGTGGGGAAAGGAATATCTCACCGGATAAAATGCCGAAACCCGCCGCAGCCAGCGTGCCGATGGTCACTCTCTCGGACATCCAATCCGCTCTTATCCGGGTTCGAAAGTCAATCCACATATCTCCGTGCACCCGCTCTGAAACCTTCTCTGAGCTCACTGGCCATTCGATCTATCTCAAGCTCGAAAATCGCCAACGGACGGGCGCCTATAAAGAACGGGGCGCTTTGAACAAGCTTCTAAGCCTCACCGCGGACGAACGTTCCCAGGGAGTGATCGCGGCTTCAGCCGGCAACCACGCGCAGGCCGTTGCTTACCATGCCTCGAACCTTGGCATCCGGGCAAGAATCGTCATGCCGCTCGCAACGCCGCTGATCAAAGTTTCGGCAACACGAGGCTATGGTGGCGATGTCGTGCTCCACGGAGCGAATTACGATGAGGCCTTTGAAGAAGCGATGCGCCTCAGCGCGCAGGACCATCTCACTTTTGTGCATGCCTTCGACGATGATGCAGTCATCGCCGGGCAGGGAACTCTGGGGCTGGAGTTGCTTGAGCAGTATCCCGATCTTGAGGCCGTTGTCGTGCCGATCGGAGGAGGCGGGCTGATCGGCGGGATGGGTTGCGCATTGAAAGAAACCAATCCCCGCATTCAGGTCATCGGTGTTGAACCGGCGCGGCTGCCTTCAGTGAAGGCCGCATTGTCGGAAGGCAAGCCTGTGACGCTGCCGTCGGCGGTGACCATTGCCGATGGCATCGCGGTGCGTCGCGTCGGCGTGCGCACGCTTCCGCTAATCCAGAAATATGTGGACGATATCGTCACAGTCGAGGAAGAGGAGATTGCCAACGCCGTTCTGCTCTTGCTGGAACGCGAGAAGATTCTCGCCGAAGGAGCAGGCGCGGCCGCTCTGGCTGCTCTAGTCAACCGCCGCATTCCAGCGATTCCCGACAAGGCGGGCAAGAAGGTCATCGCCGTCGTGACCGGCGGAAATATTGACGTGACGCTGCTGGCACGCATCATCGAGCGCGGCCTGGTCAAAGACGGACGGCTGGTTCGTCTGCGCGTTCACCTTCCCGATTATCCCGGAGCGCTGCACCGGCTCACCGGCATTCTGGCCCAGCACCGCGCCAACATCGTCGAAACTTCTTACGACCGCGCCTACCACAACGTGAACCTTGGAGACACGGCGATCGACGTCACAATGGAAACCCGCGGCCCAGACCACATCGCGGAACTGATATCAGCCCTCGGCGCAAACGGCTACACACACGAAAGAATTTTGTAACAGAAATTTGCCGCCACACAGCGATTGCTGCTAACTCAATTCGACCCGGGCAAATCCTTCGAGCATTTCCCCTTCGGACGGCGGCCGCAGGATGCTCCGCTGTGCAAAATCTTGAGCTTGAGGATATGTCGTATCTCGAATTCTCCTAGCGGCCTCCTCATAATCGTAGAAGCTGTGCCGAAACTGGACCTTCGGTCCGACTAAAAGCCAAAAGGCGCCTGCCTCCCCAAACGGCATTCCCACGCTACCCGCATTCACAACTCGAACCCCCCCCGACATTGCGGTCAAACTGCATGTGTGTGTGACCGCAGACGACCACGGGCACGTCGACTCCTCGGAAGGCCGGCAGAATGAGGTCTTCCGACGTAAGACGGGTAAATATCTCAGTGTCACTGCGCGGCGTGGCATGGCAGAACATCACCTGGCCTAGCCCGCGAATCTCAACAGTGCTCGTCTTGGGCCAGCGGGCCAGCAACCGCTTGTGCTCAGGTTGGAGCTGCTGCGCCGTCCACCGGACGGGCTCTCGCCACGATTCTGAAGCGGTGCGGTACCAATCCGTTTCGGTGCCTTCCATCCGTGCGAGCACCTCGCGGTCACCGTTGCCTTGAATGAACTGCACGGGAACGTGGAGGTCGAGCAAACACGAGATTGTTTCTCGGGGCATCGGGCCGGGAAGGACATCGCCCCCGACCACGATGCGGTCCACGTCTGCCTGACGAATCTCGTCGAGCGCCGCCTCGAGAGCGGGAAGGTTCGCGTGAATGTCGTAGATTGCAGCGACACGCATAACAGCTTTCCTTTGTATCAAGTGCATGAATGCCCAACTAGCCCCGCCGCGCCGCATCCCGATATCGCCGCGAGACTTCCTCCAGAAATGCTTCGTCGGATGGCCGCTGCTCCCTCGGGATACGCAACCGCTCGCCGATCCGGTCAGCGATAACTTGCGCCGAAGCAAGCCGCTGCAAGTTAGGGATATCAAGCCGCCGAGCTAGAAAAGTTTCAATCAGTTGAAACTCCTGCTCAGTCAGCGCGGCAACCTCGTGGCTCACCGACGGAGCCGACGCCGATTTTTCCTGTCCATACCAGTAGAAAACACCTTGCTCCTCGACCTCGTGAACCACGACCGTTCCCGCAACCATATCTCCCAGGCGGCGATTCTGTTTATCGATTGCGCAAGAGGCAGCGCCGATAAGATAGAAACCAATTGAGTCGATTGCCCGCATGAAGTTTCGTCCAATGCCTTCAAATGCCGTGATGGGCCGCCCACTCGCGCTGATCACTCGAATCTTGGCCTGACGTTTCCCCGGAGTCTGTCCATTCCACAAGATTTCGAAGATAGCAAAGTAGCCCCAATAAAGGCAGAAGAGCAAAAATAGTGCGATCGCCAGCTCCCAGTTTCGAGCCTGCCCCCACGAGCGTTCGAGATCGGGAGCAGTGAGTGAAACAATGAGGACGACCACCAGCGCAACAACAACCTGGATCAGCGTATCGAGGCAGAGAGCATAGCCGCGGCTGCCCACTCCAGCCAAAGGAAACTCCAGGGAGATCTGTTCCGGGGTTTCAATGGTAAGCTTTTCCGTCGGGTCCGAACTCGCGCTCAAGCCGGGGTCCAAAATATGATCTCCTTAATATGATCTCCGTTTCCTGGATCAACAAACGCCAAACCTACTGGTCGCGGTTAGAGTCTCTACTCGCGCGGGTCAAACAGCAAGGGCTGCATGCACTGAGCCGCAGCGAACTGCGTGAGTTAGGCTTGCTCTATCGCCAGACCGCCACCGACCTCTCCGCCGTCCGGGGCGACCCCAGCAGTGTGCAGCAATCCCGGTATCTGAATCAACTGCTGGGTCGCGCGCACAACACTATCTATTCAGGGCAGAAGAAAACAGTGGGCGGCATCTGGCAATTTTATCGCACGGATTATCCGCGAATCTTCCGGCAGTTTCTGCCATACACGACAGTGGCGACTGCAATCTTTTTGCTTGGCGCAATCGCAGGTTTGTGCTTCAGCCTGGCGGACCCAGACTATATGCGTCGATTCATTGGGCCGGCGATGATGAGCAGCATCGAGCGCCATGAGATGTGGACGCACTCGATCGTCTCCATCAAACCGCAGGCGTCGAGCGCCATCATGACGAACAATCTTACCGTGTCATTCACGGCATTCGCCTCAGGAATCACCGCAGGCATCGGCACGCTCTACATGATGTTTTTCAACGGAATGATGATTGGAGTGATCGGCACCGCCTGCGCGACCTACGGAATGAGCGTTGCGCTGTGGAGCTTCGTCTCTCCACACGGAGTGCTTGAGCTGCCAGCAATCTTCATTGCCGGAGGCGCAGGTCTGCGTCTCGCCCGCGCACTGCTTTTTCCCGGAGTCTTGTCACGGCGCGACTCGCTAGCCGTAGGCGGCACAGAGGCAGTTCGTTTGCTGGTAGGCGTCATTCCCATGCTCATCGTGGCGGGAACGATTGAAGCGTTCTTTTCGCCATCGTCCGCGCCGGTATCTTTGAAGTTTGCGGCGGCAGCGTCGCTCTTCACGCTGCTGATCATGTATTTATGGAGTGGTTCGCGAGACGTGGTCAGAAAGTAGCGGCGCCATCTCACCGCCGTCTACACTAGATTCCGCTCTTTCACCATAAGATATTGATTGAGCACGGCTGCCGAAATCCGCGACGGTTCCACTTCCATGCAGAGAGCGCCGCGCTCGCGCAATCGTCCCAGAAGCAATTCGCGGCGGTAAACCATCTCCTGCGCCGCGACCACTTCGTACATCGCCGAGGTCGACGCCGGACTCTGCCGCGCTCGTAGCTTCAGCTCCGGTTGCGCAATCGCAATGAACAGCAGCAGATGCCGCGAAAGCATCTGCCCCGCAGCTTCGATCACTTCGGGAGTCATTGCGCTCTCCGCCAGATCAGAAATCCAGATGATCAGCCCGCGCTGTTTCTGCAGAGTGAGCAGGCTCGCGGCAGCGCGAACGTGGTCCGCCTCCGGAATCTCTTCGCGAACCACAGCAAGTTGCTCCACAATGTGCCGCATCTGCGCCGCGCCACGACCCGGAATTACTCGCTGATTCACGGCGCGTCCATATGCGAGCAAGCCAACTCGGTCTCCCGAATAAATTGCCAGTTGCGCGAGACAGAGCGCCGCATCCACCGCGCGATCGAGTTTGCTGTAACCATCGGTGCGGGCCCGCATCAGGCGGCCGCAATCGAGTACGATCCAGACTGCCTGGCTGCGCTCCACGCGAAACGTTTTCGAAACCAGTTTCCCGCGCCGTGCCGTCGCCGTCCAACACACATTGCGCAGTTCGTCGCCCTCGCGATGCTCCCGCAGGCTCTCGAAGTCCGATCCCATTCCACGCATGCGCATCAGTCGCATCTGCATCTCGATCTGGCGGCTGCGCGCGAGATACACGGAATGTTTGCGGGCATGCTCAAAATTAGGATAGACGCGCACCGTCTGCCGCAAATCGGTCACCGCCCAACGCTCCGCCATCAAAAATCCAGATCGATAGCGCAGAAAAACTCTTCCCGTTCGCAGGTCGCCTCGCCTGCCCGGTGTGTATTCATAATTGATCGAGCGCGTGCTACGAGCGGGAATGTTCAGAGTCTCTGCTTTGCCCGTATACCAATTCGACGCAGGCAACTCATCGTAGGCGCTCACCCAAAGATCCACAGAAGATTGATTCGCCACAGAAAGGTTCACGGCCGCATTTACTCCTATCGAAAGCGGGCTGCGCCACTCGCGCCGAATCGTAAGCTGTTTAGGACGCGGAAGCCGCAGCCAGTCTCCGAGGAACGCCAGCAGCAGTAATCCATCCCAAAGAAGCATCGCATAGAGAAACGTGCGGTTCCACAGAGCAGGAATAATCCAAGCCAGGCCAACGCCAGCGAGCAGCAAAAGCCGCGGCCCAGCGCCGCCACCGAACCGGCCATGAGGCTGCGCCGGCGCCTCAATCGGCGACGGCTCAAGTGGACGCGGAATACTCACTTCGGCACCTCAACCGCAGCCAGCACGTCGGTCAACACGCGATCCGTGTCCAAACCTTCGAGTTCCGCTTCTGGACGCAGAATGATGCGATGGCGAAGCGCGGGAAGAACGGCGGCCTTCACGTCATCGGGAATCACGTAATCGCGATCCCCTAGCGCCGCGAGAGCCTTCGCTACCAGCATCAAACTGATCCCGGCTCGCGGGCTCGCGCCCAGAGATACCGAAGGCCAACTTCGCGTGCGGCGCGTGATCTCTGAAATATACCCGAGCAGCGATTGCTCGACCGTGAGTTGACGAAGCTCCATTCGCGCCTGCTGTAGAACCTCGGGCTCGATGGGCGCGATCTCGACTTGCTCGGTGAGCGATGCGGTCGGGTTGTTGTGTTTCGCAAGGATCTCAAGCTCTTGCTGCGCCGATGGATATCCGATCTTGATCTTCAGCAGAAAACGATCGAGTTGAGCTTCGGGCAGCGGGTAGGTGCCTTCGAACTCCACCGGATTCTGCGTGGCCAGTACGGTGAACAACGGCGAGAGCGAATGCCGCACGCCGTCGATCGTGACCTGCCGTTCTTCCATTGATTCCAGCAAGGACGCTTGCGTCCGCGGCGGCATTCGATTTACTTCATCGACCAGCAGAAGATCGGTGAACATCGGCCCCTGGTGCAAGGAAAAAGTTCCATTCTGCAAATTGAGAATATTGCTGCCCAGCAAATCGGCAGGCATCAGGTCTGATGTGCATTGCACGCGCTGAAACGTAACATTCAAAGCGCGCGCAAGAACCTTCACGCTTAGCGTCTTGCCCAATCCCGGGACGCCTTCAATCAAAGCGTGCCCGCCGCAAAGCAGCGCAGTCAGCGTGCCATCGATCAGTTCATTTTGGCCGACGATCACCTTCGCCAGTTCAGCGCGGCCGTGGGATATCAGTTTAGTAATTGCCTGCATGAAGTCTTTATTCCTCTATTTTCACGTTCTGTTCTTCGTAACGGATACCATCGGTTCGAGCAGCAAGGTCGCCTGATTTAAAGCCTGCACGTGTTCGAGCGCCTGCCTTTCCGATAACTCTGTATCTCGCACAACCTCGTCGCTGCGGCTCACGAGAGCAGCCACATCCGGCGGAACTTTAACGCCGCGCTGCGCCATGGCCAGGAGAATATCGTTTGCGCTCGCATTTCCGCGAATTCCCAGCCGCCGCGCTGCGATCTGCTGGAAGCGGCCGAACGCAATTTCCACCGCAACCTGAGTGCCGTTCGCGCGATGAAATACGCTGCCCAGAGTCTCCACAAATTCCAGCGGAGACAGTCGCGACTCGCGCACCAGCGGCACCACAGGCCCACTGCGCCGCGAGAAGGTAAGAATTACCAATAGCGCGAGAAATCCCGCCTGAGCCAAAGCCCACATCTGCGCTGGATTCGTAGCGTGAGTCGAAGCCTTCTCGTGCTGCTCATGGTAATACTCGTCCCAGAGGATGCGCCGGCTGTCGCCGACGGAATTGAAAAGCAAATCCAGATTGTGCCGATCCCGAATACCGGCATTCGTGAGCGGCAATGCACTCGCCCACCAGATCACGCGCCCCTGGCCCAGAGGGTAAGAGACTACGACAGGCTGGGCGCGCTGGTCATCTTTGCCTGGGTCATCTTTAGCTTGGTCATCTTTAGCTGGATCATCTTTAGTACGAGCGACGAAGTGAACGACCGCCGCAGCTTTACTCGAGTCCCAGACGAGATTGCCATCCTGCGAGATCGGTCCGCCCCGCGTCAGACTAGTAGGCGCGACTGGCTTGCATTCAGAGAACCCGATGCGCGTGTCCCCGTCCTTCGCGTCAGATTGTGGAACAAACGAATCCGGACGCACGCCGGCGAGCAGCACGGTGCCTCCGCGCAACAAAAAGCGAGTGATGCCGCTCATCTCTTCCGGCTGCGGATACGATTCCGGACCAGCCAGCACCAGTATCACGCCAGCCGCATCGGCCGGAAGCCCTGCCGGTGGCTGCTTCCAGCGTTCCACCGCGTAGCCGCTTTTTTGCAGGAGCAGATAAGCCGCTTTCGCCCCGTGACGCTGCACGTTGTAACTCGATGGCGTTCCCTCGCCCTCATCTTTCTGATTCGAACTCAGCCAAGCCACAAGCGTCATGAGCAGCAGCAGCCCGACGCCGAACACGATGAATCCGCGCTGCTCGCCTGCGGTTACCGGCATCCCAGCCTTTCCAGATGAGCAGAAAATTGCGCGAAGTCCGCTTCCGTCGTCGGACGGCTTCCATACCAGCTCGACTCAAACTTCCGCGTCATAGCGGCAAATGGTTCTCTCGATAAATTCGAGCCAGGGATCGCATTGAGATATTCGCGCGGCGTGCGAGTCTTATCGGGTGGCCACACACCCTCTGACTCGAGGCGCGAGACCGCTGCCCAGAATCCGAAGTGAATCGCCTCTCTCCATTCGCCTTGCTCCGCGCGCGCCCGGGCATCCGCCAGCCACTCTCGCCAGTTTCTTGCGGAGGGTGAGAAGGGAAGAATCTCGCGCCCGCCAGTCCCAATATTCTGTTGCGAAATGCGATACAGCCAAACCCCGGCAGTCGCGGCGGCCAGCGCGATCACGCCCCAAACAAACCACTGTCCCAAATCCTCCACATCAGGCACTTTTGGATTGATCTTCCGAAGCTGTTTCCCAATCCATGTCAGAAGTCGCTGCCAGAGCAACTCGAGCGCGTTCGGTCCGCGAACGCGGTCGAATTCGCGCGCATTGAGGATTTGGTCAAGCCGCTTTCGCGTAGCATCGTCGGCGCGGTCGGGTTGTTCGTACAGTTCGGCTTCGGCGCGCATGGCCTTCAAACGCGCACTCACCGCGGCAAGAACGTCAGGCTTATCGACCGCAGGCGCAGTCAGAAAACGATTCACAGCACTTCCCAAGAAAGTCACGTCGACGGCCACATCTCCGCGTGAAGTGTGAACCGTAAGCACCTCGGGAAGGGAATCGCGAAATGCAACGGCTTTCTGTGGAGCGGACTTCAGCTCCGCAACCTGATTTTCATAACCCTGAAGCTGTTCAATATATTGAGCTGTGCTGATCGCTTGAATCCCAAATGCCTGCCCAATCCCTGCCAGCAGAAACAGCGCGGCCACCTCATAGCGAAATCGAAACGGCTTCATACTTGTGCAGGAGTAGCTTGCTCCGCAGTGGCGCTCGGTGCTCCGGGAACATCCAGGCTCGACAGCATCAATTGCAGATCGAAGGCTTCTTTGCGGACGCGCTCGTCGTAATACAGCAGCGATAGGCCGATGGTCGCGAGCGGGCCAGTAACCGATCCAGCGATAAATCCCGCCAGATAAACTAAAACTGCGGCGGCAATCTTGTTGTGCAGAAACGCGCCGGCGAAGCCCGCGATCCCTCCCAACCCCAATCCTAGAATGAGCGACAGCAACAGAAAAATAAGATAGATCACCACCACTCGCCAGCGGCTTCCCTTGGAAAGAAAGACGCTGCGTTTCAACGAGGCCCGTGGCCCGAGGTTCTCGACCATGCAGGCTTGAATCGCCAGTGCATAACGCACGTAGATGGCGATGAATCCGGCGAACACCAATGCGACGACAGCAAATCCCACGAGTCCGGCAAACACCGCGGCTGCCGGACCCGTCGCAGCGCCGCCGACTGCTCTGAGAAGCAGGGAGAAAGGGATTACTATCGCCGATATCACGACGATTCCTAAGATTCCCCACAAGACCATCCAAAGCAAAATGAGCAAACATGTCCCGAACAAACTCCACAAGCGGCCCCAC
Organism: Candidatus Sulfotelmatobacter sp.; assembly: GCA_050011375.1. Classification (GTDB taxonomy): domain Bacteria; phylum Acidobacteriota; class Terriglobia; order Terriglobales; family Acidobacteriaceae; genus Sulfotelmatobacter. The sequence goes on from JBEKJF010000031.1 coordinate 20,670, forward strand.
AAAGCTTTGTAAGCTCCGATGACGGAAGTCTCGTGCCCTAGATGCACCGCGGCAACGGCTTTCACCGTGGCGGCGTGCGAGATTGCCAGACCCGCCAGCATGATGAAATAGCCGACAAACATGATGAAACCCAGCTTGGCCCATACTGCCGCGTTGGCCGCCTGGTTGTTGGGACTGAATGGCGAACCCACGTTGCCCCCGACCGTTAACAGTTGGAAGATCACGCTTGCTGCCGGACCCAGCGAGGCGATCCCGACAAAAAGCCAAAAGTGCTTTCGGTAAAGTGCGAAGGTGTGGTCCAGCAGTTGTCCGGTGGACATCGGGCGCAAGGGTTCTGTCATAACGTTACACTCCCGAACTGAGTGGGACACTATACCACGGCTTGCGCTCGAAAAATGCGCCAGTACCCAGCCGCCGAAGAAGCCATCCATGCTTACAAACAGCAGCTATAAGCAACTTGCTTCCACGATCAAAATCGGTTGCTTGCAGAGGGCAGAGGCGCGGCGCCGTGCACCGTCCGGAAGGCCTGTTCGCTTAACCGTCTTCGCTTGCATCTGATCGGCCTAACATGCACAATAAACAGAAGGCCACTCCAGTCCCCACTCTGGGGCACATCGAATCCCAAGTTACGGAAAGGAATCTGCATGAACAAACAGCCCGTATTTCTGGCTATCCTTGCCGCCCTTGTTTTGACCTTAACCCTCCCATCCCACGCTCAAACCCTTCCCAGCTTCGGCCACGTCGTAATCGTGCTCGGCGAGAACACGGCCTACAGCACCAGTTACAACTCGACGAACATGCCATATTTGACTTCGCTGGCAAATACTTACGGTCTCGGCACGAAGTATTACTCAGATACGCATCCCTCGATCGGCAATTATCTTAACTTGGCGACCGGGCACATCATTACCGACGATGATAGTGATACGCCGAAAACTCTGCCGCTTTCCGACAACAATATCGCTCTCGAGGTGCAGAATGCCGACATGACCTGGAAGGACTATGTTGAAGACCTGCCCGCGGTCAAAGGCTGCGGTGGTTTGAAAAGCGGCACATATTATGTCCGT
>JBEKJF010000032.1:0-21642 GCA_050011375.1 Candidatus Sulfotelmatobacter sp.
CCGAGATGATTTCGGAAAACGAAATCAGCGAAACTCGCGCCCTGGAACTTGCCCACGGCTACCTGCACGACAATGCCGTGAAGCTCTATGGAGGCAAGGTCCACTGAAACCAGGGGCTTCTTATAAGAAGCCGGGAGCGACTTTGATGGCTAAGAAATTGAAAACTAAAGCCGCAGTTGCTGGAAAAGCAAGAGACGTGAAGTCTCATTCCCGTGCACAACGGGCTGTCACCAAACATGCGGCCAGCGAGCATAAACCCCAGCACATCTCGTGGCACATGATTCCGCTCGAAGAACTGAACCCGCTCTTGCAACGGCAGTTCGTTGTCGGTCAGGAAATTATGGTAGCGCGCGTGCTGCTGAAAAAAGGATGCATCGTCCCTGAGCACAGCCACCACAACGAACAACTCACTTACATTCTCGATGGGGCGCTTAAGTTCTGGATCGACGGCCGGGAAATCGTCGTCCATGCCGGCGAAGTTCTGTGTATTCCCGCGCACATACCGCACAAAGCTGAAGCGCTCGAAGATACAGTTGACTTGGATGTGTTCAATCCTCCGCGCGCCGACTGGATCAACAAGACCGACCAATATCTGCGAGGCCTGAAATAGCAGTTCACCTCATCCATGTCTTCTTCCACTACTTCTGAGAAAAGTTCACAACCCAGCCAGACCACGTTTCGTTTTCGTTGCATCGGCTGTGGCGCGACTACAGGCTCGGCCGCCCAAGACTTTCGGTGCTCGGACTGCGGCAACCTGCTTGAGATCACTGATTCATCCTGGAATTCGTGCAACCCCGTTGCTCTGAAATCGTTGTGGCGGGAACGGCGTACGTTGAATGAACCTCTCGATTTGAGTGGCGTGTGGCGATTCCGTGAACTTTTGCCTATGCCTCAGTCGGAGGAGAGCGTAGTCACTCTGCGTGAAGGCAACACTCCGCTCTACGAACTTCCGCAATCATCGCGTGCGACCGGGATTTCACGCTTGTATGCCAAGCATCAAGGCATGAATCCCACCGGCTCGTTCAAGGACGCCGGGATGACTGTCGCCGCAACTTTTGCGCGCCAAGCCGGGTACCGCTGGGTAGCTTGCGCTTCTACCGGCAACACATCCGCGTCGATGGCTGCTTACGCCGCGCGCGGCGGCATGCGTAGTTTGGTTCTCGTGCCCGAAGGCAAGATTTCCTGGAGCAAACTATCTCAGGCACTTGATTACGGCGCGCTCACCTGTCAACTTCGCACCGATTTCGATGGCTGCCTCCGCCTGCTGCAAGAGTTGGTCAAGCGCTCGCCGGTCTATCAGTTGAACTCGATCAATCCGTTTCGCCTGGAAGGGCAGAAAACTCTCGCTCTCGAATTGCTGGAACAACTCGAGTGGCAACCGCCCGACCACATCATCGTGCCCGGTGGCAACCTCGGCAATAGTTCCGCGATTGGCAAGGCATTGCTCGAAATGCTCGAGATCGGATTAATCTCGCGCCTGCCGAAGTTGTCCGTCATTCAGGCCGAGGGCGCCAACTCTCTGGTTCGCACTCTGCGAGAAGCTGGTGGCAAGCATCTGGTCAGCGTGCAAGCCGAGACGCGAGCAACGGCGATCCGTATCGGCAATCCCGCGTCGTGGGAAAAAGCTGTCAAGGTTCTTCAGGCTACGGGCGGCGCTTGTGAGCAGGTGAGCGAACTCGAGATCGCCCAAGCCAAAGCTGAAATCGGAGCCGAAGGTATTGGCTGTGAGCCGGCCTCTGCCGTCACCCTCGCGGGCCTGAAAAAACTGCTGCGGGTGGGCTTCGTGAAGCCTGAGGAAACTGTGGTCCTGGTTCTCACCGGAAACCTGCTCAAGGATCCCGATTTCACAATGGCATTTCATCGCGGCGATCTTTTTCAAGGCACGGCACAGGAGCAGGAAAGTCTCGATCTGAATTCGTTTCGTCATCCTCCGGTCGTGATTGATGCGACCTTGGACGCCGTGATCAAGACTTTGGAGCAAGCGGAGAAATCCGACCCAACGGACTCGAATGCCTAAGAAGAAAACCAGCCCTAGTCCGGCCGCGCTGCACCTAGCTCTCCCGGCCACCTCTGCGAATCTGGGCCCGGCCTTCGATGCCGCAGCGTTGGCAATGGATCTCTTCATCACCATTGGAGCCCGACCTGCTGCCAGCTTTTCCATCACGGCTACCGGACGCGACCAAGAAATCTGCCAGCGCGTGGAGAATCATATTGTCCTCAGCACTTATAGGGAGATTCTCGAAGCGCAGGGTGCGGAAGTTACTCCGCTATCACTTCGGATTAAGAACGACATCCCCATCGGTAAGGGCTGCGGCTCTTCCGCTGCGGCACGGCTCGCTGGGATCGCACTGGCTAATCACTTCGGCCGTTTGCGATGGACCGATGCGCAAATCATCGGAGAAGCTTCTCGCCGAGAGCACCATCCTGATAACGCTTCCGCTTGCTGGATGGGCGGTCTCACGATTGCCCGCATGTCCGGCGAAGCCGAGGCACAAGTCGTCGGTATTCGTCCAAAAGGGAAGTGGCCGTTGCTGCTTGCCATCCCCGACGAGGCCTTGTCTACCGAAGAAGCTCGCCGCGTGCTGCCCGTGCAGTATTCTCGCGCTGATGTCGTGACTAATATCCAGAACTCGATGCTTCTGCTGGCTGCCTTTACACAAGGTCGTTACGACTTGCTGTCAGCTGCACTGGAAGATCGCATTCACCAGCCTTACCGCGCCGCACTCTGCCCGTTGTTGCCATGCCTGCAGGAATTGACCGGGAAACCGGGCGTGCTCGGAGTAGCGCTCAGTGGCGCCGGGCCATCGGTCATCGTTTTCCTCGATCCCCGGACTGCTGCGCAGAAGACAAAAAAATTCATTGCCGCCCATCTCTCGCGTAGCGGACTTCGCGCCGAGCTGCTTCCCACCTCCATCGCACCACGCGGCGCCCGCGGCTGATTGCAGTTCTGCTAACCGTTTCGGGCACACAAAAGTGCCATTTACCGAAATAGTTAGTTCAGGATATGTTGGGCCTTCCCCCCACAACCGAAACTTTTCCATCCCCCCGGTGTTTGTTGGACCATACGGGTCGCCTCTTCGGAAGTTCAAGCTGAGTTTGTTTTGGGGATGGTAAGGATGAAGCCGAAAATGCAGCCTCAGGCCCAGCTATGGGACATCGTCCCACCACAAGTTGCGCATGGACATGTCATCTCACCTGAGGTTGAGGAGGAAATCCAACATTTCCTGCAGGCGGTCAAGTCCTATCCCTCCCGCGTAGCGAAAGAACCTGGTATCACCTTTCAGCAACACCTCAGCGGCATTGTCGCGCCTGGCCATGATAGGGCTGAAGTTGATCGACGCTATGTCCGCTCCCACCGGCACTGATTGAATCGCCCACTCAACCTACATACTGGCTGGCGGAACGATTCCATTCATGCGCAGATACTCCACCATCTGTCCGTAGTGGTCGAAACAGTGGGCGGAGACGCTGGTCGCCAACCCTAGTCGCGTCACCGTTCCTTCTCCGAAAGGGCTCTTTATGGGCTCCACGAGATTCTTCTCGCTGATGGTCTGGACCGCCTTATGCACGTATACGAACGATGCCTTCAGGTAGTCAATGATCTGCGCTTTAGTCTTGATTGACGGCGGGCCGGATTCGTCGCCCACATCCACGGGAACCTTTTCGCCCAGAATTGCCGCTCCAAAGATGTAATTCACCGCGGCTACGTGTTTTATCTGCTCGCCGAAGGTTCGCACACCTTTGAATTCGCCACTGCTCGGGGCGAATCCGAATTTGTCCTCGGGCATCGCCTCCGCTGCGGGAACAAACTCATGCTCGACATTCATGACGGTGCGGTCGAGCACTTGCGCAACGGATCGATGCTCGTCCTTGCTCATCTTGTCCTGTGCCCCAGCAACCGCCGCCAGAGCGAGCGCGGCAAACGCTAGTGCGCTAAGCTTTTTTCTCATCGCAATTCTCCATTTTAGATCGACACACGAAAGATCGACACATGAAAGATAAGATTCTGTGTTCGTGGCCAGCCTCTATCTTAAAGGCTCTGCTCCAGGACTCGCCGCGCCAAACGGCCATTCCCCGCCTCTCCACGCTCGAATCATGTAGATCACAAGGCCCGCCAACAATATCACGGCTGCGTAACGTACTTCCTTCTGCCAGTTCTCGCGATTGAACAGGATGAAGAGAAATCCCGCGATCGCCACCAGCGCCGGCAGCGGATACAACCACATGCGAAACGGACGCGGTAAGTCCGGCTGCCGCACTCGCAGCACAATCAAACCCACCGCCTGCACGAGAAATTGCAGCACAAGCCGAATGACCACTAACGCCGCGATCGCGTCTCTCAGCCTCAGAAAGCAGAATGCCGCCGCTACAGCTCCCAGCGCCAGCAGCGAAACATAAGGAAAGCGGTACACCGGATGGACCTTGGCGAATGCCCGGAAATAGTTCCCGTCCAATGCGGCTGCGTACGGAACGCGCGAATACCCTAGCATTAGCGAGAAGACCGAGGCAAACGCGGCCACAATTATTAGTCCCGTGACTAAGCGCGCGGCCCAAGGCCCGTAAATCCTCTGCATAAACAATGACACAACGTACAAGCCGTTGTTGTTATGCCCAGCCTGCAGCATTTCCCGCCAGGGAATTACGCCGAGGATGCACAAGTTCATCATTAGGTATAGACAGGCAACGAGCAGAATGGAAAGCAGCAAGGCTCGGGGAATATTCCGCGTGGGATCTTTTATTTCATCGCCGAGGTAGCAAACATTGTAGTAGCCCCAATAGTCGTAGGTGGCTACTAAGAGTGCTCCGCCCAAGCCAGTGAAGAACTGATGCGAGAGAGTGAAGGCGCCGGGAGGAAAATCGAACGCGCGAGCTGCGTTGAAATGAGTCAGGCCGGCGAAGATGATCCATCCGATCGTGCCCATCACGCCGAGCCACAATATTGTCGAGAGTCGCGAGATCACCGTAATGCGTCGATAGAGCAGCAAGACCGTCAAGCCGCAGACGGCAATTGCCAGCGCAGTTCCGGGAGTCACAATCCAGCTCACCTGAAGCGGACCTGCGCCTGGAATGGGTAGAACCGCCGTGTGGGCTGCGTAGACCGTTTCCAAGTGAGGCCAGTAATACGCGGCGTAGCCGGCCAGCCCGATGCATCCGCTGGCAATCGAAAGCGGAGCGCTGAAGGAAATTTGCCAGATGAAGAGGAACGAAATCAGCCGTCCCCATTTTCGAGGACCATAAATCTCGCTCAAGTAGCGATACGATCCGCCCGACCCCGGGAACGCCGCGCCCAATTCTGCGGACACCAGTCCGTCGCACACCGCCAGCAGCGCGCCTGCTATCCATCCCAGCATCGCCTGCGGGCCGCCCATCGCGCTCAACACCAGCGGCATGGTAATGAACGGCCCCACGCCGATCATGTCGATCATGTTGAGCGCGGTCGCGCTGCCGAGGCCCATGCCGCGAATCAGGCTGGGAGATCCCGAATTGTTCTGCGAAGCAGTCGACATTTCGAGGAAGGACTAACAGCGAACGACCAATGACGACGACCAACGACTAACGACCGCCCTCATGTCCCGCGCTCAACAAATTCACGTAAAGCCGCACCGCGCCCGGAACTCCCGCGGGCAATTGCCGGAAGAACGCATACCCCGTGTAAATGTAAGTTCCCTTGCCGTACTGCGCGCGCAGCAGCCCGCCCTTTTGCGCGTCTTCGCCCGGATCGTGACAGCTGAGCAGCGGCTTGAAGTGATCGTCCCATTTATCCATGAAGTAGAGCCCGCGCTCCTGTACCCAGCCGTCGAAATCGTGAGCCGTGATCTCGTTCGGGTAGTGAAACACTCCATCTTGCGGCGCCAGAATTTCCACTGGAGCTTCCTCCACCGAAACCCGCGCCCGGCTCAGTTCCGCAGAGTACGGAGTGAGGTGCCCATTGTTAAAATCTGCCACGCCGGCATTGTATTGCACGACCAGCGTTCCACCGGCGGCGACGTAATCGAGCAGCTTCTTGTTGTTCGTGACTATGTCTTTCTGCGTATCGTAGGCGCGAATCCCCAGCACAATCGTTCCGTATTGCGTGAGGTCTTCGCTCCCCAGTTTCTCCGGCGGGATCAGAGTTACGTCCATCCCCGCCTGCTTCAACACTGTGGGAATATCGTCGCCCGCGCCCATGATGTAGCCGATCTTTAGATCATGCGGTGCTTTTACGTCGACAATACTCACACGCTGTACTGCGGGCTGATAGTAGTAAAAGCTGCCGAGGTCTTCGCGCGTCACCAGCGTATAGCCCTCACTGAACTTGTTCCCATCGGCTTCGAGCACGGCGCGAACTTTCGCTCGCCCCTCCTGCAATCCGACAGGGAAGACCTTGAACTGGAAATCGCGCTTCTCTCCGCGCCGCGGCAACTCCACTGCAAGCTGCGCCGGCTCCGACCGCCAACCCGTCGGCAGTTCGAGGCGCAACACTCCCCGCGCCTCGTGACTGAGATTACTGGTCACGCCCACGGTTACCGTTGAATTCGCGCCGTTATGCGTCGAGATTACCTGCGTCCCGGGTTCCAAGGCGACCGAAAATGCAGGAACAACCGCCAGCGTACGCGCACGTTCCGCGCCGGTTTCGTCGACAAACTGCGTGACCACTGTTGCGCCGATGCTAAATCCTTTCGCCGCGCCAGCCGCACCTGCTACGGAATATTCCACGTGAGCACGCAGCACCGGAGGCGGGAAGGGAAGCGTCGCATACCTTTCATCGTCGATCTGATTGAGGCTCTCTTTCTCGGGATCGTCGCGATGCCAGTAGGGGCGCGTGTAGGCTGCATTCGTCGGTACCTGCAATCGAAAGACTCTGCGAAAGCTATCTCCCGGTTTCACGACGCGCTTTGTTTCGTCGAAGGTCGTTTCCCACTCCTTCGGTGTCTCAATCTTGATGTAATCAATCGATAGCTGATTTTTCGAGCCATTGTGAAAATTGACCGCGACCGAAAACTCCTGCCCCGGTGAAGCCATCGTCGGAGCGTCCGCTTCCTTCGCGCCGTCTTTCGAAGCCCGACCGTCGGGCTCGGTTTGTAGAGTGATGGCGGCCTCAAGATTTACGTTCAACGCTTCGTTCAGCGCGGTCTCCGCTTGTTCGTACTTTTCCTCTAGTCGCGACAGCAGGTCAGCCATCGCGGCGGCACTCAGAGTACTTTCGCTGATTTCCGCGTTTACCAAGTCCAAGTCGCCAACGGCGTCCATCAACGGCACCGCTGCCGCGGACGCGTCGTTTCCTTTCGCATCTTGGCTGGCATCGGCAACTTTGCGCGCGATCGCGAGTAACTCCTGACGCAACTGCGGAACCTTCGATTCCTCCGCCCCTAATCTCGCCGCCAGCCCCGGCAAGCTCGTGTCGATGCCGTCAAAGAAATCTTTTTCGTGTCCATCTTTATCCAGCTTTGCGGGCTCTATCGAATCCGCCAGCTTATAAAATGTAAACCGGTCTCCAGGATCCACTGTCCAGTTCGCCGCGCCCTGCGAGAGTTGGTGCCGCAAACCCTGCATTGCGAACTGCACATACGAACCACCCAGGTCCGCACTGTTCTCGCCAGTATTTAACTTGACCGTCCAGCTCGCATCCGGACAACTCATTGCCCCGAACCCGCACACATTGCCGATGTAGATCTTTTTTGCCTGCCACGGAAGAAGCCCTTGCGCAATCTGCTCGGGAAATCGCTTTGGGTCCGCCGCTGCCCGGAACGCTTCTCTCGTCAGAATTGCCGAAGCCTGGTGATGTCCGTGGCCATCGCGGTCGGTGCCCGAAAATCGCGCCACCAGCACATCCGGGCGGAAAGTTCGAATCACTCGGACCATATCTGCCAGCGCGATATCGTGCCCGCCCCATTTTGCAAAAGTTTCATCGGCACTCTTCGAGAAGCCGAAGTCGGCGACGCGCGAAAACCGCTCTTGAACGCCGTAGTACTCATCGGAGGCCAGCAGTTCTTCCGTTCGCAGAACACCCAGCACGTCCGATAAATTACTGCCAACCTTGTTCTGTCCGCCCTCGCCGCGATTCAGCGTCATCAGCAGCACGCTGTCTCCGCGCCCGCGCGATTCCAGCGTCAGCATCCCGCCATCTTCGTCGTCGGGATGCGCCACGGTCTGCATCAGCCGCGCAGTCGTGCCCAGCCGCCGCAGTTCGTCGCGCAAGCCGAGGATACCTTGATCTTGCGGGAGTTCTGGAGGAGATCCTTGATAAGGAAGCTGAGGAAAATTCGTTACCCGAGTTTGAGGATTTTCAGAGGCGGCGACAGCAGGGGTCGGGTGCGCCGAGCTCTTTCCAGTCGGCTGTGGTGAGCCCGCCAGAAGAACCGGAATCGCGAGCAAAAAACCTAAGAATGAAGTTCGGACGATCGGGGTTTCCAGAAAATGTTGGCCGAGCCGCATCAGTCGGCTCGCAAGTACGTTGCATCCGAGGAAGTTCACCCTACAAGGATGGGGCCAAACCCGGCTCCGACGCAAATTCTTTCCTCTCTTGCCCCGTAATTAGACTCCAGGCTAAAAGAAAGGGAGAAGCCGAGACCGGAGAAGGCAAGCAACTGAAAACTGCGAACTAAGGACTGGGTCCCTACTGCCGCCCTTCCTTCAGCGTCGCCTGACATTTACTGCCGGCGGTCAGCACTTCATTGAATGCCGTATCTTTGCGCAAGTCTTTCAGCAGTGGATCCGACAACAGAGCCGAGTACGCGCAATAATTTTGCTGCACTGCTGCCTTCAGCAAACGTAAAGCGGCATCTTCTTGCCCGCAATATGCCATCAATGCCCCCACGTGATACCACGACTCCGGATCAGGTTCTGTCAACACGGAGGCCTCCGCCTCGCGCACGATCCGGTCCATGTCAGCCGGCCGCTGCGCGGCCGTGCACGCCGACAGCAACTCCCGGTGGTAAGCCGAGGACTTCGCCACACTCTTCGCGCTCTCTCGCGCTTGCGCCAGATTCCCCGCAGCCAGATATACATACGGCGTCACCCAGTTTGCCCACTCCGAGCCCGCGTCCAGGTGTACGAAATCCATTGCCTTGTCCGTCTTTCCCAGCTCCAGAAATGCCCACGCGCACGACCTGAAATTGAAGTTCCCCGGATCCAGCGAGCGCGCCGTGTTGCACTCCTGCGTCGCCCTTTCCTGCATACCCGCATAACGCAAAACGTAACTCAGCGCGAAATGTGCATCGGCGCTCTGCGGCCGCCGCCGCACCAGATCGGTCGCCGCATCATAAGCGCGGCCTAATTCGCCGCGCTGCACTCGATTCACAATTAGATTGCTGGCCGCGAGTTCGCGGTTCGGATCCAGCGCCAGCGCCCGTTCATACGCCGCATTCGACCGTTGGAACATCTCTTCCCCGCCGTTGGAGAAGGCCGAGTCATAGTAATAGCGCAGCCCCAAGGCCTCCCACGCTGGCGCATAGCTCTGGTCTTCTCCTACCACATGTTCCAGCACTGCGATCGCATCCTTATTCGGAGCGGGATCATGCGGCAGGGCTAGAGCATGCAGGTAGAGGTCATACGCCTCCTGACTCTTAGGACGTGAGGCGACGCTCAAGGATCCTCCCGCAACGCCCAGCGCCGGCAACAAGCCCTGCTGCACCTGCGTGGTCAATTGGTTTTGCAGGGAGATCAAATCATTCACCGGCGCAGTGACCGTCGCCTGCCACAGCAGTCGATCGGTGGGCACGTCGATCGCTTCCAGCGTCACGGTTAACTGTTCGCCCTGCCGCATGAAATGCCCCGTCAACAGGCGGCCTACGTGCAGTTCCTGACCCACCTTGTGCGGTTCAAGGTCCAGCGCCACGAACCGTCGCGTCACCGACGAAGGCCGAACCTCGAGTGAACGCGAATACGTCAACACGCTGGTCAACTCATCCGCCAACGCGAAGCGTAGGTAATCCACGGCAAAATCCCCGTTCACGTTTTGCAGCGGCAGAACCGCGATCGCGTTCGCCTGCTCCAGACTAGCCACGGATCGATGTTTCCACCAGTACGCTCCCACTGCCGCCAACACCGTGACTAGCAGCGCCAGCGTTCCCAGCAGCAGCCAGAGTTGCCATTTGCCGCCAGTATGTCCGAAGGTCTGGCTCGTGACCCGCAGCCTGGCTTGCTGAAATCCGCTTCTTACCTGCCCGGACTCATTTTCGCGCTTCAGTTGTTGCAGGTCGGCCTTCATCTGCGTAGCGCTTTGATACCGCTGCTTGCGGTCCTTCTCCATCGCCTTGCCGATGATGCCTTCCAGTTCCACCGGCACTTTGGGATTCAGTTCTCCCGGCGGGACGGGCTTGTCATGCAACACCGCGTCCAGCGTCATTAGCGAGTTCTTGCCCGAGAACGGCTTCTTCCCAGTCGACATTTCATACATGACCACGCCGAAGGAAAAGAGGTCGCTACGGAAATCGATGTCTTCGCTGCGCGCCTGCTCTGGCGACATGTAGATCGCTGTGCCAGGAATCACGCCGACGGCTGTTAACGACTGGTCCAGTCCTGCTCCATCGCTGTCGGTGCCGACGTTGTGCACCAGCTTGGCCAGCCCGAAATCCAGCACCTTCGTTTGTCCGGTCGGAGTCAGGAAAATATTCGCCGGCTTGATGTCCCGGTGCACGATTCCCTTGGCATGCGATGCCGCCAGAGCGTCCGCAACCTGGATGCTGATGTCGAGCACCTGCTCCGTCGGCAGCGCGTGGCCTGAGATGCATTGCTTCAGGCTCTCGCCCTCGAGCTTCTCCATCACGATGAAGGGATGCCCATTATTATCTTCAATGCCATGTATGGTGCAGATGTTGGGATGGTTCAGGAGAGACGCGGCCCGCGCTTCGCGGGTGAAACGTTCCAGCGATTTGGAGTCGCCGGCAAGATTTTCAGGGATGAACTTCAGGGCAACGTGGCGTCCGAGCTTCAGGTCCTCGGCTTCATACACCACTCCCATGCCACCACCGCCCAGCTTCCCTACGATGCGATAGTGGGATACAGTCTGCCCAATCATGAGAGGAGTCAGCCCCCGAACGCGGTAATGTTAGGCCCATCAGCGACTTAGGTCAACAGGTCCGTTTTGATTGTCGTCGTTCCCGAACTGACAACCACCCATTCCTTTTGTGTCCGTCAACTGGTTCTAAGTTGCCTGATGGCGACTACTATAAAGCTAGAAACCCGGAAACATCGAGGCGGTTCTGATATGGCGCGCACCTCCGGCAATGATTCTGCCCAACTGCAAGAAGCAATCCGTCGCCGCGCCACTGAACTCTTCGAGCGTAGTGGAGCGGTCGAAGGCCACGACGCCGAAAACTGGTATCAAGCCGAAGCTGAGATTCTCCGCGAAGCCAGCACCCACGCGATTCGCCGTGCGGTCGTCGTCAACGTCCGGGGCGTGGTTTACACCGGCGAATACGAATCCACTTCAGCCGACGGCTACATGCCCGGCGAATGGAAACCCGGCGATCCCGTCCCCGTTCGCCTCGCTGGCGACAAACTATTCCTCCGCCGGCCCAACGGACGCGAACTTCAAACCACGGTCGTGAAAAGAATCGGCTGAACGGCTACTCTTCCGGCCACAGCGCCGCCGACGCTCCCACCCACGCCATATTCTTGTTGTGATCCACGCCCATCATCAAACCACGACCCATGCGGATAATCGTCAGTACCGGCGTCAAGTCGTCCTGCCATATGTACATCACGCGTACTTCGGCTTTCGTCGCGCCCAGAGGCGTGTCGATCACAGGTTCAAAATGCAGCCGCTCCTGCAGGATGTATTCAGCGCGCTTCTGCGCCGGAATTGCTTCGATATCTTCTCTTGTCGGCGCAATCACTACGCCCAGCCCGGCGAAAGAATATAAAGGCTTCAGCGCGTAGTTCTGCAGGTCGTCGGGAATACTTTCAAGTCGATCGAGAAACCAAGTCTTCGGAACCGACGGATGTCGCAGATAGGGAATGGAAAACTTGCTGATCCGGAAATACCAGTTGGGATGTCCCGCCCACTCCACGTCAAGATCGTCGCGCCAATCAAATCCAAGCTTTATGTTCTTGCGCTGCAACTCGTCCACAATTGTCCGATTGTAGATTCGCCGGATCGGCACCTGAGTTCCTTTGTGTTCGTAGTAAAGCTGCGATCCTCTTTTCTTCACTGCTTGAATGTCGACCGTCTTTACTCCGAGCATCTTCTCTGTCAGAAGAAAATCCGGCAGCGTTTTCTGCTCCTGCGGATGAATCTCCATCAGGATTACGTTCTCGGGATCATGCGTGCCCACAATTGCCCGGCGCAAGAGTTCGCGATAAGACTTCTCATCAAGACCGCTCAGGAAAAAATTCAGCTTTGTGCTCCCGGAGCCCGAAGCCCGGTCTCTCAGTCCGTACACGTCGATGTAACTCTGCGCCAGCGTCACCTGATACGCGTAGAGAGAAGGGAACGCCTGCAACTCGACAAGTTTTGGCTGAAAGTTGCCGTAGGCATCTCGCACCAAACCAAAATCCACTTGCACAAACAGCGGCCGTGGAGACTCATTCGCAACTCGGAACTCCGCCGGAATTGACGCATCCGACCGCGCCCGGTATTCCGGATTCTCGACCAGTTGCCGGATCAGTTCCTTCCCGTCCTCTGCCATCCGGTCCAGCAGTGACTTGGGAAAGAAACAAGGAGTCTCCGAAAGCCGGAACTGCACATGAGTGCCGCAAGCGTCGTCGATCCGCCGCAAGAATGTCTGATATTTTTCGGGAGTGAAGCTGTCGTTGAACTGCTTTCGCAGGGAAGGAATCATCGTAGCGCCAAACAACCGCGTAGCGCCGGCGTCCCGCCGGCAGAATCCTCGTTATTCCGAGAAAGCTAGAGGTTAGTCACTCCAGAGATCCTAAAGGCTTGTCATTCGGACCCTGAGCGCAGCGAAGGGGAGGAACCTGCTGTCCGCCGACAGCGGCACGCCCCTACGCTTCCACCAGAAATTTCCCGTCCTGCATGATCTGCTCGTCGTCCACCCAGATATTGAACTTTCGCCCTACCACATCGATATGGGTCGACGAATCCCATTCCGCACCCGTGTGGGCACCATAGGGATTCCCAAACGCAATGTGCACGCCAGGATATTTCTCATCCTGCAGAATCTGCCCAATCACATCTTTCAAATCAATATTCGTTCCGATGGCAAATTCGCCCACGCGGTCGCTATTCTCATCCGTGTGCGTGTACTTCCAGAAATCATCTTCCAGTTCGCGATTGTCCGAGTGCGCTTCGGTAAGCCGGTTCTTCTTCATGTGAATGATGAGCGGAGTCTCGCGCAAGCTGCCAAACTTTGCGCACAAATAATCTCCCACTACGCCGTCAATCACGAAAGTTCCATTCACCTCGCCGGGCGTAGTAAAAATCTCACCGCCTGGCAAGTTCCCCCATTTTTCCGGAGTGATAATCCCGCTGGTCTTCAACCAATGGTAATTGTGATTTAGTTCAGCGGTAAGGTCCGTTCCCGCCGCGGTCTTCGCCCGCACCCGCTGCGCCTTGCGTACCATTGCTACAACCTTCGCGCTCAGCCGGTCCACTTTCTGAAAGTCCGCGCGCATGCCTTCGAGCATGATCTGCCGGTTGATGTTGACCATGTGCGCGTGCCGGATCTTCCGCCGGTTCACCACATCGGTCATCTGCATGCGGGTGCGTAATTCGTTGCGCTGGGCCTGCACTGCAAAAATCGAAACCTGGCTGGTTTCCAAATCCTGCAGAATCTCTGCTGGCAAATCCTTCAGCGGACGCGGCGCCAGATCCTCGAGCACCCAGGCGCGGTAGGGCGAGCCGAGTTCGTCGAGTTCATGCACGATCGCGGCAGCAATCTCGAGCGTGGCCTCATCGGTGATCACGCAGACCTTCTCATTGGGCTGCACCCGTAGGCAAACCTGCACGGCATTGCGTGCGCCAACCGTGTATTCCGGATCGAACGAGATTGTGTTGTGCGAGCGCGTGCCCCAGCCTTGCCGTGGAGTCTGCGTCGGGGTCGTCGAAGGAGTCCTAGATTTGTCTGCAGGTATCGTCATTAGCCTACTTTTCTCACGGAAGCCGGTTCGTCATCCGCCAGTCCTGTCTCCGTCTCCTCAATGATGTAATCGACAACTTTCTTCAAATCTCCAGTTTCCTGATACACCTGCAACTGGCGGTCCGCGCCGCTGCCCGTTTCCAGCATGGTATGGATGTAATTCAACTCCTCGCGTGAATCGAGTTCATCCACTACGTCGTCCACAAATTCCAGGTACTCGTGGATCAAATCTTTCGCCGGCACTTCAGTCTGTTTTCCAAAATCGATCAGCTTGCCGCTCATGCCGTAGCGCGCCGCCCGCCATTTGTTCTCCATTAAAAGGGCACGCCGGTACAAACGGAATCCCTGATTTGCTGTATGCAGCTTATACAGTTTCGCCACTGTCGCCTGAATCAGCGCCGCCAGCGCAATCGTCTCGTCCGCTCGCATCGGAATGTCACACACCCGGAACTCGATCGTATTAAAGAACGGATGCGGCCGGATGTCCCACCATATTTTCTTCGCATTGTCGATGCAATTAGTCTTGATGAGCAGTTTGATGAAATTTTCGTATTCGCCCCAGCTGGGAAAATAATCCGGAATATTGGTTCGCGGAAACTTGTCGAATACCTTGCACCGGTAGGATTTCAAGCCGGTATTCATCCCGAGCCAGAACGGCGAATTCGTCGACAAGGCCAGCAAGTGTGGCAGAAAATAGCGCGCATGATTCATCATGTGGATCGCGGTCTCGCGGTCCTCGATCCCGATGTGTACATGCAGCCCGAAAATCAGATTTGCCCGCGCCACCAACTGCAGGTCTTCGACGATGTGCTTGTACCTGTCGTCGGGATAAATTTCCTGCACCCGCCAGTCGGCAAACGGATGCGTCGCTACCGACGCCAGCTTCAGCCCGTTCTCCTTGGCCAGTCGCACAATATCGCGCCGCAGCATCTTTACTTCCGCTTTAGCTTCCTTGATGTTCTTGCAGACGCCCGTCCCCACCTCGACCACGGACTGATGCATCTCCGCCTTCACGCGCTCCTGCAGGATGAGCTTGCCCTTCTCGAGGATCTCCGCCTGGATATGCGACTTCAGATCACGGGTCTCCGGATCGATGGTCTGATATTCCTCTTCAATCCCGATGCTGAAGGTAGGTTTCATAGCGTCAAGAAAAAGTTCGTCATTCCGAGCGAAGCGAGGAACCTTGGTTTCTGCCGAAAGCGCCCGTGATACGGCTGCCCGATCCTTGCGCGTTCTTTGCGCAAGGGTGGGAACCACCGGCCTAAACATTATAAATGAGTTGGGAAGCTGTTATGCGTTACGACTATTTAAGCCGCTGCGGGGTCAAGCCACCGCGGCCTCGAGGCCTGTTACGGCGGGATTCTTCGACTTCCAGCAAGCTCTTTGCCTTCACCAACCAAGTTTCCAGCACAACCGCCAATCCTGCTCGACCTCCGAACGCTCATCCAACCGGAGGAGCGCGATCGCCTCCAGCAATCGCTGCTTTCTCATCAGTGCCGAGACTTTATTTTCGAGGCGGCGCGCATGACTTACTTCAGTCATCTGAGGATTCGCTCCTGCAACTCCTACTTGGCCGTCTTGCCCCGCTTCCGGTCAGCGACCCACGCAGGCTCGGCCTTCCGGGTCTTCTTCTCGGGGCCGTTCAGAAACCCAGCCCAGCGCAACTCTTGCGCCGGATTTTCCCCGCTCAGAGCCATTTTCACAGCCATCTCCGCAACGGCATTCACAATCCAATCAAAATTCTCCTGACCGACCGACGTGATCTCTGCATCTGGCGCCGGATTCAGAAAATCAATTGCGTACGGCACTCCGTCCTCAACGGCAAACTCCACCGTATTCAAGTCATACCCCAGCACGCGGCACAAAGTCAGAGCATCTTTCTCGATTCTGGACCGTAACGCTTCCGTGGACGGCGGAGGATTTCCCTTCACATACCGTTCATGATGCGGCGCCCGCGGATCGTACTTCATGATGTGCACTTTTTCCTGCCCCACCACATAGCAGCGGTAATATTCCTCAAACACCACGCCATGCTGCAGCGTCATGCACAAATCGCCGGTCTGGTTGTAGTGCTGGAAAAATTCTTCCGGCGAATGTACGTGATAAACATGCTTCCATCCGCCGCCGGAGTAGGGCTTCAGGAAAGCAGGGAAGCCAACGTAATCAAACAGCTCCTGCCAGTTCAGCGGATAAATCAGATTCCGCATCGACTTGTCGGTCGTTCCTTCCGGATGCTTGTGATGCGGCAGGATTATCGTCGGAGGAATCGCCACGCCCAGCTTGTCCGCTAGCGCGTAATTGAAAAACTTGTCATCCGCCGTCCACCAGAAGGGATTGTTCACGACGATCGTCCCGTGCAGCACGGCATTCTTCAAATACGCCCGGTAGAACGGAATGTCCTGCGAAATGCGGTCGATGATGACGGCGTACTTCTTCGGCTCATCCATCCGGATGCCGCCAATCGAAACAAACTCCGCAGTGACATCATCCACCTTCATCGAGTTAATCTTCTCGACCAAAGCCGGCGGAAACGTATTCTCCATCCCAAACAAAATCCCAATCTTCTTCACAGTTTCATCTCCCAATAAAACCTTTCGCCTCACCGTGTCATCCTGACCGAAGTGACTGTTTCGCGAAGCGAAGCAATCACGCAGTCGAGGGACCTATTCCTCCAGCGCTCCACGATCCCCGGGAGCAGCTTGATCGACAGTGTTCGCTGGTTCGCGTTTGACGCTACCCGCATTTGCAGGTTGCAGGTCGGGGGCCGCCGGATAGGATCCTCCCAGACGAGTGTTCGCCGCCAGGGCGTTGACGATAACAATTCCGACGATTACACCCACGCTTCGCCAAAAGGCGTCTACGATGTAACCAGCGCTTCCCAGCCGCAGGCCAAAATTATCGATGAGAAACCAATGGAGTGCGGTCACCCTAAGCCCGGGGGAGAAAACTGCCACCATCAACATTTGGCAGATCAGCGGCACGGTAATGGATAGAATCCATAATGCTGTTAGCGATGTTCCCGACAGTGAACGTCCGGAGGACTTTGCCCTTCCAACGCTCCGGAAGGCGCCAATCGCCAGCAAAATCCACGGTATGAGCTCGATTATTCCCATTGAATTATCCTGGCTCCAGAAGAGTGCCGCATAATAGAACCTTGCTGACCACTGCCCGCTGCCTCAAAAATACTTCCCCGCCATCCTCTGCCACAGCGGCCAGTCATGCTTCGAATTATCCCCGTAAATATCAAGCCAGTGCGGCACCGCCTTACCATTCAAAATCGCCGACATCTTCACGTTCTGATCCAGACACATATCCCAATCCGCAGAGCCCAGCACAATTTTCATCTGCCGGTAGCGCGACAAAAACCAGTCGTCATTCTGATTGGGCAAATAATCCGGAGGACAATTGAAGTAGCAATCGTCGTCATAATACCCATCCAGAAACTGATGGATATCGAACGCCCCGCTCATGCTCACGCAATGCGTGACTACATCCGGATGCTTCAGCGCAAAATTCACCGCATGGTAAGCCCCAAAGCTGCACCCTGTCACGGCCAGCCGCGGCGTTTGATTCTTCCAGCGTATAAACGGCACCATCTCATGCAAAATGTAGCGCTCGTACTGCAAATGCCGCAGCACCCGCACCTTGGGATGCACGCCCTTGTTGTACCAACTCTCGGTATCAACTCCATCGGGGCAAAATACCTGCAGTTCGCCGCGCTCGATTTTCGGCGCCAACACGCCAATCATCCCGCGGTCTTCATATTCGAAAAACTTTCCCATGGAGGTCGGAAACACCAGCAGCGGCGTACCCGCATTCCCAAAAACCAGAGCATCCATGTCCCGGTTCAATTCCTGGCTATAACCTTTGTGATATTCGCGATTCATTCTTTGCAGTACCTGCGACGAAGTATCTTACCTGAACCGGGGACCCTCCGGCCTAATTTTGTGCTCACCCCTAAACCGCTCTCGGCCCTCCAAAATGATATCGTGATACGAGACATGTCGTGGACGCTCCCTAAACTCGTTCCGCGCTCCGCGCCTCTCATACTGCTTATCCTAACGCTCGCCGCGGCGGTCTCATTCGCCGGAGTCGGCCATCTTGTAGCCCGCTTCAACGCGAATCAGCAGGCTCGCGGCCGCAAACTCTATGCTCAAGGTCTCGCCGAAGCGAGCGCTAGTCGCTATGACGATGCCATCGCCGCCTTCCGCGCCGCTCTTACCTGCGATCCCACCAACTCGCAATATCAGCTCAGCCTGGCCCGCGCCCTGCGCGACAGCAACGACCCGAGGCTTCTCGACGAAGCCGAGTCCTACCTGCTCGCGCTATGGCAGCGCACTCCGCAGGATGCCGCCGTGAATTTAGCTCTCGCTCGCGTCCAGGCCCACCGCGGCTCCATCGAAGATGCCACTCGTTACTACCATAACGCGATGTACGGAGTCTGGAAGTCCGATTCCGACGCCAATCGCACCAAAGCCCGCATCGAACTCATCCAGTTTCTGCTGAAAAAAGACGCTCTCGACAAGGCTGAGTCAGAAATGATGGCCCTTGCCGCGGCCATGCCACCCGATGTCGCCGCGCATCTTCAGGCTGCGCAACTTTTCGAGCAGGCTCACGACTATGCCAATGCGCTCGCCCAATATCAAGAAGTTCTCCGGATCGATCTCGAAAATGCTTCTGCCCTCGCCGGAGCCGGCCAGGCCGCCTATCGCACGGGAAACTACGCCACCGCTGGACGCTATCTGGAGGCTGCAGTCAAAGCAAATTCGCAGGATGCCGATTCCCGCCGGCTTCTTGCGACAACCGATCTGATTCTCCGCGCCAATCCTTTTCAAAGCCACATTTCCGATGCCGAACGCAACCGCCGCATTACGGCCGCACTGGCCCAGGCTGAAAAACGCCTCGCCGAATGCGCCCAGCAAACCGGCGTGGATCTGAAAGTTCCCGCGACCGTTACTGCATCTCCACTTTCCAGTCTCGAGTCCCGTGTGACAGCCGCCAAGCCAAATCTGGCCCGCCTGCGCTCTCCCGCGGAGACTGATCTCCCAGATACAATCATGGACGTTGTTTTCCAAACCGAGCAGCAGACGGCGGCCATTTGTGGCCCGCCACAAGGTCTCGACCTCGCACTGTTGTTGATCTCGCAAAAACGCGAGGCCGCGAGCCGATGAGCACTCCCGCAACTCCTCCGCTCGCCACTCCGCACCCTTCATTCGTGCGCTTCCGTATTTCCCGGCGCTTGTTTTCCACGCTCGAAGGCGCCTTCCATGAAGAAGTATTCTTCCTCATTCTCTCGGTATTCATTGGAATTTTCTCCGGCCTTGCCGTGGTCTGCTTCCGTCTCGCCATCGACTGGATGCACCTCGCCCTGCTCGGTCCGCTCGCGCAAGCTCATAGCTGGCGACTGTTCGCAGTGCCCGCTCTCGCCGGCTTGGTTGTAGCTGTGCTCGTACTGCATCTGTTCCCAGGGATCCGCGGCAGCGGCGTCAACCAGACCAAAGCGGCGCTCTATATCTTCAACGGCGTCATCCCGTTTCGCACCGCAGTGGGAAAATTTATCTGTGCCGCGATCGCCATCGGCTCCGGTCAATCACTCGGACCGGAAGATCCCTCGCTGCAGATCGGAGCCAGCATCGCTTCCGCCCTGGGACGGTGGCTGCATATCTCCCGCGAAAAACTGCGTCTCATGGCCCCGGTCGGCGCAGCCGCCGGACTGGCCGCCGCCTTCAACGCTCCCATCTCTGCCGTCCTCTTCGTGATTGAAGAGGTCATCGGACGCTGGAGCGCCGGCATCCTCGGTTCCGTCGTTCTGTCCGCGGTCTCCAGTGTCGTGATCGTGCGCTGGTTTCTCGGAAGCGAACCGCTATTCCGCATTCCCGTCACCACTTTCAAGCGTCCCACCGAGTTGATCGCCTACGCCGTCCTCGGCATTGTGGGCGGTCTCGCCTCTGTCATTTTCGCTAAATCAATCGGCTACCTTCGTCCCCGTCTGAAGGCCCTGCCGCGCTGGACGCAATATTTCCAGCCCGCATTCGCCGGACTCGTCGTCGGCCTCATTGCCTTTCTGGGATTTCCTCAAATCATGGGCGCAGGCTACGATGCTATGGATCAGGCCATGCACGGCCAGTACGCTTGGAAAATCCTGGCCATGCTCGCCGTTTTGAAGATTGTTGCCACAACCGTTTCCTTCGTCAGCGGCACTCCCGGGGGAATGTTCGCGCCCACTCTCTTCATCGGGGCCATGCTGGGTGGCGCGGTCGGTGACGGTATGCACCACTTCTTCCCGCAGCTCACCGGATCGACTGGGACCTACGTCCTGGTCGGCATGGGCGTGCTCTTCGCCGGATTTCTCCGAGTGCCCATGACTTCTGTTTTCATGGTTCTCGAAGTCAGCGGCAATTACGAAATCATCGTCCCCGTCATTGTCGCCAATACTTTTTCGTATCTTGTCTCGCGCGGCCTGCAGAGCATTCCCATCTTCGACCTGCTCACCCGGCAGGACGGACTAATTTTGCCTTCGCTCGAAGAGGAGCGCGAAGAAACCATTCTCCGCGTCGAAGATGCCATGCTTCCAGTCCCCGCAACGATCCTCAGCGCGCAAGATTATGTCGACGCCAACGCCCGCCGTGTTCAGGATTGCGCCGACCCTATTTTTCTGGTGCGCCTGCATCCTGCCGGCTGGAGCACAATCAGCCGCGAGCAACTTCAACGCCTTTTTCAGGAAGGTAAGGGTGAACTCACTCTCGGCTCAGTTCTTCCCCCGCAGTCCGTGCCCAGTCTCTACCCTGATCTCCCCCTCGATTCCGCACTGCGCTATGTGAATGTTTATCCTCTCATCCCTGTAGTCAACCGCGCTGACTCTCGTCAACTCGAGGGCGTAGTTTCTCGTGACTCCGTCTTCCAGAAATACGGCAGCAGGCATACTATAACCGGAGTCTGACCAAAACGATGCCACGCCGATACTGCTTGACTGAGACTGCAACGCACTTCATACCCGCCGCGAATAACCTCACGAGCAAGATTTGACAAACTTCCGGTACCCGAAACGGCAGCGGCGTAGTACGATTTCCAAGCCAGAAAGTCCAAGTCGCGGATTCCCGTTTCCATCGCGGATGCCGACGGGAATGCTATTTAAATCCCAGGAGGAATCATGATTCGAAGACTGAGCGTATTTTTGCTGGTGACGCTCGCGATCGTGTCAGGTGTGGCTGTTGTTTCCCAAGCCCAACCGCAATCGCTGCTCACGCGTCACACCCGCGATGTTGTTGTCAGCGGACAAGCACCGTTGATCGGGCGCCTGCCCGCAACGCAGTCCCTTCGCATCGTTCTGGTTCTGCCCCATCGCAACCAGGCAGAGTTAGAGAACCTCCTTCGCGAAGTTCACGATCCCTCCAGCCCGTCGTATCGCAAATTTCTGACCGTGGAACAGTTCACCGAAGGGTTTGGCCCCAGCCCAGGGGATTACGACTCCGTGATTCGCTTCGCGGAGGCGAATGGCTTGAGAGTGGTTGGTACCTCTCCCAATCGCATGAACCTGGATGTCAGGGGCTCAGTGACGAACATTGAGAAAGCTTTGCATGTAACCCTGGGCGTATACCAGCATCCCGCCGAGAGTCGAACC
>JBEKJF010000033.1:0-21084 GCA_050011375.1 Candidatus Sulfotelmatobacter sp.
AAGGACCGGCCGCGGGCGTGGTGCTTGATGCTGCCGGCAATCTCTACGGCACAACCTCTTCGGGCGGCGCGTTTGGCCAGTACACGGGAACGGTGTTCGAGTTGGAGCGCGTCGGAGCTGGCAGGTGGACGGAGAAAATTCTGTATAACTTCCGTCCTCCGGCTGGCTATGAGCCCACAGCGCCGGTGGTTCTGGACGCTACTGGCAATCTCTATGGAACGACTTATTCGGGCGGAACTGGGCCTTGCGTCGGTGACGACTCTTCCGGCTGCGGCACGGTGTTCGAGCTTTCTCCTCAGGCGGGTGGGACCTGGAAACAGACGGTGGTGCAAAACTTTGATGGCGTCAACGGCCAGTTTCCCTCAGCGGGCGTCATTCTTGATTCCTCTGGGAATCTTTACGGCGAAGCCTTAAACGGAGGCTCTGGGGGCAGCGGCGTGGTATTCGCGCTGGTTCCCGGAGTAGGCGGGACCTGGACGGATAGGGTGCTGCATAACTTCGTGGGTAGCGATGGATTCGCGCCGATAGAAGGCTTGGTCTTCGACAACGCTGGCAATCTTTACGGCTCTACTGCGTCGGGGGGCGCATATCAATATGGGGTGGTGTTCGAGGTTACGCCGTAGTTGATTTTCTCCGCTTAAAATGAAGCCTGTGGAATCGGAACACAACGCATCCAGGCTTACCGCGTCATTTCGCTGCGGGTTGTTCCGCTGGTTTGTCGAACACCTTCGGATCGATCGCTGGATTGATCTCCAGCACTGTATATTCTGCAGAGCTTGAATCCTGTCCGTTTTGCTTGTTGTGGCGAGTGAAAGGGATGGTCAGGCCGTTCACTGACTTCCAGTCGTCCAGGTCGGTTTCGCCCTGCACCGGGCCGCCTTGGGCGTTGAGCGTTGTGTAGGTCTCCTTCAAAATGCGACCAGTCTGCGGGTCAACGAACCAGCGGATCGCGGTTCCTGCGGCATTTACGTCGACAATGCGAGCATCGATTGCGCCGACCTTTTCGGTTCCTCCGGCGATGAAGAACACATCGGGATCCTTCGAGTGCGCAGCGATGAAGATGGGATCGCGCTTTATCTGCTGCAGCATTTCCGCTTTCTGAGCGGCCGGCAAGTCATGCACGCTTCCCGGTGGGTACTCGGCAAATCCCAGATTTGGCGTGGCCACGTAGTTCATGGCCATATTTCCATTGTGCATTTCGGCACGAAGACGGTCTGGGAAGACTATGAAGGTTTTCACTTCTAATGGGAAATCGCCGTTTGGGGTTTTCTGGGTGATTTTCAACTGAGCCTTTACCGATGTCACCGCTGCCAGTTTGCTTTCGCCGCCCATCGCTGCTACAAGTTTTGCGGCCAAGGCTTTGCCTTCTGCATTCGAGGCTGTCGGCTTCTGGTTCTCGTCTTCTTTGGCTCCGGCCGGGGGTGGGATGGTGATGTCGATTTCCTTGACGGCCCCGAGGGACGAGAGAGGTTTGTCGAACTCTTTCGTGTTGCCTACCACGAGCACCGCGAGTTGGTCTCGATGCACATACTTCGCGGCCACCCGGTTCACGTCGGCGGCCGTCACCTTCTGAATTTCTCCGGGAAACTTGTCGAGCCAATCGGCTGGATATCCGTAGTATTCATAGGTGATGCGCTCGGCCAGAACTTTGTCGGGCGAATCGAGGCGGAAGATAAACGCGTTCAGAATGGCATCTTTGGCCGCTTTGATTTCCGCATCGGTGATTGGATGTTTGGCGAGATCATCGATGTCTTCGTCGATGGCCTGGATCGACTCGATGGTGGTCGCGCTCTTGGTGCCCACAACAAATTGCTGAATGCCGGGATGCCCGAAGTTGGAGCCGATGCCGCCGCCTACGTTGTAGGCCAGGCCCCGCTTGGTGCGAATGTCGTTGAATAGTCGCGAAGAGAATCCTCCGCCGAAAGCCTCGTTAAAAACGCTGATGGCGTAGTAGTTGGGATTGTTGCGCGTGGTGCCGAGCGTCACCATGTGAATGCTGCTCTGATTTACGTCGTCTTTCGGGATGAGATAGTAGCCGGGCTTGGCGGGATGATACTGAATATCATCTTTCGGTAAGTCGCTTCCTTTCGGCCATGCTTCAAACGCGGCGCGCAGCTTGGCTTCCATAGCGGCTGAATCGAAATCGCCGCTGATGCCGAGGATGATGTGATTGGGCTGGACGTAAGTCTTGTGCCAGTCGAGCAGATCCTGGCGAGTGATCGCGGCGATGGTGGAATATTCAGGTTGGCGAGTATAAGGATTGTCCGCTCCATAAGCGAGCTTGGCGGATTCGCGCCGGGCTATCGATCCAGCTTCATCGTTGCGCCGGGAGATAGCGTCTTCTGCTTGCTTCTGCGCGAGGTCGAGTTTTTCGGCGCGGAATTCTGGATTTTTTAGCACATCGACCAAGACTTTGAAAACATCGTCGAAGTCGCCTTTCAAGCAACTCATGCTGATCGAGGTTGAATCGGGACCGCCGCCGGTCTCGACCTTGGCTGCGCGCACCTCGAGAAAGTCGTCAAGCTGATCGCCAGTTTGTGTTTTGGTGCCACCGGTGCGCCAGACTTCGCCGAAGATGTCGACCAGCCCGACTTTGCTTGCCGGTTCATTGCGCGATCCGCCGCGGATGCGCGCGCTGCCATCGATCAACGGCAACTCGTGATCCTCTTGCAGAAAGATCACCATGCCGTTCGAGAGTTCAACTCGCTTGGGCTGCTGGGGATGGAAAGCGGGCAGAGGAGCGATTGGAATCTGCTGCCAGTTCGTCGTTTGTGATGTTGCCCTGAAGGTCGGCACAAACAAGAGGGAGGCTGCGAGAATTATCGGAAGATGCATTCGGCGGGTTTTCATTGCGCACCTCCCTGACCCGCCGGAGCTTGATCGGGATCTTGGTCCCCGCCGTGCCTCGGGCCCGAGGTCGTCTCAATCACGCCCACAGTGCGATTGGTTTCCTTGAAAGTTTCGTTCGCCACGCGCCGGATGTCTGCTTTGGTGACTTTGTCGATGTGGTCCACGGAGCGGAACAATTCGCGCCAGTCGCCATAACGCGTCTGGTAA
Source organism: Candidatus Sulfotelmatobacter sp. (assembly GCA_050011375.1). Lineage (GTDB taxonomy): Bacteria > Acidobacteriota > Terriglobia > Terriglobales > Acidobacteriaceae > Sulfotelmatobacter. Next base: position 3,058 of record JBEKJF010000033.1, read on the forward strand.
ATCGCAAGTTGAGTTGCCAATCCCTCGTTGTCACCCAAGCCGCGGATCAGGTTCGCCTTGGTTCGCGTCTTGATCATTCTCAACTCTTCGTCGGTGATGTCTTCCTTCTTTAGACGCTCGATTTCGACATGAATCGCGTCGCCCATTTCCTGCGTCGTGTGTCCGGGTAGTGGCACCGCATAGAACGCGAAGAGGTGTGGATATTTGGTTCCGGGCAGGCCGGTGAATCCGGCCGAGTACGCTGCGATTTTCTTATCGCGCACCAGCGCGCGGTAAAGCCGCGAGGTGCGGCCCTCGGACATTAGATCGGTGATGGCATCGTACACGGCGTCGTCTTTCGTCATGTAGTCGGGCCGGTGATAGCCCTCAAGATAAAGCGGCTGCGCTTTTTCTTGCAGCACAACCTTGCGCTCAGAATTCTGCGGAGGCTCGGTGGTCGTGGTTTCATCCGGCTTGGAACTTGCGGGGAGGCGTCCGAAGTATTTTTCGAGAACCGGCATGACCTGTGCGGTCTTCACGTCCCCCGCGACTGCGACCACCATGTTCGCGGGCACGTAGTATTCGTCGAAAAACTTCTTCGCATCGGTGGCAGAAAAATAGTTCAAGTCAGACATCCATCCGATTGTTGGCCGGTGATAAGGATGCGCTTCGAACGCTGCGGCATTAAATTGCTCTTCGAGGCGACCGGTGGGATTGCTGTCGGTGCGCATGCGACGTTCTTCGATCACGACGTTGCGTTCTTTATAAAACTCCCGCATCACAGGATGGAGAAAACGTTCGGACTCGAGATAGGCCCACAGCTCAAGCCGGTTCGAGGGCAACGAGTAGTGATACGCGGTTTCGTCGTAATCGGTAAAGGCGTTGAGATCCTGGCCTCCATTCTGCTCGATGATCTTGCCGAACTGGTTGGGCACGACATACTTGTCAGCCTCGGCGATCGCGTCTTTCCAGGCTTTTTCAAGTTGCATCAATCTGGCTTCGTCGCGGCCTACGCTCTTGTCGCGCTCGGCGATGTAGGCGGCGTATGCGGTCTCGACTTTCTCTAGAGCGGGCTTCTCCGCGGCATAATTCGTGGTGCCGATCGTGTCCGTTCCTTTGAAGGCCATGTGTTCGAACATGTGGGCCAGGCCCGTCCTGCGCTGGGGATCCTGCGTGGAGCCGGCGTCGACCATCGTGAAGAAAGAAAAAACCGGCGCTTCGGGACGCTCGCAGATGAGGATGGTCAGTCCGTTCGGCAACTTCTTGACCGTGATGCGCTTCTCAAAAGACGCGACATCCTGGGCGGCAGCGAGAGCGGAAAAGATGAGAAAAAATGAGGCGGCTTTGAGCGCACGGTGTTTCATCGGACCTCCGGATGACCAGCTATGACGGACATGCAGGGCGGAACTTTGAAATTACGTGGCGGGTAGGGAGGTTGTCAAACCGGGATTGGCGAGTGCATGTGGGCGAGGCATAGGTAGTGAGCAGTATTTTGCATTGCTCGTGTTTTGAGGCACAATGCTGCGGGAGAACTCGCACGATGGATTCGACGATTGAAGTTCAGGGGAAGCAACTCAAGCTGTCGAATCTGGAAAAAGTTTTGTATCCCGCCACGGGATTTACCAAGCAGCAGGTGATCGATTATTACGTTCGCATTGCGCCGGCGATGGTGCCGCATCTGGCGGAGCGTCCGCTCACGCGCAAGCGCTATCCCAACGGCGTGGACGAGGAATTTTTCTACGAAAAGAATGCGCCCCAGCACCGGCCTGGCTGGGTGAAGACCGTGCCCATCTGGAGTGGCAGAAATCGCCGCACCATTCATTACATTCTCGCTGACGATTTGCCGACGCTGGTCTGGCTGGCGAATCTTGCTGCGATTGAATTGCATCCATCGCTTGCTCTGGCGGAAGACATTACCTGCCCGACGATGATGGTTTTCGATCTCGATCCCGGGCCGCCGGCAAACATTGTGCAATGCTGCCAAGTCGGGCTGTGGCTGCGGGAAATTTTCGAGCACTTCGGGCTGCAAAGTTTTCCGAAAACTTCGGGATCGAAGGGGCTTCAGATATATGTTCCGCTCAACACTCCGACGAAATACGAATCGACCAAGACTTTTTCTCATGCGCTGGCGCAATTGCTGGAACACGAGCATCGGGACATGGTTGTGTCGGACATGAAGAAGCAGGTTCGAACTGGCAAAGTTTTCGTCGACTGGAGCCAGAACGATGAGCACAAAACCACCGTGGCCGTGTATTCGCTAAGGGCCCGCGAGCATCCCACGGCTTCGACACCGGTGACGTGGCAGGAAGTCGAGCGTGCGCTCAAAAAGAAAGACGCGAACTTGCTTGTGTTCGAGGCTAAGCAGGTCGTAACTCGTTTCGAAAAGATGGGCGACTTGTTCGCTCCGGTGCTTGAGTTGAAGCAACGGTTGCCGGATCTCAAGGGAGTTGCTGCGTCTGCAGTTGCGGAGAAGCCGGGAATCTCGATTGCAGCCCAGGCGGATGATGAAGATGAACCTGTGAAGACTCCATCCCGTGCCGCAAAAAAGACGGAGAAACCGCCGCAGGCGCGCAAACCGCGACGCAAGGTATAATCCCGTCCGCTGCGAAGAGTACTGCGAAACTGCTTCGAGAACTTACCATGCCTCAATTGTTTGCCGGGACCTCAGGTTGGGCTTATCCGAGTTGGAAGCCTAACTTCTATCCAGAAAAGCTCGCGCAGAAAAAGTTTCTCGGTCATTACTCTACGCAGCTCAACACAGTCGAAGTGAACTTCACCTTCCGGCAACTGGTGAAGGAGACCACGATCCAGAAATGGATTCAGGAAACGCCGGCACACTTTCGCCTGGGCATCAAGGCGCACCAGGTGATCACGCATATCAAGCGATTGAAGGGAGCGGAAGATTTTGTTCCGCGCTTCCTGGCGACGATCGAACCGTTGGCCGCCGCCGGAAAACTGGGGCCCGTGCTGTTTCAGTTGCCGCCGAATCTTAAGTCAGACGCCGCGCTGCTCAAGGATTTTCTCGCGCTTCTTCCGCGCACGTTGCCGGCAGCATTCGAATTCCGTAACGAGTCATGGTTTTCTGATTCGACGTGGGATTTATTGAAGTCCCATGGAGTCGCGCTCTGCGTGGCCGAGACCGAAGAACGCACCACTCCTGATGTGGTGACTGGACCGTTTGTCTATTACAGATTTCGCAAGCCGAGTTACACGGAAGAAGAACGCCGTGCAATGGTCGCGCGGATCGGAGAGCATCTGGCCGCTGGCCGCGATGTCTTTGCTTACTTCAAGCATGAGGAAACGCCGGAAGGGGCATTGTTTGCGGTCGACTTGCTGCGCGCCGCCGGACAGATGTAGCAAACTACGTCTCCACGACGCCACTGTAGTTTCTGCTGGCATCCCGTTCATTACTTCTGTCAGCGTCCGATAACGCGCATACTTCGTTCATCCCTCTGTCATGGCTTCGGATGCCAACTCGCGTGTGCTCTCCAGCTTTCTCGACTATTTGAGAATCGAGAAAGGACTGGCTCCGCTTTCCATAAGCGCCTACACCACTGATATTGCTCAGTTTTCGGAGTTTCTTGAGAAGCGCAAGCAGGTTCTTTCCTCGGCTCGCCGCACCGATGTGCGCGATTTCCTGCAGCAGCTTTTCTCCAATCAAGTCGACGGCCGTAGCGTAGGGCGCAAACTGTCGGCGCTGCGCCATCTGTATCGCTATCTGCTGTTGGATAAGAAAATCGAGCACGATCCCACGCTGAACATTGAATCGCCGAGACAGTGGAAGGTTCTTCCTAAGGCGCTGGCCCGCGATGAAATGGAAGCGACACTGGCCGCTCCGCTTAAGCGCGCTGGTCTGAGTTCGCCAAACACGAAAGAATCAAGCGTGCTGGCGGCACGCGATCACGCGATGCTGGAAGTTTTCTACGCGGGCGCGCTGCGAGTTTCGGAAATCATCAGCGCAAAATTGGAAGACCTGAAACTCGAGGCCGGATACATGCTGGTGCGCGGCAAGGGCGACAAAGAACGTGTGGTGCCATTGGGAAAATCCGCTCAGGACGCGCTCACGGAGTACTTGTTACAGTCTCGGCCCGTATTGACGGCAGGGAAGCAGACCGGAACGCCGACCGCGCGGAATTCGCCGCTGCTGTTCATCGCGCGCGGAGGGCGAAGGCTGACGCGCCAGCGCATTTGGCAGATGGTGCGCGCGGCTTCGGTTGCCTCGGGACGCGCTGCTTCGCCGCACATGCTGCGCCATTCCTGTGCCACGCACATGGTGGAGAATGGCGCCGACCTTCGCACAGTGCAGACCATCCTGGGCCATTCCGATATTTCGACGACCCAGGTTTATACGCATCTGGCGCTCGACCGGCTACGAACTGTGTATCAGAAGCATCACCCGAGGGCGAAGGCAAGATGAAATGAACACGAAGGAAAAATCAACCACGGAGCGACCCTTCGGCTTCGCTCAGGGCAGGCTCCGGCACGGAGGGCAACGATTAATGTTTTTCTCCGTGTCTCCGTGCCTCCGTGGTGGGTTCCGGCTCTTATGACGACGAGCAAGGCAAACACGACAGTCGGCAAAGCTGTCGCCAACTTCCTGCGCCATCTGCGCGAGCGAAATGCTTCGCTGCACACCATTAAGGCCTACAGTCGCGACCTCTCGCTGTTCGCCACTTACGCCGGTTCGCGCGGATGGAATCAGATTGACCACATCGCCGTGAGGGGATTTCTCTCGCAACTCTACGAGAGGGGACTAAGCAAACCTTCGGTGGCGCGCGCGTTGGCCGCGGTAAGGTCGCTCTATCGATGGCTGGCACGGGAAGGCGTTGTCGAGCAGAATCCGGCAAAGCTGGTGGCTACGCCGAAGCTTCCCAAGAAACTCCCGCGCGTTCCCACGATCGAGGAGATGAACTCCGTGATCGATGGCGCGATGCCCGAGGCTGCAGCGTTTCCAGAACGCGACCGCCTCATGCTGGAACTGCTCTATGGATGCGGCATTCGCAATTCGGAACTCACCGGAATCAACCTCGAGGACATTCGACTGAGTGCGGAAGCGATTCTTATCCGTGGCAAGGGAAAGAAAGAACGTTACGTTCCGTTTGGAGATGCGGTGAAAACGGCGCTCGCCGCATATCTTCCCGAGCGGCAGAAAGTTCTTGGTACAAGCGACAAGCATCCGGCTGCGCTGCTCATTAACCGCCGCGGCGGCCGCCTTACCACACGCAGCGTCGGCCGCATCATCAAGAAAATCGCTGTCGCCAAGGGTCTTTCGCCGGACGTACATCCGCACACGCTGCGCCACGCCTTCGGCACGCACATGCTGGAAGAGGGTGCCGACCTGCGCGCGATTCAGGAATTGCTGGGGCATGAGCGCCTTGCCACGACGCAGCGCTATACGCAGTTGTCGATGAAACACGTGCTAGATGTGTATGACCGTACGCATCCACGCGCGAAATAAAGTAGCGCCGGCGTCTAGGTCAACGCCGCAGTTCTTCCCACATCCCGACCACGCGTTTTCTCAAGTCGGCAGTCAGCTTCTCATATGCCGCTTCCGACGCTTCACTCTCAGGCGGCGGAACAATCGGATCGCCAAAAACAATTTTCAGCGGCGCGAATTTCTGGAACGGTTTATTCCTCGGCCATGCATCGTAGAATCCCTCAATCGCCACGGGCACAATCGGCACCTGCATGTGAATCGATAAGATTGCAGCGCCCTTCTTGAAGACCTTTGGCGTGCCATCAATCGAGCGCTCGCCTTCGGGATAGAGAATGAGCGAACGTCCCTGCCTCAACCCGAACGCGCCGGCGCGCATGGCAGGAATGAGATTCGCATCGGGATCGACGACCACAATGCGCAGCGACCGCGCCAGCCTTAGCATGAAGCCTTTGCCGAAAATCTCGCTGGTTCCCACCGCGAAAACTTTGCCAAATACCGCGGGCGGCAGAACGCTGGCCAGGATGGGCGGATCGAGAAAACTTTGGTGATTGGATGAAAGGATGAAACCGCCGCTCTTCGGCAGCTTCTCAATCCCGCTCACGTGCAGATGAAAGCGATCGAGCGAGATTATCTGCAGGAGTCGTGAAACGAAATACCAGAATGCGCCGCTGATTCGCTGGGGGCGCGCCAAAGCGAGCACCTCAGCAGGATCCGGCTCTTCAGCCAGAATCGCCTTCCAGCCTGCAAAAGTCGTCCGCGTCCCCGTCGCCGCTCCGGTGGCCGCGCTTTGCAGAACGGCATCGACGATATCGCGCACCGTGTAAATCGCCGCAAGCTGCGATTCTTCGACGTTGCCTCCAATTTGTTCTTCGATCTGGCTAAGCAGTTCGACTCGCTGCATGGAATCGAGGCCGAGATCGAGTTCCAGATTGTGAGTAGGCCGCAAGCTTGACGGCGCCGTGCGCGCCGCTTCTCGCACAATTGTCAGCGCCCGCTGCACGTCAGGCTGATCGAGCCATGCCGCCTCGTCCGCCGTCAGCGGCCGTTCGGCGGGCAACTCGGAGTCATCAGTAAGTTTCCGTGCCTGCTGCGCTTTTACCCGCTTCTCCACTTCGAAGCGCTTGATCTTGCGAGTGGTGGTGCGAGGCAAATCTTCCTGCCAGATCTCATAACTGCCGATGCGCTTGGTGGATGCGATCTGCTGCGACAGGCTTTCGATGTCGAACCGGATAACTTCTTTGGCATTCACAATCTTTTTCTGACGAAGCACATCGAAGTTCGGGACGACGACCGCGTGCAGCCGGCCGCCTTCTCCGGGCTTGCCTTCCAGCCCGATCACGGCGAGTTCTTTGATGTAAGGAGATTTCAGGTAGTGCGCCTCAACCTCTTCCGGATAGATATTTTTCCCATTACTGAGGACAATCAGTTCCTTCTTGCGTCCGGTAAGGAACAAGTTGCCGTTAGCGTCGAAGTAGCCGAGATCGCCGGTGTAGAACCATCCATCGCGCAACACAGCGGCAGTTGCGTCCGGACGGTTCCAGTAGCCCTTCATCACGACCGCACCGCGCAATGCGACTTCGCCGGCGGCCGGGCCTCCATCTTCCTGCAACTGCTGGTCGTCGATCGCATAAACGACTTTGCCCTCCACGCCTTTCAGGGCTTTGCCAATGGATCCGATCACGTTGTTCGTCGGTGAATTCGCAAACACACATGCGGTGGTTTCTGTCAGTCCATAGGCTTGCAGCACGTCGATCCCAAGGTCGTGAAAGTCTCCCGCAATCTGCGGATCGAAGCGCGATCCGCCTGTGACCAGATATCGCATCTTTGAACCCAGGGTTGCGTGGACCTTGGCAAAAAGCATGGGGCCGGCGTTGATTCCTACCTTGCGCAGCATTCGATTGAATTGCATGAGACTTTTGAAAATGTTCTGCGTGAGTGCCCCCCGTTTTTCGACCTCCTGAAAGATCCGCTCGTGAATGAGATAAAAAAACTGTGGCACTACGGCAAAGGCTGTGATGTTGCGTTCTTGCAAAGCCCGCAGAAGCTCGGTCGTATTCAAAGTTTCCAGATACACCACGCGCGAGCCTTTCACGAGCGGCAGCAGCAGATTCGCCATTTGCGCGAGTACGTGAAACATGGGCAGCACGCCCAGAAAACCGTCAGTGGGACCTAGGGTGACCCAGTTAAAGACCGCCTCTACCTCACCCTGAAAATTCGCCTGAGTCAACATCACGCCCTTGGGATCGGCGGTGGTTCCCGAGGTGTAGATCAGTGAGGCGAGGTCGTCCGAGGTGGAAGGCGCAGGCTGAAATGTTCCGGGACCGGCGGCGAAGATGGCAGACAGATTTCCCAGCCAATGCTGGTCGATCACCTGCTGCGCCGCGCGGTCCGGGTCCATGAGTACGAGCCCAACCTTCAGGCCAGCAACCGCTTCGCGACACACATGGGCATGCCTGGCATCGCAGAACAGGGCAGAGGCGCCGCTATCCTTCAGCAGCTTGGTGAATTGGTCGGCGTGTAACGCCGTGTCGAGCGGAACTACCGCGCATCCCGCTGCAATGATGCCGAGATATGCCGCAACCCATCGCGGATGGTTATCCGCCACGATGGCCAGCCGTGATCCTCGCGCGAATCCGTTTTCGCCGACCCACCGCCCGATGGATTCAGCCATCTGGCGAAGCTCCGTGTATGTGTAACTCTCGATGTGATCATGGCGCTGGAGTTCCAGTGCCACATTATTTGGCCAGTGCTCGGCGCATTCGAGAAAACGGTCGTAGAAAGTGGGCATCAGTCGAGTGGAATATACACGAAAACATAAAGAATGTAAGTCCGTCTGTATGATCTACAACTTGCGCAATTCCCGTTATGTTGCAGATTCCAAAAATAAAATTGGCATCGCTAAGCCTCAGATCGCTGTAGCTTGGATATCATTCAACTGTCATGAAAACATTCGACTCTTTCCGTCCGAGAAGCGGCCAGGCGGCTGCGCGTCTTCGGGAGCGCGAGCTTAAACGGAAGCTGGAGCAGTTGCTGGAGATAGATGACGAAGAAACATTCAGAGCCGGACTAGCAGAAGATTTCGGAATTACGCCGGATCATCCGAAGTATCTGGAAATGCTCAAGATTTGGCGTGGCTCTCGATAGCCGCATCCGCGCGCTTACCGAATCTGACTACTCGCAAGTTCTTCTCTTCGTCCGACAGCCCAATATCGGTCATGTGCGCTTCGATCATCGATGCTAACTTGCTAGCGGCATTTGCCTTTGACGCAGCTACTGTGCTTCGCCTAGATGTCCGATCGCCAGCCACCTTACCGGTCTTTTTTCGCGCTGCCTGAGCCATTTTTCCTCACCGAAGCTTACCCATTGTACCATCCGGAAACTCTCCGACCGAGATCACTTCCCGCGCATCTAAATATGCTAGGCTAAAAGAGATACGCTGGGGCCGTTCCCGCCCTCCGAAGGATTTCATCGTTTGATTAACACACTGATTGGCAAGGTCTTTGGGACCAAAAATGAGCGGGTTGTCAAGAGCTTGATGCCCAAGGTCGGGGCTATCACCGCCCTCGAACCGCAGATGCAGAAGCTCACCGACGCCGAACTGCGCGCCAAGACGGACGAATTCCGGGCTCGAATTCAGGAGCGGCTGAGCCATGTCACCGGTGGTGCGGCGACGGACCCCGAAGCTGAAGTCGATCCCGATCGCGCCAAGCAAATCGAGAAAGAACAATACGAAGCCCTGCAGGAAGTCCTGGACGAAATTCTGGTAGAAGCCTTTGCCGTTGTGCGCGAAGCCGGACGCCGCGTGCTCAATATGCGCCATTTCGACGTGCAGTTGATCGGCGGCATGGTGCAGCATCAAGGCATGATTTCGGAAATGAAGACCGGAGAAGGCAAAACGCTGGTCGCGACGCTCCCGGTTTATCTCAATGCCCTCAGCGGACGCGGCGTGCATGTGGTCACGGTCAACGACTACCTCGCCAAACGCGACTCCGAGTGGATGGGCAAGCTCTACCGCTTCCTCGGACTCACCGTGGGCGTCATTGTTCACGATCTCGACGACGAACAGCGCCGCGCGGCATATGCTGCCGATGTCACGTACGGAACGAACAACGAGTTCGGCTTCGACTACCTGCGCGACAACATGAAGTTCGATCTGAAAGATTGCGTGCAGCGCGGCCATAATTTTGCCATCGTCGATGAAGTCGATTCCATCCTGATCGACGAAGCGCGAACGCCGCTCATCATTTCTGGAGCGAGCGAGGAATCGACCGACAAGTATTACAAGGTCAACCGCATTATTCCCAAGCTCGAAAAGGGCGAAGAGCTGAGTCCGGCAGAACTGCGAAGTTTGCTGGAGGAGGAGAAGATTCCACCCGATCAGGTGGACGAGCTGCGGCGCGAACTGCGCGAATCTGGCGATGATGCAACGAAGAAAATCCTCACCGGCGATTACGCGATCGACGAAAAGCATCGCAACATCACAGTCACCGAGAGGGGCTGGACGAAGGTCGAAGGCCTGCTTGGCATCGGCAATATTGCCGACCCCGAGAACTGGCCGCTCAAGCATCACGTTGAGACGGCGATCAAGGCGCACGCGCTCTATCGCCGAGACGTGGAGTACGTGATCAAAGACGGCGAAGTGATCATCGTCGACGAATTTACCGGACGCATGATGCCCGGCCGCCGCTGGTCTGATGGCCTGCACCAGGCGATTGAAGCCAAGGAAGGCGTGAAGATCGAGCGCGAGAATCAGACGCTCGCCACTATCACCTTCCAGAATTATTTCCGCATGTTCAAAAAGCTCTCTGGCATGACCGGCACGGCGGAAACGGAAGCGGCCGAGTTCGACAAGATCTACAAGCTGGAAGTGATGGTCGTCCCCACCAACAAGCAGATGCTGCGGTTGGAGAATCCCGACGTGGTCTTCCGCACGGAGAAAGAGAAATACTTTGCGGTTGCCGATGAGATTCAAAGGTTGGCTGAGACGGGCCAGCCCGTACTGGTGGGTACGACGTCGGTGGAAAAATCCGAGCGCCTCTCTGACTTGCTGAAAAAGAAAGGCCTCAAGCAGCACGTGGTGCTGAACGCCAAGTTCCATGAGCGCGAAGCCGAATATGTGGCCCAGGCCGGACGCAAAGGCATGGTCACCATCGCCACCAACATGGCGGGCCGCGGTACTGACATTCTGCTCGGCGGCAACCCCGAATTCATGGCCAAGCAGGAGATGGTGAAGAAGGGAATCGCGCAGCAACTGCGCGTGGCCGAAGGAAAGATTGAAGGCCCGCAGGAAGACGGTACGATTTCGATTTTTTACTACAACGGCAACGAATATACCGTGCCCACCGACAAGTGGACCGAGGCCCTACATCGCTACAAGGGACAAACTGATAAAGAGCACGACGAAGTCGTCGCCGTGGGCGGCCTGCATATTCTCGGCACCGAGCGCCACGAGTCGCGCCGCATCGACAACCAGCTTCGCGGGCGCGCCGGCCGCCAGGGCGATCCCGGTTCTTCGCGCTTCTACCTTGCGCTCGAAGATGACCTGATGCGCATCTTCGCCAAAGAGTGGGTTTCGAAACTCCTCGAGCGGCTGGGCATGGAAGAAGGCGTTCCTATCGAGTCGAAGCTGATCAGCCGCCGCATCGAGACCGCGCAGAAAGCCGTTGAGGGCCAACATTTTGAATCGCGTAAACATCTTCTCGAATACGACGACGTGATGAACAAGCAGCGCGAGGCTGTCTACGGACTGCGGCGCCGCTTGCTCGAAGGCATGGATCAGAAAGATCTGATCCTCGAAGATTACGTTTCAGCAATTCTCGGCGATTTGATGGAAGAGTATTGCCCGCCTAAGGGCCACGCCGATGACTGGAATATCAAAGGCCTGAAAGATGCGGTGTTTACGCGCTTCGGCGTGGATTTCATTGCGGAAGGCGTGAAGCCCGAAGCGATGAACCGGCAGGAACTTGGCGACGCGATCTTCGAGAAGCTGAAAGAGCGTTACGACGCGAAAGAAAAGCTGATCGGCCCTCAGGCCATGCGCCATCACGAGCGCATGATCATGCTCAGCGTGCTCGACTCGCAGTGGAAAGACCACCTCCTCAGCATGGATCACTTGAAGGAGGGCATCGGCCTGCGCGGCTACGGCCAGCACGATCCGCTGGTCGAGTACAAGAAAGAATCGTTTGAGATGTTCGAAGCGATGCTGCAGCGCTTCCAGGAAGACACGGCGCGCTATCTCTACCTGATGCAGATTCTCGAGCGTCCGCCGGAACCCCCAACCGGCCAGCCGGGAGGTGAACCCACCGGGCAGGGTCCCGAGCCAGGAGTGCTGTCGCAGCAGGGAAATGGCGGCAACGGACATCGTCCACCGCGCCTGGTGGCAACTTCCGCCGACGATCTGGAAGAAGCCTTCATGCGCCGCAAGCGCCGCGAACTAGAACAGGCGCGCATGGCCGGAGGCGGCGAAGCACAGCCGGTGCAACAAGTCGTGCGCGGCCAGGAAAAAGTGGGCCGCAACGATCCCTGCCCCTGCGGCTCGGGAAAGAAATTCAAGAAGTGCCACGGCGCGTAAAGTCTGCGTGGTGAGGGTTTGTGTTGGGAAGGCTTGTGTGGGGACGGGCGCCTCGCCCGTCCAGCCGAGCGCAGCGAGGCGCATCCTACTGCGAGCGCCGACCAAACGTGTTGCGGGTGGTGGCGGCTTTGAACGTCATCTCCTCCGCACTGCTTTTAGTCCGAGCCCTCCACTCCGCAAACAATCCCGCATAATTCATCGTAATGTAATCAGCCCGCTTCACGCCGAGCTTCTTAGCCGTCGCATCAATCCATCGCGGCGCGCCCTCGATCTCGCAGAAATTTCCGATAGGTGTCTCGTCCACGACGACCTGGCCTTTGCCATCCGTCCACTCGGCGCGAAACTTTTCGTAGCGGAACGATGGCGCATATCCGAGCGCGCGCAGAATCAAATCCATCTGCTTGCCATCGTCCACTGAAGCCTCCAGCTCCACGCGACTGCTATGCCGTCCAGTCTTCTTCCCGGATTTATGGGTCAGTGTCCAATCCGACCCGTATTTCCTAAGCCGTAACAATTCTTTGCGCGCACGCAGCACTTCTCCCGACAGGTCGTATAAGGTATTCATCTCGTGAGTACGCTGCGTGGTCACATGAAATCCAGACGCTCGCAACTTGCGCGCCAGCGCCCGCAAATCGGCCACGCGAAACTTGATTTCGATTTCCTTGCTCATCGGATATTATTTTCCCACGCCACCGGTTCGATCGGACCCACGACGAACACCCAGCCCAGCGCCCCGATCCATGAGAACAACGCCGCAATCAGAAAAGGCCAGTAAAACCGGCCCGTCCGATTCAGCAGGAATCCGGTAATTGCGGGCGCAAAGGCGCCGCCAAAGTTCCCCACAAAATTCTGCACTCCGGTCCAGCGGCCTGAAACTCGCGGTCCAGCCAGCCTTTGCGTCACCGCCCAGCAGTTAGCCCCGTTGACGCCGACGCAGATGCCGGCAAGCACCAGCGCCCAGACGAATGCATGGTCCGGCGCGACCGCCGCCGCGGCCAGAAAAACTCCCAGGCCCGTCATCCCGCCGCCAAGCAGGGTCTTGCGTACTCTCGACGCAGAAGCGCCAGCAGCGATCCAGCGGTCGGAAAGTTTCCCAGTCAAGATCGCAGCCGCTGCCGAAAACAAGAAAACCAATCCCCCAACCCGCGCCATTTCGTTCATCGACAGACTGCGCGCCCGCACCAGATAAAACGGCAGCCACGCGACCAGAAAATACAGACCGTAGTTGATGCAGATCTGTCCCAGGCAAGTGCCCCAGGCCGAGCGCTCGCGGAAAATATCAAAGATACGCACCTTGGGTTCCAGCGCCCGTGTAGTCGGCGTCGTCCCAGTCGGCATCCACGCCAGCCACGGGATCAGCCATAGCAGGCTGCCAAAACCCAACACCAGAAAGAAAGGCCGCCAGCCAAAGCGGCCCACCACGCTTCCTCCCACCAGCATGCCGATCGCCGGCCCCAACGAAAGCCCGGCCATAATGGCTGCATTGCCCAGTCCGCGGCGGCTTTCGGTGAAGTAGCCGCTGCCCAAAATCTTCGAGTACGCGGGAAAAGCGATCGATTCGCCGATTCCGAGAATTATGCGAATAACAATCCAGGCCGTGAAGCCATGCAGGATTCCGGTGACCGCAGTCGCCGCCGACCACGCGAAGAAGCCGGCGGCAAAAACCCATTTCACTTCGAATCGGTCCACCAGCCAACCGGCGGGAATTTGCATGCAGCCGTAGGTCCAGAAAAATACCGAGAGCAGAGTGCCCAGCTGAGCGGCGGAAAGGCCCAGTTCGTCCTTCAGCAGCGGAGCTGCGATCGAAAGATTGCTGCGGTCGATGTAGTTGATGAAAACCGAAATCGCCAGCAGAACCACGACTCGGTTCATTGCGTCCGAAGCATTACGAATGACGGTATTGTGCATCGTCGCCAAGCTCGACAATGCTATACCATCCGTGCGCTAGGAAAACGTCGGCAGTTTTACCAGATCGTTCGCGGGCACCGACTCCACCGGCTCCCCGGCTTTGCGCCAGGCAGTCAGTCCGCCGACAATCACGAACGTGTTGAATCCTTTTTCCCGCAGCAGGTGCGCCACCCGGGCGCTGGTCGCTTCGCGCGCTCAAGTGCAGTACAGATAAATGTCCTTGTCCTTGGGAAGGTTCTTGATTTCTTCCTCAAGATTGTTGGGTTCGATGCGGATCGAGCCTTTGATCCGCTCTCCGCCCGAGTCGTAATAGCCGTGGCTGCGAACGTCGACGATCAGCACGTTGCTCGCGTCTTCCGATGCCAGGCGAGCGGCCAGCTCCTGAACCTGAATGCGCGGCACCACGCGATAAACCTTGTGCTTGCGAAACTGCACAATGCGATAAATCGCATACACAATCAGCGCGGCGACAATCACCGCTTCCATGGCTCGCCCGGCCGCGTGAAACCCGCTCAGGATCGCCTTCAGAAAATCGCGCGAAACATAACCCACCACAAGATATGTGATCGCATACACCAGAGCCCCCGCGAAATCCAGCTGCAGAAACTGCCAGAAACGCATCTTCATGCTGCCGGCCAGCGGCGCAGCCATGGTGTTGACACCGGGAATAAACTTTGCGATCACCAGCGTGATTTTGCCGCGCTTGTAGAACGACTCCGCCGACCGCAGAATACAGGTTTCCGGATTGATCGAGACGCGGCACAGAAATCCCAATAGCCCCCAACCCATGTAGCGTCCCAGCCAAAACTGCACGGTGTCACCCAGCAGCAAAGCCGTGATCGCCGCCAGCAAGACATACGGACCCCACAGCGCGTGGGCCGCGACCGCAGCTCCCGCCGCCACCAGCGCGAGCGCCGCGGGAAAGGGAAGCCCGATCGCCTCTGCCAGCAACAGGCCAAAGGTCAAGGCATATCCGTGACGCGCCATGAGCGCAAACAAATTCATAAAGAATGTTGGATAGGGAAAATCAAGAAAGGGTTCAATATAGCAAATGCGACGGCGCGGCGGAGGGTTGGCAAACGAAAAACTGCGGGACGACTCGTCGTCCCGCTCACTGTTCAATTGCCGCTATTTGCTCATGGAATCGTTTTTCATCGCGTCGCCCTTGATCATCTTTACGCTCATAACGTGGATCGAGTTCTTATCGGCATAAACATGGGCGCTCAACTGCACGTGGTGTCCGTCGTGCCCCTTGAGTTCCTCGGGGTTCATCACATCCCAACTCTTGCCGTCTTTGTCGTTGACGAACGTGTACTTGTCGCCATCGGCTTTAACCGTACCCTTAAGCGTCATCAGCGGAGCTTTCGCATCCGCCTGAGTTTGCGACATGTTGTGATCTTGCGACATGCTGGAGTCCTGTGCGAAGGCAGTTAAGCCTATCGCGAATAACAGGGCCATCAGACCAACCATTAATTTCTTCATTCGATTGTTCCCTTTCTTATTTTGTGAGAGTCTGGCCAGATTTCTACTTCCTTAATACGATTGTGGGCCGCGATCGGATTGCAGGCTATTGGTGGTGTTTAAGGAGGAAGAGGTTGCTCAGAATCGGCGACGGGCGGTCGCTTCTCCGGCCGCCAAAGACCCAGTCGCGGAGATAGCGGAGCACTACCGCGGAGATCGCTGAGAAGGCGTGGCTGCGCCTAGGGCTTGCTGGTGTCAGGAAGGCCCTCACTATCAGATTCTTCCTGGTAGTCATTTACCAACCGGGTGATCCCGTCCTTCAGCACCATGACATGAAAATTGACCAGAAGCCCTACGTGAACATTGAGGAGCCGCATATGTGACAGCAGCTGCGCGTGATCTACGGGATGCAAAGCTTCTTTGCTTTTGATCTCGACGACCACCTGACCCTCGACCACAATATCGGCGCGAAAGCCACAATCCAGCTTCACGCTGTGGTAGATCAGCGGCACTGGCTTCTGCCTCTCAAACGAAAGCCCCGACTGGCTTAGTTCGTATCCGACGCAAGCCTCGTAGGCAGATTCCAAAAGTCCCGGTCCTAAAGCTTTGTGAACCTTGATACAAGCACCAATGATTTTCCCAGTGATCAGGTTGATTCGAGATGAAGGAACGAAGCGGTGTCGGTCGGGCGAAGCAATGTTTAGCATGGGAGGAGCTTAGTCTGAGTGGATATGCCGAAGTCTGTGACGGATGTCACAAGAGGGAAGACAATTACCTGTGGAAAAAGCTAGCGGCTCTCTCCGCGGCAGTTCTCCGCGTCCTCCGCGATTAGAGCTTTGGACTCTACTTCTCCCGCGCCACAACAAACTCCGGCGCCCAAAGCAGAGCTCGTTTAATCTCGGAATCCGGGAAAGTGCAGATCGCCTTCTGCGCGGACTCAGCATACTGCGTGGCACGAACGGTCGCCGCTTCCAGCGATCCATAGCGCCGCAGGATTTCCATGATCTGCGCATGGGTCACGCCGTTGAAGGCCCGCTCGCGCAAAATGTTCTCGATCTTGGCTCGTTCCTCCGCCGTGCAGCGCTCCAGTGCGTGGATCACCGCCATTGTAACCTTGCCCTCGCGCAGATCGCTGGCCACAGGTTTGCCCAAAACGTCTTCGGATGCGGTCAGATCGAGCACATCGTCCACGATCTGAAATGCCATGCCAAGATCGTGGCCATACTTGCCCAGCGCTTCTTCCTGCGCGGCCGTCGCCCCGCCAAGAATCGCTCCCATCCGCATGCAAACCGAAAACAGGCAAGCGGTCTTGCGGTAAATGAGATCGAAATGCTCGTCGAGGGTAATCGGCTTTCCGAGCTTTTCCATCTGCAGCAGTTCGCCTTCAACCATCTGCTGCGTGAGTTCAATCAATGTGTCGAGAATGCGAAAATTGCGCTCTTGCACAGCGACTTTGAAAGCCTGCATGTAGAGCCAGTCGCCCGCCAGCACGCACTTCGAATTGCCCCACTGCGTGTTGGCCGCCGGACGTCCGCGGCGCGTTTTGGCCTCGTCAATGATGTCGTCATGCACGAGCGTCGCGGTATGAATGATCTCGACCACCGCACCCAGTCGCACGGCCCCGCGCCCCTGGTAATCGAACAGCTTGGAAGAAAGAAAAAGCAGCGCAGGACGGATCCGCTTGCCTCCGCCGTTCCGCAGATACTCCCCTATCTCCGTTATAGCTTGCACGTCGGAGACGGTATCCTGCCCGAACTCTCCCTCCAGCGCCACGAGATCGTCGTGCAGCAGGTCGAAGATTTCCTTCCCGTTAATAATGGCCGGCGCGCTCAATGTTTCTCTCTGTGTCCTCCGCGGCAGTTCTCAGCGTCCTCCGCGTTAAGGTTTTGTTTTAGTTGGTTCGGTAATTAGTAAACTGCAAATCGATTCCGAAATCGTGCCCACGCAGCATCGCAATAACTTCCTGCAGCGTGTCGCGATCTTTGCTGCTGATGCGCACCAGGTCCGCCTGAATCGAAGCATTTGCTTTCTTCTTGGAATCCTTCACCAGCTTCACAATCTCCTTCGCTTTCTCGATTGCGATCCCCTGCTGCATGGTGATTTTGCGCCTGGCCGTCCCGCCCGCCGCCGGTTCCACTGCCCCGTAGGTCAATCCCTTCAGCGACACGCCGCGCTTCACCAATTTCTGTTGCAGAACGTCATTAACAGCCTTCAGCTTGTATTCGTCGGCCGATTGCATCACGATCGCGTCTTTTTCGAGCTCGATATTCGACTTGGAATCCTTCAGGTCAAAGCGCTGATGGATCTCCTTCAGCGCCTGCTGGATTGCGTTCGAGACCTCGGTCAGGTCGATCTTGCTCACGATGTCAAAAGTGTTTTCGGGCATCGGATTTCAATTCTTTCTGAAATGATGGAATCTGACTCTTGAGGGTATCAGAAGACGCGCTCAGGCCGGCAACTAAACTGCTGAAACTTTGCTTTCAGCAGTTTCAGCCAATTTGAAAAAATTGTAGAAGTTGCGAGCCGTCAGCTGGCCGACTTCTTCGGCCGCTAATCCGCGCAACCCGCCCAGTTTCCGCGCCGTTTCCGCTACGAAGGCCGGTTCGTTGCGCTTGCCGCGATGCGGCACCGGCGCCAGGTAGGGTGAATCTGTTTCGATCAGCATGCGATC
>JBEKJF010000034.1:0-21056 GCA_050011375.1 Candidatus Sulfotelmatobacter sp.
GCTTTTTCGCTGGCGCGGGTTACTCCGGCTTTGGTGGTCATGATATTAGCTGGCGCTACGGCTGTATTTTTTCTTATGCCTCGCGTGTCGGCGGGCTATTTGGGCGGCTACTCGTTTGGCACCGATTTTTCTACCGGCTTCAGCGATCGCGTGCAGTTGGGGCGAATCGGGCAGATTCAACAGTCGAACTCGGTGGTGATGCACATTCAGATTGATGGCGACCCTCATGGCCGGTACGCGCTGCATTGGCGCGGCGTGGCATTGACTAACTTTAATGGCAGAGAGTGGTCGAGCGCGCCTGAACCATCTCGGTTGCAGCGGGACGGGTATGGAGGGTTCCCGGTCGCGCCTCAAGCGGCTCCTGGAAAATCGAGTCATTTGATTCATTACCGAGTGCTGATGGAACCGATTGGAACGAACGTTTTCTTTCTCGCTCCCTGGGCGAGGCGCGTGAGTGGGGCTTACCGCACGGTGAACGCCGATGCAAGTGGAGCGTTGTTCGATCTCGATGGCGAGCGGGCCGTGAGTTTATATGAGGCGGATTCTGACATCTCCACCCCATCCCCTGAGCAGCTTCGCGCGGCGGGAGATTATCTTCCGCGATTTGCTCCAATTTATTTGCAAGTGCCTCTTGCGCTCGATCCGCGAATTCCGCAGCTGGCGGCGCAGGCTTCGGGTTCGGCTTCCAACAGCTACGACAAAGCGGTCGCGATCGAACAATATTTGAAGACGCATTACGGATACACGCTGCAATTGCCGAATGCGCCGGTCGCCGATCCGCTGGCGAACTTTCTTTTCGAGCGCAAGCAAGGGCACTGCGAGTACTTCGCGTCTTCGATGGCGGTGATGCTGCGGACGCTGCGCATTCCGTCGCGCGTAGTCAACGGTTTCACCAGCGATGAATTTAACGATGTCACGGGCAACTACGTGGTCCGCGCCAGGGATGCGCACGCCTGGGTGGAAGCGTATTTCCCAAACTATGGCTGGGTCACGTTCGATCCCACGCCCGGCGGCGCGAATGGGTCGCCGGAAGGATGGGGCCGCGTGATGCTCTATCTGGACGCTGCGTCTTCATTCTGGCGCGAGTGGGTCGTCAGCTATGACTCTTCACACCAGTCGATTCTGGGGCGGACGGTGCTGAGCGGGACGCGAAGTTCATTTGAGCGCGTGCGAATGTGGGCCCGTCTGCGGTACGCGCGGATGTTAAATTGGGCGCGAAGAAATCAGCGGGGTGCGGAGCAGGCTCCGGGAAGATGGTTCGGAGGCGTTGCACTACTTGTTCTTCTTTTGCTCGGGCTGGGCAATGCTGGGCGGATTGCACGGATGATTCGCACCAGGAGTCTGAGTGCGCATCCGGAGCGATCGCCGGATCAGGCTGCCGCGATGTGGTACGAACGGATGGCGCGGTTTCTGGCTCGGCGCGGAATGCGAAAATCCGCAAGCCAGACGGCGCAGGAGTTTGTGCGCATCATCCCGGACGAGCAGTTGCGAAGGCGGGTTTCGCGCTTCACGGATGCATACGAATCGGCACGGTTCGGAAATTCTGCTGACGACGCGGTGCAACTGCCGGAGTTGTATGAAGAAGTGGAAGCGGCGGCGAAGAAATAAATCTGGTGCACTCGCTGCGCGGATGCGTTAGCAAGCTGTCATCCCGAGCAACGCGAGGGATCTTGGTGATTGCCTGCCTGCGACGTCACGAAGGGTAGTGCATGCAAGAACCAAGATCCCTCGCGTTGCTCGGGATGACAAGAGTGTCGGGATGACAAGAGTGTTCCGGATCTGATCACGCGGTTTTAACAATCCGTATCGTCAGTGGAAGTGCCAGACTACGCCGCCGCCTACGAAGTAATTGTGTTGGCGGCTTTTGCCCGTGTCGGCCAATGGGAAATCCGGCGTACCGGACCAGAAGTCGCGGACCTCGCCGCGAATGCTGAAGCGGCGCCACACTTTCACGTCCAGACCGAAGCCACCCTGAAGCACACCAGAGGTGGTTGAGCCGCCAGGATTCGAGTTGTAATAGACGAGGTTCTTGTCTTCGCTGAAGTGAGCGAAGCCGCCGCCGATGCTGACCCACGGCGAGACTGCGGTTTCCGGAAAAAAATTCAGGCGAAGCGAAGGAGCAACGAATATCTGCTTGTAACTCTTGGGAACGACGTCATAGCCGGCGCCGAGTTTCTCATCCAGGTTAAACACTGCGGGCACTTCTCCCGAGAGGCCGAAAATGGGGGTGGCAAAAAGGTGGCGCGCATAATTGACTTCGAAAGTGAGACCTTTGCCGGAGTGGACGATATTGTCTGGCAGGGGCTCGTTCAGAATGCCCTGGTCGCTGATGAAGATGCGGCCAATCATACCGGTCACTTCGTTTTTCTCATCCTGGGCCGACGCGCAGGCGCCGAGAATGGACATGGTCACTGCCATGACTGCGATAACGGCATGTTTCCCAGACATTTCCCCTCCAGGATGCGGGACTCACATTTGTTTCGGTAACGCCTAGGGTAGCATGCAAGGATAAGGTTTTCTTCCACAGGTACTATCTTTTGTGGTGCCGAGGGTCAAGCAGCGGTTCAGGGGCGCTGGTAAGGGGGATCTGACCAGGGGAAGGCGGCTAGAGAATGTTAGAATAGTGAGATTACATGCCGTCGAAAACCCTCACAGTTCCCCGTTCCAGCGAAAAAGCGACTGACTCCGTCTCGGAAGACCGGACTCGAGAAACTCGTCCGCAGAGAGTGGGCTTCGTCAGCCTGGGGTGCCCTAAAAATCTGGTCGACAGCGAAGTGATGATGGGCATTCTGGCGCGCGCCGGGGCCGAACTCTCGCCTCGCGCCGAAGACGCTGACGTGATCGTGGTGAATACCTGTTCGTTCATCGAGAGCGCACAGCAGGAATCGGTGAATACGATTCTTGAGATGGCTGGGCACAAGACTTCTGGGCGGGCGAAGAAGCTGATTGTGGCGGGCTGCCTGGTGGAGCGCTATCGCGACGAAATCCGCAAGCGCATTCCGGAAGTAGACGCCGTGGTTGGAACGGGCGAGTTGCAGAATATTTTGGCGGCAGCGGGCATTGCGGCTCGGCCGCAGGTTGCGCCGGCGAATCTGGATTCTCCGTTTGTGGTGTTGCCTTCGCGCGCTGAGGGCGATGCGCGCGCCGCACAGGGACGATTCTCGCGCGGGAATTGGGACGGTGCGATTGCCGATCTTCCCAACTATTTGTACGACGATGAGACGCCGCGCGTGCTGGCTACGCCGAAGTCGACGGCCTACATCAAGATCGCGGAGGGCTGCGATCATCCTTGCACGTTTTGTATTATTCCGCAGCTGCGCGGGCAGTTTCGTTCACGGCGCTTCGAGTCTGTGATTGCGGAGGCCGAGCGGCTGGCGCGAGTTGGCGTGCGCGAGATTACTCTGATCGGGCAAGACACAACTTGCTACGGGGAAGACTTCGGGCTGAAGGATGGCCTAGCGCTGCTGCTTGAAAAGCTGGCAAAGATTGAGGACTTGCGCTGGGTTCGATTTTTGTATGCGTATCCGAACAAGATTACGGGCAAGTTGCTGGAGACGATTGCATCGTCGGAGAAGATTTGTTCTTACATGGATGTGCCGCTGCAGCATGCTTCGGCGACGGTGCTGAAGCGCATGAAGCGCGGGGGCGGAGCGGATGTATTTCTGCGCTCGATTGAGAAGATGCGGCGCACGATTCCCGGACTGACTTTGCGTACGTCGTTTATCGTGGGCTTTCCGGGCGAGACCGAGAAGGAATTTGAAGAGCTGTGCGAATTTGTCCGCGAAGCTCAGTTTGACTGGATGGGAACTTTTTCGTATTCCGATCAGGATGGGGCGGATGCATATGGATTGGACGGGAAAGTTTCGGCGCGCGAGATCGAGCGGCGGAGAAAGCATTTGATGGGTATCCAGCGGCAGATCAGCAAGAAGAAAAAGAAGGCGCTCGTCGGGCAGGAGTTCGATCTGTTGCTGGAAGGGACGTCCGAAGAAACTGATCTGCTTATGGAAGGCCGCACGGCGATGCATGCTCCCGAGATTGACGGGAAGGTGTTTGTGAACGAGTTTCCGGACGGAACGGAGCCGCAGCCGGGCGAGTTTTACCGTTGCCAGATCACGGAAGCGCACGATTACGATCTGGTGGTGAAGATTCTGTAGCGGTTCGTTTTATATTCAGAAGTCGACCGGCAAGAACCTGGAACAATTCCCGCCATGCCTCGCAAGCGCACTCTCAAACTTCGCTGCCCGATCTGCAAGAAAGCCGTGAAGAGCGGCGACCCGGAGTTCCCTTTCTGCAGCGACCGCTGCCGCACAATCGATTTGGGCAAGTGGGCCAGCGGAGGTTATGTGATTCCGTCGCCGGTTACGGATGCAGACGAGCAGATTCGAGAGAGCACGCCGGAAGATGCGGACGAAGACTCGTGAAAGAACCTCCCAAGGATCTAAAGACAGTCCAGGAAAGTAGCGCGGCAGACAGTAGCGCCGGCGTCACGCCGGCTGTCGCGGGGGCGTCCCGCCCCCGCTTTGGCCAAGTCAAAATTCGAGATCGCGGCCGTCTGCCCCATTGGGAAAAAGAAGGCGCCACCTACTTCATCACATTCAGACTCGCAGATTCGCTGCCCAAGCCGATTTTGGATCGAATTGAATCCGAGCGGCAGGCCATCGTCAAAACAGCGAATCAGATGCACCGCGCCCTCAGTCCCGATGAACGCAAGAAAATCCAGCGCCTTTCGACCCCGGTCATTGAGAAATTCCTCGACAATGGTGCGGGCTCATGCCACTTGCGCAATCCGGTTATCGCAGAAGATGTGGCAAACGCCTTACGCTATTTCGATCAGAAGCGCTACCGACTGTTCGCATGGTGCATCATGCCTAATCATGTGCACGTCGTGGTACGACTGTTTCCCTTCGAGAATCTGACGTCCGCGATGCATTCATGGAAGTCGTTCAGCGCAAAACATGCTAACAAGATCCTTGGAACGCATGGAGCCTTTTGGCAACGGGAATACTATGATCACCTCATTCGTGGCGAGGAGGAATTCGAGCGCGCGGTCCGATATGTTGCTGAAAACCCTGCAAAGGCGAACTTGAAGCATTGGAGTTGGGTTTGGGTGCGCGGGCGGGACGCCCGCGCGACAGCCGCCGAGGACGGCGGCGCTACCAAAGGCGGCGCTACGAAGATCGCATGATCATGCCGCCTTCCAATTCTCGACTAACTCCGTCGTGGGCGACGCTGGTCGCCACGTTTTTCGGGATAGGGCGATTGCGTCCCGGACCCGGTAGCTGGGCATCGGCGGCGACTGTGCTGTTGTGGGCGGCGCTGGCATACGCTCTCGCGCCTTCGCTACGAATGCCATCGGCAATTGCCTTGGCTCTGGTGGTCACGCTCATTGGCATTCCTGCTGCCACGCGGGTTGCGCGGGGATCGGGGATAAAAGATCCGCAGTTTGTGGTGATTGACGAGGTTGCGGGTCAACTGGTTGCTTTGATCGCCGTGCCGCTTACTTGGAAATCTTTTCTGGCGGGCTTTATACTTTTTAGAGCCTTCGATATCGTGAAGCCGCCTCCGGTGCGACAATTGGAGGCGCTTCCAGAAGGTACCGGGATCGTGCTGGACGATGTTGCTGCGGGTCTTTGCGCGCTGGGATGTATGCACCTCTTATTGCACTTTAATGTTCTAAGATAGAGTCTTCTGAGATAGGCCTTCAAAAGTAGTGTGAGTATTTCCTCATGGGATTTTCCGATCGTATCCTCGGTAAGAAAAGCACGAATGGCGGACCGCACATCGAGTCTGTGTCGCCGGTATTGGCGTTGGCTGGAGGCGAAGTTCGCATTGCTGGTTCGGGATTGCGGCCGCCGCAGTATCAGCGCCCGCGCGTGCAATTTGGCGATGTGGAGGGCGGCGTCGTCATCAGCTCGGATGCTTTTCTCGTTGCGCGCGTGCCTGAGGGAGCGACCTCCGGCCCCGTCGTCGTGGCCGCCGAGGGCCATATCAGCAATGCGCACACGGTTAAAGTGGCGGTGCCTATCGCCGAGAGTCTGCATCCTGTGACGAATCCGGCGCTGGATGCGCAAGGCAATATCTACGCGACTTTCTCAGGGTCGCGCGGGCAGAAAGTTCCGGTTGCGATCTTCAAGATCGATACCAACTACGTTGTGAAGCCATTCGTGGGCGAGATGATGAACGCGACCGCAATCGCTTTCGACCGGCAGGGACAGATGTACGTTTCTTCGCGCCATGATGGCGCCGTGTATCGCGTGGCGCAGAACGGAAGCATGTCTACGTACGCCGAGGGCATGGGAGTGGCCACGGGCATAGCTTTTGACCGGAACCAGAATCTCTACGTGGGCGACCGAAGCGGCACGATTTTTAAAATTGGCCGCGACCAGCAGATGTTTGTGTTCGCCACGCTTGAGCCGAGCGTTTCGGCATACCATCTCGCCTTCGGTCCGCAGGGTGACTTATTTGTGACCGGGCCGACCACCTCGAGTTTCGACTGCGTGCACAGAATCGATCCGCAGGGGACGGTACATACATTTTTCCGCGGCCTGGGGCGCCCGCAGGGGTTGGCTTTCGACTCGCTCGGCAATCTGTATGTCGCGGCGTCACTCTCCGGCCGGCGCGGCATTGTGAAGATCACGCCGGAGGGCAAAGCCAGTCTGGAAGTTGCGGGCCATGGACTGGTGGGATTAGCTTTCGCGCCGGGACGAAGCGTGATTCTCGCCACTACTGACGCCGTGCATCATCTTTCGTGGAATAATGCGGGGCTGCCGCTGCTGCCGGAATAGTTCCCCTCCGCTTCGCCCCCGCGTTCAGCATTCAGCAATCAGCACTCAGCATATAGCCATCACGGCTACGTCTGGGCTAAGTGCTGAATGCTGAGTGCTGATTGCTTTCGCAGCTGGCCGCTTTTTTCATTTACACTTCTAGCCGTGGACGCTGAGATCATCGCGGTTGGCTCTGAGTTGCTGACGCCGTTCCGCACGGATACGAATTCCCTCTATCTCACCGAGCAGATCAATCAACTGGGCGTTGAAGTGGTTTACAAGTGCGTGGTCGGCGACGATCTCAAGCGCCTGGTTGCGGCCGCGCAACATGCGCTGTTTCGGTCGGAGATAGTGATTTTCAGCGGCGGCCTTGGTCCCACCGAAGATGACCTCACGCGTGAAGCCGTAGCCGAAGCTTTGGGACTTTCATTGCACCGGGATGAAGATGTTCTTGCCGGGATTGAGCGGCGTTTT
Source organism: Candidatus Sulfotelmatobacter sp. (assembly GCA_050011375.1). Taxonomy (GTDB): domain Bacteria; phylum Acidobacteriota; class Terriglobia; order Terriglobales; family Acidobacteriaceae; genus Sulfotelmatobacter. Next base: position 7,239 of record JBEKJF010000034.1, read on the forward strand.
GCCGCGCGCGGCTGGAAAATGTCTGCCAACAATGCCAAGCAGGCGGATGTGCTCGAGGGCGCGGTGGTGCTGCCTAATCCGAATGGCACTGCGCCGGGCCAGTGGCTGAGCGGCAAGTTCGATGGACGCGAGCGTATTGTCATCCTGCTGCCGGGGCCTCCGCACGAGTTGAAGGCTTTGTTTGAGGCGGAGTGCCGCGAGCGGCTGCGTGCGAAGTTGCCTCCGGCGTTTTTGGCAACCCGCGTATTAAAGGTAGCGATGCTCGGCGAATCTCATGTGGATGCCCGCGTGGCGCCCATCTACAAGCGCTTTACCGATGTGCAGACCACGATTCTCGCGGGAGCGGGTGAGATCCAATTGCATTTCAAATCGCGCGCCGAGACTATGGAAGCGGCGCAGGCGCGCGTGGATGAAGCGGCTGACGCGGTCGAAGAAGAACTCGACGATGCGGTGTACTCGCGGAACGGCGAGTCGCTCGAGCAAATCGTAGGTTACTGGCTGCAGATGCGAAACGCCACGCTGGCCGTTGCGGAATCATGCACGGGGGGTCTGCTTGGCGAACGCATTACTTCGGTCGGCGGCAGTTCGCGTTATTTTGCCGGCGGTGCGATCGTCTATGCGGATGCGGTCAAGACCGAACTTGCGGGAGTGCCGGCCGACATGATCGAACGCCACGGCGCGGTCAGCCGCGAAGTGGCGGCGGCGCTGGCAGAAGGCATACGCTATCGCTGCGAGGCCACGCTTGGGATTGGCATCACGGGCGTGGCCGGGCCCAGCGGAGGAACGCCGGAGAAGCCTGTAGGATTGGTATTTCACGCCTTAGCCAGCACCGGTGGCACGGAAGTGATTGAGCGGAACTTCCCCGGCGACCGTAAACGCATTCGCTGGTTTGCAACGACATTGGCGCTCGATATGGTGCGTCGGAAGTTAATGTGAAGAGAAGCTTCTAGCTGCTAGCTTCTAGCCACTAGCTAACCCAAGAAAGCAAAATGCTTTCAACTAGAAGCTAGTAGTTCCTATGCGCCTTTTCGTTGCTCTCGACATTGACGACGCTATCCGCAGTCGAATCGCTCGTTTTCTCGACGGCGTGCGCGAATTTGCTCCCGATGCGCGCTGGGCTCGGCCCGAATCGCTGCACGTCACGTTGAAATTCATCGGCGAACAACCTGCGGAAGACGTAAGCAAAATCAGGTATGCACTGGAATCATTTGCGGCTGAAAGTTTTGAAATGAACTTTCGCGGTTATGGATTCTTTCCGACTGCGCGGGCAACGCGAGTCTTCTGGATCGGAATTGAAGCCCGACCGACGCTGTCTTCTTTGGCTACTCAGGTGGATGACCGGTTGGCCTCGCTCGACATTCCGAAAGAGCAGCATGCTTTCACACCGCACCTTACGCTGGCACGAGGCGGCAGTTCGGGATCGCCACGCAGGCAGAAAGCGGATCGCCCGAACCGCAAGTTTCATCGCCTGCAAGAAAAACTTGCAACTCTGCCCGCGCCGGAGTTTGGTACCATGACGGTCCGTGAGTTTTTTCTTTATCAGAGCCAGCTTTCTCCCAGCGGCTCAAAATATACGAAGCTTGCGGAATTTGGTCTGCGTTAGCCCGGCGAGAAGAATCTTACACGCACTTGTCAACACTCATAGTCATCGCCGCATCAAGCTACCTGCTGGGTTCGATTCCCTTTGGATATTTGCTGGTACTCATCTTCCGCGGTGAAGATGTGCGCCAAAGCGGCAGCGGAAATATCGGAGCGACGAATGTCTCCCGCACATCGCCAGTGCTCGGAATCGCGACGCTGTTGCTCGATGCCCTCAAAGGAACGACCGCGGCGCTCTTGTCATATTTCTTATGGATTCGGATGGGGCTTCGAACGGGCGCTATCGACGTTCTACCTTTTGTGCCCATGTCATTGGCGGCTTTATTCGCGGTGCTCGGTCACATGTTCCCGGTATGGTTGAGATTTCACGGAGGCAAGGGAGTGGCCACCGCGTTGGGGTCATTCGCGATAGTCGCTCCAACAGCAGTGCTGGTCGCGGCGGCGATTTTTATCGGAGTCGTGATTATCTTTCGCTACGTGTCGCTGGGCTCAATTCTCGCTGTCGCCTCTTTCCCATTTCTCGTTTTCGCAGTGTATCCGTGGGGTCACACATCTCTGATACTGTCGATGATTACCACCACTTCCCTGCTCATCGTCGTTAAGCATCACGAGAACATCCGCCGCATATTGGCCGGCACGGAAAACCGCGTGGGAGCGAAGCGCGCATGAGCAATATCGCGATCATCGGTGCGGGAGCCTGGGGCACGGCGCTGTCGATTGTTCTGGGACGCAAAGAAACTCATCAGGTGCGGCTGTGGGCGCACGAGAAAGAAGTCTGCGAATCGATCGCTCAGCGGCGCGTGAATGACAAGTTTCTTCCCGGCCAGACTATTCCGGCATGCGTGACACCCTGCAATGATCTTGCGGAAGCGCTTGAGGGGGCCTCTATTGTGGTGAGCGTGATGCCCTCGCAACATTGCCGCCGCCTGTTTGAGCGGATGCGGCCGCATCTGCACGCCGAAACAATGATCGTGAGCGCAACCAAAGGTCTGGAAGAAGATTCCCTGCTGCGCATGACCGAGGTGATTGCGCAGGTTTGCAACCGCGGTGACAGGCCACCGCTGCGGATTGGCGCGCTCAGCGGCCCCTCGTTCGCTCTGGAAGCCGCGCGCGGCGATCCAACGGCAATCGCCGTCGCGTCACAAGATGAAGAACTCGCGCGCACGGTTCAGCAGGAATTCAGTCACGCCAGCTTTCGCATTTATACCAATGAAGATCCCGTGGGCGTGGAACTGGGCGGAGCGCTGAAAAATACAATCGCGATCGCCGCCGGGGTCAGCGCGGGTCTCGGCTTAGGACACAATTCTGTGGCAGCACTCATCACGCGCGGCCTGGCGGAGATGACGCGACTAGTCGTGGCTTGCGGCGGCAAGGCAGAAACCATGGCCGGGCTCGCCGGCCTAGGCGATCTTGTGCTGACTTGCACGGGCGGCCTTTCGCGGAATCGCAGCGTGGGTGCGGAGCTTGGCCGGGGGCGAAAGCTCCCGGAAATTCTCGCTGGGATGCATGGCGCGGTCGCGGAAGGGATCTTTACCACCACGGCGGCGGTTGGCCTGGCGCGTGAGCGCGGCGTCGAAATGCCAATCACCGAACAAATGCACGCCATTCTGCACGAGGGCAAATCTCCGCGCGAAGCGATCTACGAACTGATGACCCGCAGCAGCAAAAGCGAAGCGCTCAGGACATAAATCACGCGAACTGCCAGCTGGCGTCAAGTGTGGTTTCGTTGCCAACCCGCGCCAGACGCCCACTTTCGCTGGTACTTTGGTAATGGCAAAGCAGCGGTTTTCTTCCTCTGCGCACTCATTGCCCGATTAGAATTCTATAGATACCCGTGAACTCCGCCGCCACTTCGATCGACGGCCCCCCCGAAACGAGCCAGAGGAGCGATTTGCCTGCCAAGGCCCTCAATCCGGCGCGCGTGCCCATTTTGTATTTAATCCTCGGCGTGCTGCTGGTTATCAGCATCGTCCCCATGTATTTTTATTCCTCGCAAGTGGAGAAGATTAACCGGGACCGGCTGAAGACCAACGAAATGCTGCTGCAGAACACGGTCACGCGGTCTCTGGCCGACGATCTTTCGCAGCACGAGCACTCTCTACGGATGATGTTGGCCAATCTTTCCTCGGCGATTCAAGTTGCGAGCGGTGGCGACATTGGCGGAAAGAACATTCAGGCGCCGGAGTTGCGTGCCTTGCTGGAAAACTTTGTTTCTTCCTCCGACGAGCTGGCTTACGCCACTCTGCTCAACTCTGAAGCGAAGGGCGTTTCAGCCGGACGCATCGCTCCGGATGCCTTCCTGCAGCGGGAGTTGCAGCACGCTTTTGACGCAGCCCGGGATGGCCGCGCCTACAACGGGCAGGCGCTTCAGGTAGAGGATGGAAAGAACGCGAGGACGGTTGTACTGGTGAGCAGTCCTGTAAGTTACGGTGGACGTTTTTTGGGGATGGTGGGCGCGGTCGTAGATTTGCGATTTCTGATTCAACGGCTTCAGGAGGCAACCCGTGGCGGCCTGACTCCGTATGTTGTCGATGCCCAGGGCCGGCTCGTGGCCGCGGGCACTCCGCAGTATGTAACTGGACAGGACATGAAGAACCTTGAGATCGTCCGCAACTTTGTGGACGAATCGAATAAGGCACAAGTCGCCGCCACGAAAGAGTTTGCCGTCCAGGAGGGCAAGAACAATGTTGAGATGCTCGGCACTTACAGCCCGGTGACCGCGCTTGATTGGGCGGTCGTGGTGCAGAAACCGCAGTTGGAAGCTTACCGCGACGTCACGGAAATGCAGAGCAAAGCGCGCCTGCTGGCGCTGCTGGCCGTGCTGTTGAGCATCGGGGTAAGCATCTTCGCGGCGCGTAGAATCACGAATCCCTTGCAAATCCTTACTCAATCCAGCCGCGCTTTGGCACGCGGCGACTTTTCGCAGCGGGTTCACCTCGCCAGCCACACTGAAATCGGCGAGTTGGCTGAGACTTTTAATGCGATGTCGCAGGATCTTGAACAGTTCGTTGAGGATTTGAAGCGGGCCGCCGACGAGAATCGCGCTCTGTTTCTCGGCTCCATTCAGATGCTGGCCGGCGCCGTCGACGAGAAGGATCCCTATACTCGCGGCCACTCTGACCGTGTAACGCGCTACTCGCTCCTGATCGGCAAAGAACTGAACTTGTCACCTACCTTTATGGAGACGCTGCAGATTTCCGCACAACTCCACGACGTGGGCAAGATCGGTATCGAAGACCGCATCCTCAAGAAGCCGGGCGCGCTGACTTCTGAAGAATTTGAGGTCATGAAGACCCACACCACAAAGGGCGCCAATATCCTGAGGCCGGTAGTTCAGCTTGCAGAAATGCTGCCCGGTATTGAACTTCATCACGAAGCTCTCGACGGGCGCGGCTACCCTTACGGCCTTCAAGGAGATCAAATCCCGCTGCTGGCACGCGTGATTGCGGTAGCCGACACATTCGATGCTCTGACCACCAATCGTCCTTACCAACACGCGTATCCGCCGGAAGAAGCGTTAAAAATCATCCACAGTCTCGCCGGCAAACGTCTTGATCCCGGGCCGGTGGCGGCGCTAGTGGCGGCTTACGGACGAGGCGAGATTCGCATTCAGCGCAGCATCGCAATCAAGCGGACGGTGTCGCCGGATGCAGCCGCCCGCGGAAATGTTGACGTCCCCTTGCCTGCGCCCATTCCTGCAACACAAGCTGCCGAAGCCGGCGGCCTGGAAAGAACGCGCGTTTAACCCCAGTACCTAGTACCTAGTACCGAGCAACAGTTCCCTGCGCACTTTCTCGCTAAATCCCCGTTATTGCATTTTCTGGGTACTAGGTACTGGGTACTCAGTCCTGATGCGCGACCGCTATAATCAAGCAGGACCCTCATGATTCAAACTCTGTTCGGCAGTACCGAAGAAAAGAAAACTGGACTCTTCGAGCGCATGAAGCAGGCGGTTACGCGCACGCGCGAGAACCTTGCCGAGCGCATTGAAGAAGTCGTTTCTTTCGGCAAGGAAATCGACCGCAACACGCTCGACGATCTGGAAGCTACGCTGATCGGAGCCGACCTCGGCTCGACGACCACACAGGAAGTGCTGGGCAAGCTGCGCGACAAAGCTGATCGCAAACAGATCAAGGATGTGCAAGAGTTGAAGCGGCTGCTTAAAGAAGAGTTGCTGGCTATTTTGAATGCGGCAAATACTAGACCCGTTCAACGAGTATCAGGAACGCCCGAAGTAATTCTGGTTGTCGGAGTGAACGGTACTGGCAAAACAACCACGATCGGCAAGCTGTCGCAGGTATTTCGTGCGCAGGGCAAGAGTGTGCTGCTGTGCGCGGCCGATACTTTCCGCGCGGCCGCGATTGATCAACTCGAAATCTGGGGACAGCGCACGGGCACCGAAGTCATCAAGACCAAGCCCGGCGGAGATCCCTCGGCCGTTCTGTTCGACGCGCTGCAAGCGGCGACCGCAAGGAAGACGGACTATGTGATCGTTGACACGGCGGGCCGCCTCCACACCAAGACCAGCCTTATGTCAGAGCTGGATAAAATGCGCCGCACCGCCCAGCGCATTATTCCCGGGGCTCCTCACGAAACGCTGCTGGTGATGGACGCCACTACCGGGCAAAATGGATTGCAGCAGGCGCGCCAGTTTACGCAGTCGGCGGGCGTAACTGGTATCGTGCTCAGCAAGCTCGATGGCACCGCAAAAGGCGGAGTGGTGGTCGCGATCTCGCGCGAACTGGGTTTGCCCGTGCGATTTGTTGGAGTGGGCGAGAAGGTGGGCGATCTGCTTCCGTTCGATCCAAAAGAATTTGTAGATTCGCTGTTTGAATAAAACCTGTATCACCACGGAGACACGGAGCCACGGAGAAACCCTTAAGGCAGCTGATCTTCTCCGTGACTCCGTGGTGGATTTGCCTTGTGTTCATGCAGAATGCCCGACCACTCCACTGACGAGCAGTTTCTGCACCGCGCACTTGACCTCGCGCGCCAAGGCATCGGATTGGCTTCGCCCAATCCATATGTCGGCGCCGTGATCGTCGACGCGCACGAAAACATCGTGGGCACGGGAGTTTATACCTACGATGGCGTAAAGCACGCCGAAGTGAGCGCGCTCGAACAAGCTGGCGAGAAGGCTCGCGGTGGCACGCTTTACATTAATCTCGAACCACACTCGCATCAGGGCCGCACGCCCCCATGCACTGACGCCTTGATCGCCGCCGGAATTCGTCGCGTGGTCGCGTCCATGCCCGATCCCAATCCTAAAGTGAGCGGACGAGGCTTTGAGAAGTTGCGCGCCGCGGGTGTTCACCTGGAAGTTGGCGGACTCGGAGCCGAGGCCCGCCTTCTCAACGAGGCTTTCGCTCGCTACATTCGCCGCGGACTCCCGCTGGTGACGCTGAAGTCCGCGATGACGCTCGATGGCAAGATCGCACCACCGCCAGCCGCGGGTTCGAGGCGCGTGGCCGGAACTCCCGCCGGCGGATGGATTACCGGCGAGGCCGCGCGCACGCACGTCCAGCAGCAGCGGCATCAGAGCGATGCCATCATGGTCGGAGTGGGAACGATCCTGGCCGACGATCCGCTGCTCACCGATCGGAGCGGCAATCCGCGGCGGCGTCCGTTGCTGCGCGTGATTCTGGATTCGCATCTCCGACTGCCCTTGAACTCGCGCGCAGTCCAAAGCGCTGCGAATGACGTGCTGGTCCTGTATTCTTGCGGCGACGAAAAGAAAAAGAAGGAACTGGCAGGGCGCGGCATTCAAGTGGAGCAGCTTCCATCGGCAGCCCCGAACGGCCGCCCCGACATTCAGGCAGTCCTGCACCGTCTGGGGGAACTCGAAATCACCAGCGTGATGATCGAAGGTGGATCGACCGTGAACGGAATGGCGCTCGCCTCCGGAGCAGTCGACAAAGTTTTCCTGTATTACGCGCCGAATATCATGGCGCGCGAGGGATCGGTTCCCTTCGCCTCAGGCGCCGGCTTCCGCGAATTGGAGAAGTCTTTGCAAATTGAGCATGTTCAGTTGCATCGCTTCGGAGACGACTTTGCCGTAGAAGGATATCTGCGCGATCCATATGAAGAGTGAAAGTCTGCCACGGACTCAGCAATTAGCAGTCAGCAATTGGCAATTCGCCAACTGCTAATTGCTAACTGCTGCTTTTTCCGCAATAGGCTTATGATATTAAGTTCCCATCGAGGCCCTCATGTTTACCGGCATCATTGAAGAAGTTGGTCGTGTTGCCCGCATCGAACAACACGGCGAGAATCGCCGCATCACCATTACATCCAAGAATGCACCCAAAGAACTAAAAGCAGGCGACAGCGTCTCGGTAAGCGGAGTTTGCCTGACTGCGCTCGACATCAAACCAGGCTCGTTCAGCGCCGATTTGGCTCCTGAAACCTGGGCACGAACATCGTTCTCTCGCATGCACGAAGGCGCTCAGGTCAACCTGGAACTGCCGATGAAAGCCGATGGCCGCTTTGGCGGGCACATTGTGCAAGGCCACGTGGATGGCGTCGGCAAGCTCGTTGCTCTTGAGCGCATCGCCGACTCGGAAAACTTCTGGCTACGCATCGAGTTGCCCCGCGATGTGGAGAAGTACACCGTCTACAAGGGCTCGGTCTGCATCGAGGGCATCAGTCTCACAGTAGCGACGCTGGAAGATAGAATCTGCACGGTCGCCATCATTCCTCACACCGTGGAAATGACGAATCTCAACTCGCTTCAGCCGGGCGATGCCGTCAATCTTGAAGCTGATTTGATTGCCAAGTACGTCGAGAAGATGATGACCCACGAAGCAGCCGAGAGTACGCTCACCGTGGAAGAACTGGTGCGGCAAGGGTTCTGAGAGCAGTGGTCAGTGGTCCGTGGTCAGTGAATTAGGCTTCGTTTGTCAGGGCGCGACTTCATGAATCTGCAGAGCGGCAAAGCCGCGAACTCTTCGCGAACACTCTCTGCACGCGATGCCGGCCTTTGCGCCGACTGCACCCACGCCCGGCAAATTACATCCGACCGCGCGTCAACGTTTCTGCAATGCCAACTCTCGTTCACCGATCCGAGGTTTCCAAAATATCCGCGGCTTCCAGTTTTCGCGTGCAGCGGCTACAAACGGCAAACGGAGGCCGGGTTAACTGACCACTGACCACTGATCACCGACCACTGCCGTTAACAAGTTTCGATCTTGAGTTCGTCGAGTTCCAGAAATTCCTGCACAATCGGTTCCGTGGATTTTTCCATCTCCTCATACGTCCCGAAGAAAATCGCCTTTCCTTCGTACAAGAAAACTATCCGATCCGCCAGCTTCTTGGCGAGACGCATGTCGTGCGTGACTACGATGCTGGTCAGATTCAGTTGCAGTTTGAGCCGCCCGATGAGATCGCCCAATAGTTGCGCCATTAACGGATCGACCATGGTGGTCGGTTCGTCGTAGAGAACGCACTCCGGCCGCGCTGCCAGCGCTCGCGCAATCGCTACCGAGCGCTTCATTCCCGTCGACAGATCCGATGGGAGCAGATCGCGCATCTCCTGCACTCCCACCATCTTCAACAAGCCCTCGACGATCTCGGCGATCTGGTCGTCAGACAGGCCGCCGTTTTCGCGCAACGGAAACGCCACATTTTCTCCGACAGTAAGCGAATCAAACAGCGCTCCATTCTGAAAAACCATGGTGACTTTTTTTCGCACCGCTTCCATCTGGTGCTCGGTAAAGTCCGTAACATCTTCGCCGGCGACGATGACACGGCCGGAATCCGCCTTGAGAAAACCCATGAGCAGTTGCAGAGAAACTGATTTGCCCACGCCGCTTCGCCCCAGAATGCAAACGGTCTCGCCCGGCATGACGTTGAAACTAACGCGATTGAGCACAGCGTTGTCGCCGAAACTCTTCGAGACTTCGCGGAACTCGATGTAAGGCTGCTGCGCGGGATCGGGCATGATCTGCTCTCGAATTACTTTAGCCCCTAAGCTCTTCCCTTCTCAGTTTTTAATTCCTCGGGCGTGTTCAGGTTGCGAAAGATGCCGGAAGAAAATCCGGCGACGTTTAGTTCTTCTTCCGTGATAGTCCTGGTTTCGATTAGATCGAACAATCGATCGATTCGATTTTGTCCAGAACGCAATGCATTTTCCGCGGCCTCGGCAAATTCGCGCTGGTATACCGCGCACAAGGGCTGCCTGCGCCCTTCGCTCTCCGGAACAACCACAATCGCATGCGGCGTTGCGCACGCCTGGCTGATTAAATACTGCAAAAGCGCCCACGAGACCAATGGAGTGTCCACGGCGAGCATCACATTCAGTTCGGTCAACGAAGACCGCAACGCCGCATGAATTCCGCCGAGCGGCCCGCACTCGCGAAATATATCTTCTACCACCGGGGCAAACGGCGCAAATTTTTCCGCGCCACCCACGATGCGCACATCCGGCGTAACCGAACGCGCCAAATCGAGCGCCCGCGCCAGCAGCGTGCGGCCATCGTATTCGACGAATGCTTTATCTGTCCCCATACGCGTGCTCTTGCCACCAGCGAGGATAAAGGCGGTGACCTCGGGCGAGCCAGCCATTCGGCGATCATACACTTTGGCCTGGTGGAGGGCCTTAGGCGCACCCAATCTTTCCGCCCTCAGAACTTTTTCCGGCGTAAGTAACTGTGCCAACTCGGTTTATCTGCAGGTTCATTCCGCCACCCACACAGAAGTAACTACCCAAGACCCCTGTTCCGGGAGATGATGGAGCTTCGGATGCTTCCCCAAGGTCCGAACGTAACCATCATGCCCCAGAAGCTCATGGATGTCCTTATGCTCGGGCGCTGCTCCCACGAGTTTTCCTGGCCTCGGCGCGGCAGTGACGGAGATTACTACCAGGTCTGCCTATTGTGCGCAGCCGAATACACCTACGACTGGACAACCATGCGCCGCACTAGCCGCGTGGAACATGCCAAGCCCGACACAGTCGTCCGGCGCAGCCACACTCGTGAGAAACGGCCGTCCTGGACCCCACGCGCCCGTCGCCTCAAGCTCGACACGGCGCTTCGCTATCGCGTTAACCGCACGAGTGCCTGGTATGAGGGCACGATCGAAAACCTAAGCCAGACCGGATTGTTATTTCAGGGGCCGCAACCGCTGCCGGTAAATGCTCTCGTCGAGATGGTGTTTGAGATGCCCGAAGAGATCTCGGGCCAGAAGAATCGCAACGTACTCTGCCAGGGTCGCGTGATTCGTTGTGGAGATCCCCAGGGCAAAAAAGCCCCAAGTCAAGATAAGGAAGATCCAGAGACAGAGGAGAGCGTCAGCACCCTGGCTGCCTCTATCGTCGACTACAAGTTCATCCGCTAGAATATCCGGCCGGAGGCGATTCGCAATTGGAGGAATCGCAAACTTCAATTTCGGGTTTCGGAAAATTAAGTTCCTCTTTTGCGTCTCTGCGTAAGCGCACAGACCTCCTCTGAATCTTCCTGCATCTCTAACAAACGGATAACGATTCGCAGCATTCCCGTGGCTGTCTCTGTTACAACTCCGTAACAACTAACATTTTTCTTATCTTTTTCGTGCGACCTCTGCTAACGTGCGCGCACTAATTTTCGGACAACCCTGCATCCACTGTCCGGATACGTCGTGTGCATGTCCGCGCCATTGCAGTCCCTGGCCGTGATTCACGTCGAATAAGGAGGAGCCTTGCTACGCTCAACGAACTTCTCGCCTCTGGCGAGAAGGTTACATCCCATTCCCTCCATCCCCTCCCCCGGGATCTTCGGTCCCCGGTCGTCTCAACCAGGGTCTTGAATTGGCGACCCATCGCATGCAGCGAAGACACCTCTGAAGGAGGAATCGTGATCAACACAGCTAAGCTCGCAGCGTTATTGACCGTGGCGGTGCTATTCCTTGCCGGAATGGCATTTGCTCAAACCGATCCTGGAGTTCAGAGCGCCAACCGCGGCGCCGGCGCAGCACTTTCTTCGGTATTGTCGAACAGTCCGTCGGGCATACTTTCTTTCTTCACCGACGGCCAGTCTCGGTTCGAAACCGTGGAGTCCGTTTCCGGCAACTCCTCAGGCAACAACGGCCTCGGACCACGTTTCAACTCAAATCAGTGCAGCTCCTGCCACGCGCAACCTGCCGTCGGCGGAACCGGCGCAGCCACCAACCCTCAATTCCTGTTCACCAGCAACGGGGTCGCCCCGGGCAACACCATGCCGTCGTTTATCACTGCGACCGGCCCTACCCTGGAAGCGCGGTTCCCGTATTTCTTCAACACAAACGGTTCGGTCAACCTCAACTCTCCGAATGGGGGAGTGGAAACCCTGTTCACGGTCACGGGCCGCTCTGATGCCGGCGCCTGCACCAGCGCCACCGCGCTGCCGCAGCCCAGCTTCGCCACTGCGGTGTCGGAGAACAACATCATCTTCCGCATCCCGACGCCGGTATTTGGCGCAGGCCTGATCGAGAACCTCGACGACTCGACTTTATTGAACAACCAGGTGAACAATCTCAACAACAACGTTGGCGTCTCCGGCACGTTCAATCACAACGGCAACGACGGCACCATCAGCCGCTTTGGCTGGAAGGCGCAGAACAAGTCGCTCCACATCTTTGCCGGCGAGGCTTACAACGTGGAGATGGGAATCAGCAATGAGCTCTTTCCACAAGACCGCCCATTGCCCGGCGAAGATGGTCAGGGCGGAACCGGCGACACTGGCTTGGTATCGACCTGCCTGAACCTCGGCGGGGCAGGTTATCCGGAGGACACGTCGAACCCTGCCGCGACGCCGAATTCAGCGGTGCTCGATGACGTATCGGCGTTCGCGAACTTCATGCGGTTCCTGGCTCCGCCGCCAACCGGCAGCGTTGTGCTGAATGGACAGACCGTGTCCTCGAGCACAATTTCCACGGGCGCCTCTTTGTTCGTCTCTACCGGTTGCTCGGTATGCCACAACCCGACTCCAGGTACAACTCAGCCGTCGGGTTTTACTTCATCGTTAAGCAAGGTTGCGGTTAATGCTTACTCCGATATTGAGATCCATAACATGGGCACTTTGTTGGCCGACAACGTTTCGCAGGGCAGCGCGGGCGGCAGCCAGTTCCGCACCGCTCCCTTGTGGGGCCTGGGACAGCGAATCTTCCTGCTGCATGATGGCCGCACTACAAACCTGGTCACTGCGATTCAGGACCACGCCAGCCACAGCAGCGAAGCCACCACGGTGGAGGAGCAGTTCTTCGAACTCTCAACCACGCAGCAGCAGGACATATTAGATTTCCTGCGTTCTCTGTAATTAGTAAGGCGGCTTTCGGGCTTTGGGCTTTGGGCTTCGGGCTTCGGCTGTTGGGCTTTGGGCTTCGGGCTTCGGCTGTCAGGCCTTCGGCTTTCGTTCCAGCGTTGCCGAAGCCCGGCGCCTGAAGCCCGCGCCCTTCCCCTCGGCTTGTCATCCCGAGCGGAGCGAGGGATCTTGGTTCTTGCCTGCGCTACCGGTAGTGCCACGGCGAGCAAACACCAAGATCCCTCGCTTTGCTCGGGACGACACATTTTCTGATTGTGTTCATTTGAGGTGCCATGATTTGAGCTACGCAACTTTCCAAGGAGGAACATGCTTTCAGGATTCCGACGTTCCGCACTCATACCCGCGGTTGTGCTACCACTGCTCGCTTGGGGTCAAAACACCAAGCCGCCCAACCCTCCCAGAAACGGCGGCGACTTCTCCGATAACGTATCGCCGTCCGCTACGAAAGTGCCTACGGGAGTGATTCTGGTAAAAGGCGCGTGGTCGAGCGCGAGTGATTCCGTGACTCCCGTGCCCGAGGGTGGAAGCACAACGAACAATGTTTTCACCGATCAGTATTTTGGAATGACTTACGCTCTGCCTCCCGAGTGGGAAGAGAAATATAAAGGACCGCCACCGTCGGATAGCGGCCGTTACGTGCTCGCGCAACTCAGGCCGATCGACACCTTCAAAGGGGCTCGCGCCACGATGCTGGTCACCGCTCAGGACATGTTCTTCAATCCACTCCCAGGGTCGAACGCGCTCGATCTCATTAATTATTCCAAAGATCATCTTCAAGCTGACTACAAAGTGGAAATGCCGCCTACGCCTACCCAGATCGCCGGCCGCCCCTTCACCTTCTTTGCATATTGGTCTCCCGTGGCAGAGCTGCACTGGTATGTTATGGCCACCGAGATTCGCTGTCATACGGTGGAAATAATTCTAAGCAGCCGCGACACCAGATTTC
>JBEKJF010000035.1:0-26647 GCA_050011375.1 Candidatus Sulfotelmatobacter sp.
GGATCCCAGTCGTGCCCGGCAAAGAACTTGAATCCAAAGGCATGCCAGGAGGGTCCTGAGCGCAACATCAATTCGTAGACAATCAGTACCAGGATCGCGAGTACGGCCAGACCGCAAACCAGCATGGCGGATTTGAAGATGCGGTCGCCGGTTTCGCCGCTGGTTCCACGGAGAAGGGGCGCGGCCTCTCGCCCTGTCGGAGGGAGGCCACTAACCTTCGTCGCTTCAACAGGTTGCGGGGCAGGCATATCGGGCCGAGGTAAGGCGGGAATTGCCATTCCGTTTCACCCTAACAGAATCCTGTTAACAGGGTGTTAAAATGGCGTAGGTTTTTGGATTGCCTTTTCCGGGGTAAGGCTGTATTTTCATCTCCCCGGTTCGATTGTCCTTTTTTCCTTATGCCGATCGCGCCCAAGCGCAGCCGCATTGTGTTTCAGAAGCTTGAGCAGGACTTGGTCAAGCTTTCCTCGAAACCGCAGGCAGAGAATGTTCACCGCTTTCGCACAGGCACGCGGCGGTTGCAGATACTGCTGGGTGAACTTTCTCCGAAGTTGGGGCGCAGCCAGAAAAAGTTGCTGAAGATGTTGGGAAAAATCCGCAAGCGCGCCGGCAAGGTGCGCGATCTGGATGTACAGTTGGCGGCTCTACGCGCATTGAAGATGCCGGGCGAGCCGCGGCGGAAGACGCAACTGGTAAACCTTCTGATCGAACTCCGCGAACGGCAGGAAAAGAAGTTGCACAAAGCGGTTGCGGAGGATGTTGTCAGAGAGATTCGTAAGCGGCTGAAGCGTGCCAGCAGGAATTTTAATCCCGAAACGAGCCTCGACCCTCTGGCAGTCGCAAGAGGAATGCTGGATAGGATTAACCGCGAGGACGCACCGATTACCGAGCCTCTTCTGCATCAATATCGCATCCTGACCAAGCGGGCGCGATACGCGGCTGAATTCGCGGAGCCGTCTGCGGAAGCCGAGCAGTTTATCGCCGAACTGAAGCTATTGCAGGACGCGGTGGGCGACTGGCATGACTGGCTCACACTGACGCAGACGGCTAGCGAACATCTTGGCGAGGTGCGCGAGTCGTCTCTGGTCGCGGAACTGCATAATGTGACCGGAGCGAAATTTCGGCATGCGGTTGCGGTGCTGTCGCGGATGCGTGGAACGCGTGGCGGCGCCAAGCCGACGGCCGCGGCTCAAGGAGAGACTCGCGCAGTTGCGTCGACGAGGCGGCCTTCCGCTGCTGCTTAAAACCTGATCCAATCTTTCTCAGCGTTTCTTCTCCGCGGTCTTTCTCCGCGTGCTCCGCGATTTCAGATTTTGCATGCTTACTCGCATAAAAAAAGCTTAAATCGCGGAGAACGCTGAGAACTTCCGCGGAGGACGCGAAGAGTGGATGACCGCGTGAGCGTTGGCATGTAAACTGTTGGCCTTGCCTCATGCCGACCTTTGCTGCGGTTGATATCGGATCCAATTCTGTCCGGCTGAAGATCGCGCGGCTTACGCGCGGCCGGCTTCGTTCCATCCATGAAGACCGCGAGGTTACGCGCCTGGGCGAGGGCGTGTTTCGATCTGGGTTTTTGACTCCTGCGTCGATGGCCGAAACGGTGAAGGTGTTGCGGCGCTTTCATCGCGCTACGCAGCAGGTGGTCACGGATCCGGTGCGAGTGGTTGCGACCAGCGCTCTCCGCGACGCGCGCAATTCTCAAGCTTTTCTGGAGTGGGTGCGCTCGGCGACGGGATGGAAGGTCGAGATTATTTCCGGATTGGAAGAAGCACGGCTGATTCATCTGGGACTGATCTCGAATCTCCGTATAAACAGCGCGCCCACATTGATGATGGACCTGGGAGGAGGAAGCTGCGAGCTGACGGTTTCCGGGCGCGGGCACATTCGCGACATGGTTAGTTTGCCGCTGGGCGCGGTTCGTCTTACGGATGAATTTCTTAGCCATGATCCTCCGCGCAAGGGCGAACTGAAACGGTTGCAAGGTTTTGTGGCGCGCGAAGTGAACCGCATTGCTCCGCGTGTGGTGGCGGCAAAAGTAAAGAATGTGATTGCTACGTCTGGGACAGCTGCTGCGCTGGCGGCCGCGGCGAGCCATCTCCGAAAAAATGGCACCCGGCAGCGGCTGGTGGTGTCACGCGCAGAGTTGACGCGACTGGCCAAGCAACTGGAACGCGTGCCGGTGGCGGAGCGGCGCCAGATTGAAGGCATCGGGCCGCGACGGGCGGAAATTATTGTCGCCGGGGCGATCGTTTACCACGAACTGCTCGAGCGCTGCCATCTTAAGGGTTTTCGTTATTCATCGCTCGGGTTGCGCGACGGTTTGCTGGCGCAGATGGCGGCGGAACATGACCGCAGCACGCGCTCGGGAAAACAGATTGAATCGGAACGTTGGGAGTCGATAACGCGAGCGGTGGATCACTATCACGTGGACATGGGGCATGCGCTGGATGTGCGCGACTCCGCGATGTTTTTATTTTCGGCGCTACGTTCGGTGCACGGACTGGCTCCGGAATTCCGCGAGTGGCTCTCGGCAGCTGCGATGCTTTACGAGGTGGGAGACTACGTTAACCGCAACGCCCATCACCGGCACACTTACTACATCATTGCAAACTCGGAGATTCTTGGTTACACACCGCAACAGCGGCGGATTATCGCGGCTATCGCGCGCTATCTTGGGAAGTCGCGGCCTTCCACGGAAGAAGCTCCGATGAAAGCTCTTGACCCTGCGGACCGCGCGAGCGTGCAGAAAGCGATTCTGCTGCTGCGGTTGGCTCGCGCCCTGAACCTGGGGCGAAGCCGTGCTGTGCAGAAGGTGCGGGTCAGCCAGAGCGGTGCTTCTATCTGGCTGACGCTGGTGCCGCGCCGGCGCATGGGAGTGGACCTAGAACTGTGGGCGATTGAGAAAGATTGCGCTTACTTCCGCGAAGTGTTCGGGCGGGAACTTTCTACGGCGGCGGCGTAGAGAGTGCGCAGCGCTTTCGGGGTCAGGCACCACATTAGCGTGCCGGAGCTGCGGCGCATATCGACGCGGGCGACGGCGCCCTTTTTCAGGTCGATCGAAGCTTCACAGCCGGATTCACTGATCACTGTGCCCAGGAACTGGCTTAAGTTCGGATTGTGTCCGACGACCATGATCGATTCCTGCTTCGCGTATTTTTCGAGCAGGCGGCGGAAGTCGGCGAAGGTGGCTCCGGGACGCAGCGCGGTCTCGATCTGCAACTTGCCTTCGTAGCCCATTTCGTTGCCGACCAGGGAAGCGGTCTGCGTGGCGCGCTTGAGCGGGCTGGAAACAATGCAGTCCACTTGCGCTTCGATGGCAGCCAGTGCGCGGCCGACGTATCCGCACTGCTCAATGCCTTCGTTGTCGAGAGCGCGCTTCTCGTCCTTCTTAGGATTGACGAGCGATTCGCCGGCGCTGGCGTGACGCAGAAAATAAATGATCATCGGAGGTTATCGTACTCTTCCGGCGGGAGCTTTGCGCTTCCCAGCGTGGATTTGCGGCAGAACAAAACCTGCAGGCTGTTTGCCCTCGGCTACGCTGATCAGATAATCCTGCGCGCTGAAGGCGGCTGCACCTGACGGCGGTTTGCGATTGCGTTTGCCGTGCATGGGCTGCCAGGCGCGGATGTAGGTGGCATCGCGCAGAAGAATGCGGGCCTTGCGGTTATCGGCGAGATAGGCATCGAGAATTTCGCGGTGGACGCGCTCGCGCAGGAATTCGTCGCGCAGCGGCACAAGAACTTCGACGCGCTCGTAGAGATTGCGGGGCATCAGGTCGGCGCTGCCGATGTAGATTTCTTCGTCGTCTCCGTTGCCGAAGTAGTAGATGCGGCTGTGCTCGAGGAAACGGCCTACAATGCTGCGCACGCGGATGCGGTCGCTAAGGCCGCGCACCCCTGGGCGCAGAGCGCAAATACCGCGCACGATGAGATCGATTTCCACTCCGGCTTGAGACGCACGATACAAAGCCTGAATCATGTTCTTGTCGAGCAGGGCGTTCATCTTGGCGATAATGCGGCCGGGGCGGCCCTGGCGTGCGTGATCGGCCTCGCGGTCGATTAAGGCAATGACTTTTTCTGCGAGATCGAGCGGGGCTACCAGTAACGGGCTGTAGCTTGGGTTCTCGGCATAGGCCGTGAGGAAGCTGAAGACGTCATGCACCGCACGAGTGACCTCGGGATTCGCCGTGAACAGGCTGAGATCGGTATAGATGCGCGCCGTCGTGGCATTGTAGTTTCCGGTTCCGATGTGAGCGTAGCTGCGGACGCCATCGGGATCGCGGCGTACCAGGAGCGAAAGCTTGCAATGCGTCTTCAGGCCGACGAGTCCGTGAAACACTTGTACGCCGGCATCTTCCATGTCGCGCGCCCAGCGGATGTTCGAGGCTTCGTCGAAACGCGCCTTCAACTCGACAACCGCCGTGACTTCTTTGCGCGAGGCCGCATCCATGAGCGAAGGAACAATCGAAGAATGCTCGCTGGTGCGGTAGAGGGTTTGCTTGATCGACAGGACGTGCTCATCCTCCGCCGCCGACTCGATGAATGACGTCACAGCGTCGTACGAGTCGAAGGGATGGTGCAGCAACACGTCGTGCCGGCGAAGTTCCTCAAAAAGATTCTGCGACTTGGCGGTAAGGCGCAATTCGCGCGGAGCGAAGGGGCGATACTTGAGATCGGGGCGCGGCGTTTGCTCGTAGACGTTAAACAGCCGCGACAGATTGACCGGACCGTTTACCGGGAAAACCTGCCACGGATCGAGTTCGAAAACAGTGCGCAGGCGGTCGATAATTTCGGGATCGGCGTCGGCCTCAATTTCCATGCGGACCGCATCCCCTTTGCGACGGTTGTGCAGCTCGGTGCGCACGGATTCGAGAAGATTGCGCGCTTCTTCTTCCTGCAGATAAAGATTGCTGTTGCGGGTGACGCGGAATGGCGCTGAGGAAACGATGTCGTAGCCGTGATACATGTTCTGGGCGTGGTGGGCGACCAGGTCGGCGAGAAAGATGAAGTCGGTGGTTGAGTCTGAGGGAAGACGAACGAGACGCGGCAATGCGCGGGGCACCGAAACCACTCCGGTATACGTGAGAGCGGAGCGGCGGCGCCGGCGCAAGAGAAATCCGAGGCAGAGCGCTTTATTGATTACCCGCGGGAAGGGATGAGTGGGATCAACCGTCACCGGCGTGAGCAGGGGATCCAACTCTTTTTCGCAATACTCATCGACGAAGCGGCGGGCGTCGGCGTCCAACTGGTGCAAGCCGAGGATACGGACGCCTTGCTCGGCTAGAGCCGGGTGCAGGGTATTCCAGGACTCATATTGCTGGTCGACGAACTTGTGGGTGAGACGAGCTAGAATGTCGCGCTTCTCGCTTAACGTCAATCCATCGGGACCAGCTTCGTTGTAGCCGTCTTCGATCTGCTGCATCATGGCGGCCACGCGAATCTCGAAGAACTCATCCAGATTGCTGGCGGAGATGGCGAGGAACTTCAGCCGCTCCAGAAGCGGGTTGCCTTCGTCCGCGGCTTCTTCGAGCACACGACCGTTGAACGCGAGCCAGGAGGTGTCGCGGTTGAGATAATACTCAGGATTTTCCAGCGAAATGCGAGCCATCTGCGAGGGTCTTACTCGTTTCTTTGCAGCCGAAGGGGGAATCCGGTTCTGGGTACGAACACTGCCGCCAAAATAACTGCTGATTGCAATTATAAAACATCTGGAGGAGTTGGTCAGTGACCAGTGGTCGGTGGTCAGCAAAAACCTAACGACGAAGGGCTTTAACCGATCACTGACCACTAGAAAATAACCATTGTTTTAAATGACTTACTTGACCTGCTTAATGGCTTCCTTCACCTTCTGCACGACGCTGTCTGGCAGCGGCGAATAGCTTAGGGCATTCGTCATCTTTTGTCCATCGGTAACCATCCAGTTTAGAAAATCCGCAAGGATCTTGCCTTTGGCCGGGTCTTTCGACTGCTCGGGAATCAGCAGGTAGGTGAAGCTGGAAATCGGATAGGAAATCTGGCGGAAGATTGGGAACCGATGCGGCCGCGGCCGTCACGCCATCCAACGATGCCTTCAGGAAAACACCATCGGCGTTGCGAACGCTGCCGAATGTAATGTTATTCTGCAGCGCATAAATGAGCTCGATGTATCCGATTGCTCCATCTTCCTGACGAACCGTCCCGGCCACTTGTTCGTTACCCTTTCCGCCGAGTCCGACGGGCCACTTGACGGCAGTGCCGCTGCCGACCTGGCTCTTCCAATCCGAGCTGACCTTGGAGAGGTAATCGGTCCAGATGAAGGTGGTTCCACTGCCTTCGGAACGATGGACCACGATAAT
The DNA here is from genome assembly GCA_050011375.1 of Candidatus Sulfotelmatobacter sp. Lineage (GTDB taxonomy): Bacteria > Acidobacteriota > Terriglobia > Terriglobales > Acidobacteriaceae > Sulfotelmatobacter. Next base: position 6,335 of record JBEKJF010000035.1, read on the forward strand.
GGGCTTGTCAGGAAATTTGACACCGGGATTTGCGGCGGTGATGGCTTTGTCATTCCACTTGGTAATTTTCCCCAGAAAAATTCCCGCCAGCGCCTCGGGAGTGAACTTCACCTCCTCGGTGACTCCTGGGACGTTGTAGGCGGGCACAACGGCACCGAGCACGGTGGGGATGTTGAGTATTTTTGTGTTGAGTTTGGTTTGAGCTTCGGCGAGCTGCGCGTCGGTCATGGGCATGTCGCTCGCGCCGAAATCGACCGTTGCTTCTGTCACCTGGCGGATGCCGCCGCCGCTGCCGATGGACTGGTAATTGATTTCGATATCCGGGTGCAGCTTGTGATATTCGCTGAACCACTTCGAGTACATGGGATTGGGGAAAGTAGCGCCGGCGCCGTTCAGCCCCGCCTGGGGCGGCTTCGGCTGTTCGGAGCGGTTGCAGGCGGTGAGGGCCAGAGTGAGAATGGCGCATACGGTGAGTCTGCGCATCATGCGATGATTTCTCCTAAGAATCGATATGCTCGTTTCTATTGGCACTGTGTTACAGCACAGTTACAAACGGGTGAATTTCTGATGAATGAGGCGGCGTACTTAGTGCGTAGACGTTACTGAGGGCGTCAGACGCGCAATCTCCCGGGGAAACAAAGTATTGCCGGGAAACTGGGTACGCAGCGCGGTAAGCAGTTCGAGGGCACGGGTCTTATCTTTGTCGCGCACATAGGCAATGGCCAGCAGAATTCGCGCGAAAGGTTTCAGATAGCGGCCATGTTCGGCGGTAACCTTCAAGTCATCGATGCCGCCCTGCTTGTCGCCGGGCAATCCGCCCATGCGCAGGAGCCAGCGCATCGGCGCAGTCATGCTGCCGATAAGATATTTGCTGAATCCCGTCGCCACCAGCACATCGGAACAATCGTTGCAGACAGCGAGAAGCTGCTGCGCCCAGACAGAAGCCTCTTTGGTGAAGTGCAAGGAAGCCAGGTTCTTCTTTTCGATCAAGGCCGCGTAGTCGGCCTGCAAGCCTGAGGCAAGAGTCATGGCAAAGAGGGCGTCCCGGTCTTTAGCATCTTTACTCAGGCGGGTACGAGCCAGTTGTTGGGCGCGGTCGAGCGCCTTCTGAAAACGGTCGTGCACTGCGGGATCGGGATTAAGCTTCGCGCGCGCGCTGAAGGCGTCGTCACTCTCGAAGAACTGCGACTCCAGCACACCCAGGCGGTTGAACTCCGAGAAAAGACATCCGGCAGCCTCGCTGACCGGACCGACCGGATCGTCAGGATGCAGAGTTTCCCATGCGGTGAAATCCTTCTGCGCGCCCGTGAAATCGAGGTTGTAGAGCCCGAGAAATCCGTGGTCCAGACTCGTGCTTGCGCTGATATCGGGTGAAGCAGCGGCGCTCGCCGGCGCACAAAATGCAAAGACCAGGCCCAAGGCTGCTACCATACCAACGACAAAGGCAGATTTCGACAGGACAGTAGATGGCATGCGCATCCGTTCAGGCTCCCTCATTATCGCGTGTTTACGTGTGAACACAAGATTACTTTTTCCACCCCTTGCTTCGATGCAACTAATTGGGGCTGCGTCCATTCAATTCTTACATTACCAGCAGAACAGAATCGTTCGGCGAATCGACCTTAGCCCAGTTTTTCCCTGCGGATGAAAACCCTATGACCGATTCTCCGACGCTTTATGCTCCCGGCTGGCCAGGGATTTCACCTCGCTGGACCTCAAGCGCCAAAACCGGCGCCGGAACTGCATTGAACCAGCATAGCAAGGTCTGGTTCACGCTGAGTCATGGCATTCTAAATGAAGTGTATTTCCCGCGGGTGGACCAGGCCTGCACGCGCGATCTGGGTCTGCTCGTGACCGATGGCCGGGCATTTTTTTCGGAGGAGAAACGGCATTGCACTTTCGAGAACAAGCCGGTCGAGCCCGGCATTCCGGCGTATGAATTGACTAATACGGAAATCGGGGGCCGCTATCGTATTCACAAAGAAGTTTTCAGCGATCCCTACCGTAACGTGGTGCTGCAGAAAATTCGTTTCGAACCGCTACAGGGGCAACTCTCCGACTACCACCTCTACGCATTGCTCTCGCCCCACCTCGCCAATTGTGGCTACCATAACACCGGATGGGTGGGCGATTACAAAGGCCTGCCGATGTTTTTCGCCGAGCACAACGACACCGCTCTGGCGTTGGGATCCTCGGCACCGTGGAAAAAGATGTCTGTCGGCTTCGTGGGTGCCTCCGACGGATGGCAGGATCTTTCCGCTCACTTCCAGATGGAGTGGGAGTACGACCGTGCGGAGAATGGAAACCTCGCATGCACCGGCGAAGTCGACCTCGGGGCTTGCAATGGAGAATTCGTACTCGCCCTGGGATTCGGCGGCATCTGGAGTGCGGCGGGGCAGCAGGTTCGCTCCAGTTTGCTCGAAGATTACAACGAACTTCGCCAGCATTACGTTCTCCACTGGAAAAACTGGCAGGACACGCTGCTCAAACTCGATGAGCCGAAGCGTGAACACGATCTTTACCGCTCGTCGACAGCTGTGATGCGCACGCATGAGAGCAAAGATTTTCTGGGTGGCATCATCGCGAGCCTCTCGATTCCGTGGGGCTTTAACAAAGGCGATGAAGACCTCGGCGGTTATCACCTGGTCTGGCCGCGCGATCTGGTGGAGACCGCCGGGGCTTTGCTGGCGGCCGGCGCCGTCACGGACGCAGTCAGAGTACTTCGCTACCTGGAAGCCACGCAGGAAGGTGCGGGTAATTGGGCGCAGAATCTCTGGCTCGACGGACGGGCTTATTGGAGCGGCGTGCAGATGGACGAAACTGCATTTCCTATCCTGCTGCTTGATTTGCTGCGCCGTGAGGCCGCGCCGGGACTCGGCAAACTGCAGCGGTGGTGGCCGATGGTGCGCAACGCCGCAAGCTACATTCTGCGCAACGGTCCAGTCACACAGCAGGATCGATGGGAAGAAGAGGCGGGTTATTCACCCTTTACATTGGCGGCGGAAATTTCAGCCCTACTGGCCGCCGCCGACATTGCCGATTTGACTGGACACTCCGATCAAGCCTCAATTCTTCGCGATGCGGCCGATGCCTGGAACGACAACATCGAGCGTTGGATTTACGCTACCGGTGGCGATCTGGCAAAACAAATCGGCGTCGAGGGTTATTACGTGCGCATCGCACCGCCGGAAACTGATTCCGCAGCGTCGCCGACACAAGGATTCGTTCCCATCAAGAACCGTCCACCGGGGGAAAATCCGGAGCGAGCGCTTCATATCATTAGTCCAGACGCACTGGCGCTGGTTCGATTTGGACTGCGCGCTCCCGACGATCCTCGCATCCTGAATACGGTTCGTGTAATCGACGCTTTGCTGCGCGTACAGCTTCCGCAGGGTGCGTGCTGGTATCGCTACAACGGCGACGGCTATGGCGAGCATAAAGATGGCTCGCCGTTCGATGGCACTGGGGTCGGGCGTCCCTGGCCGCTACTGGCCGGGGAGCGCGCTCACTATGAACTGGCTGCGGGCCGTTCCAAGGAAGCAGAAGCCCTGCTTACGATGATTGAGAACTGCACTGCCGGCCACGGACGCCTGCTCCCCGAACAGGTCTGGGACGGCGACGATATTCCCGCTGTAGAACTTTTCCGAGGCAAACCCACTGGTTCGGCCTGTCCGCTGGTTTGGGCCCATTCCGAGTACATAAAGTTGAGGCGTTCGCTGCGCGATGGCAAGGTCTTCGACCAGCCTCCGCAGACAGTACAACGCTATCTGGTGGAGAAACCGGTGCGGCAGATTTTCGGCTGGAGGTTCAACAACAAGGCGCATTCTGTGCCGCGCAACAAAATACTGCGCCTTGTGCTTCTCACGCCCGCCGTAGTGCGCTGGAGTACTGACGGCTGGAAAACTTTCACAGCGATTAACACCCGCGACACCGGACTGGGGATTTACATACTCGACCTGCCGACAGCGTCGATGCCCTCGGGAGGCCAGGTTGCATTCACTTTCTACTGGCCGCTGGAGAATCGCTGGGAGGGTACGGACTACACCGTCACTGTGGAGTAAAGGAGTGCGGTGTCTACTGCGGCGCGGCCTTCAGCGTTAACAGACCTTGCACCTTCCCCCAATCGTCGGTTTGGCGATCGAAGATTACTTCCCGGCGCTGGTCGGAATATCGCGGGTTCAGAAGAAATATCTTGAAGATCGAGTCCGTCCTGCCGCCCTCGGGAGAATAGATCGTGCTGTAGATCACTCCGTAGACAACATACAAGTGAGAATTCCACTCCATGAGCAGCGGTTGTTTATCGTTGAGCGTGCCGATAAACGTGCCGCCGACGAGCGAAGTCGCCGGGACATATTCTGCCGTGACCATGATGGAGCGGCCATCGCCCAACACATGCCTTCCCTGGAGCCTGGTGGCAACATCTTTCAAAGATTTGGGATCCGCTCTTTGGACATCGTCTTCGAGAGCAGAGTTCTTACCGCAGCAAACCTCTTTATTGCGGAGAATGATCTCCAATGAAGCTGCGAGCACGTCGGAGGCGTCTTTGGATTTCGCCGTCACCGACGGCAGATCGCCGATGCGGACTTCTGTGTTCGGGTAATAGGTTTGTGCGTGCGCGAAGCAACAAAACGCGAGGCACACAAATACGGCGCTACTGCCGAGGACAAGGAATGAAGATCGGAACGAACGAGGCTTAATCACGGATCACCTCTTTACGAACTGGTTGCCATCACCCGCTGACCGGAGGCTGCGACTCTGCGGCGGTTGAGTAAACCAGTTCCACGACGGTGCAGTCGTCGCTCAGGGGATTGCCGGCGCAGAATTCGGTAACGGCTGAGAAAATTCCTTCGAGCGTAGGAGCCTTGGCCGCGGCCGCTTCCAGCCTGAAGTCTTCGAAGAAGTCACCCGTTGAATTTTCTGCTTCGGTCACGCCATCCGTCACGAGGATGAAGCGGTCGCCGGAATTAAGCTGGCAGCGGGCGCTTTCAAACGTGGCATCGGCGAGCAGACCTACCGGCACATTGCCATGCGGCGGACGCATCACCTCTCCGCCACAGACCAGCAGGGGCTGCACGTGACCGCAATTCACATATTCGAGATCGCCATCTTTTCGCAGGCGCGCCAGCAGGACGGTCGCATACTTTTCACCCACGAGTTTCTCGGTAAAGAAATGGTTCACGGCAGCGACCACGTCCAACAGCGGCATGCCGGAACTCAGATGCGAATAAATCATTCCCTGCAGCGTGGAAGCGAGTAGCGCGGCCGAGACTCCCTTGCCGCTCACGTCCGCAAGCACCACAGCGAGACCTTCTTTGGTATTGATGGCATCGAAGAAGTCGCCGCCAATTTCTTTACAAGAGAGATTCTTGCCGCGCAGTTTGGCGAACGGCACATCGGGAATCTTCACCTGCATGAGGCGTTGCTGGATGCTGGCGGCAATGGAGAGTTCCTGCTGGTAGCGCCGCGATTCTTCCTCAGCCTGTACCAGGCGGGCATTCTCGATGAGCGACCCGGCTTCTGTCGCGATGGCGCGGAGAATATCGTGGCCGACTCCGGAAAATTCGCGGGAAGCAAAGCGCGAATCCACGTACAGGACTCCGGCTACCTCGGAGACGGCATTCGGCCCCGGCGTTTGCTGATCGCGGACAGCCTGCACCTGCCGCTTGCGCAGCGGGATGCAAATCACAGTACGAAGATCGTAGGCGACAATGCTCTGCCGGGCGGCGAGATCCATGGAACTGCCGGTGTCGGTAAGCAGAAACTCAGAGTTCGAACGCAGGGACTCGTCGAGGGCGGAATGCGAGATGGTCTTGTCGTCGAGCAGCGCTTCGCCTTTGCTGTTGCGCCCCGCGGCGAGCCGCAGATTGCCTTCGTCGTCTTTAAGGAAAACGTAACCGCGCTCGGCGCGCGTCAGGCGCAGCGTGACCTCGAGCATAGTCATCAGGATTTCATCGAGCACGCCCGCAGTGTTCAACTTGCGCGCCGCTTCCAGAAACAAAGTCAACTTTTCAAGGTCGGTGGCTTCCTGCGAGATCTGAATGCCGGAAATCTGGCTGAGAAATTCGCGGGCTGTGTTCGAGGTGCCGTGAGCCGGATTGAAAATGGCATAGGTTGAATCGCGCGCGCCAAACTCCAGGCGATCGTTGCGCTCAAGCTTTTGTCGCTGAATGCGCTCTCCGTTGACGAACGTGCCGTGTTTGCTGCCTTGATCGACGAGAAAGAATCCCTCTTCCTCCAGCACGATGAGCGCGTGGTCGCGCGATACGCGGGGATCGGCGATGACCAGATCTTTGTCGACCTTGCGGCCGACGCTGAACGGAGTCCGGTTGAGGACGATGTTTCGCTGCTCGTTGCCTTGCACCAGCACGAGCGCCGGAAACACACCAGAACCGGATGACTTCCCACGGCTTATCGCATTCAAGACCATGGCTGTTGCGCCGCCTCCGCACAAGTCTACCCGGAAGGTGTGCTGATAAGCATAATGACAGGAATCAGGCCTCTGCGGGAAGAGCCTTTGTGAAGACGGCCATTGGCAGCCAAGGAAAGACGAACGATAGGCGGTGCGCCCCCTCCCATGAAATCACGCGACTAATTCGCTCGTCGCATTCTTTGCGCATCCAGCAGAATCAGCACGAAAACGAGCACTGGCAAGGCGAAAGTGGCAAAAAAGGGCCATTGCCATCGACTTAGGGCCCATGTTGGATCCCACATATAAATGGCGCTGAGGCACAAGCTCGCGATCCATTGCCAGGCTAAAGCGAGGATCCCCAAAGCATATCCCGCGCGAAGAGCACGCGACCGTGACGTGAAGGGAGATCGCTCGCGCACGAGGAGCAGAATGGCGGGCAAGAGTAGAACCTGATTGTAGGGTGCGTACATTGGGATGACGAGCACCGTGAGGGCCAGCATCAGCGCGGTCGCGGCGCCGAACCCGGGAACATCGGCTCGCTCTCGCCTTACGTTCCACAGCACGGGCACGCAGGCAAGGATCGCGATCGCGGAAAGAATCTGTGCGCCCACATGGACTACGGTACCGCTGCTGGCGACGGACCCCAGAAGCTGGTTCAGAATAACTTCGAGCACCGATTGATTTTGTGTGTATTGATGGTACTGCCCGATAGCCGCTGCAAACATTCGCCACCAACCGGGCAGGATAATTTCTGCGCCGCCAAGCAACAAAACCATCGCTAGAGCAAAACTAAATACAAACTTTCGCCGCGTCCGCCAATCGCTTACCGCCCATAAAAGCAGCCACGCCACGAGAGGCCACGCCAGCTGCGGTTTGATCGTCGCCAGCGCCAGCAACGCTCCTCCGAAGAAAAGAAACCCGCTGGCCACGCAGGCGAGAGACGCCGCCAGCAGCGCCGCCACTAGCATACTCAATTGCTGCAGTTTGATTCCCTGCACTGCCGGAAAACTTCCCAGGGTGAACGCGATGCAAGAGGCCACGGCCAGCGGCGGCAACTCCCAGCGCAAGGCCCGCAGCCATAACCAAACGCTGGCTGCCGTCAGGCCCACCAGTAACCAGTAAAAAAATATCTGCACAGCATGAAACGGAAATCCGATCAGCGGCGCCAGCACGAACACCACATACACGGGATAAGCAAATCCCTGACGATCCTTGGGATCGTCAGGCCGGGCGGGATCCAACTCGCGGCCGTAGTATCCCTTCTGGATTTCTCCGGCAATGTCGTCGCCATAGGGATTGCGGTGGTGAAGCAAAAGTTCGCGGGCGCCCAACCAGCGCGGATAAAGATCGGAGAGATTGCCGCGCGGACGCTGATGCGCCGCGGAGTCGGTTCTTTCATAAGGGATGAGCACGCGCTGCACATAGAACCACATGCTGGCTGCGCAGAGCAGCGCCACTAACAGTTCGACTTGAGAATTCTTTCGCAAGGTGCGAAGGGAAACGAAAACAACTCAGGTTTCAGGCGTCCGGCCTCAGGCCGTCCATGTTACAACTTAATGCTCTGAAGAACTGCTCATGAGGCTGCGCATCGCGATTTCGGCGGCTATTGGCTTGGCCAGCGGCGTCTTCTGCTGGTTCCTGATGAAGCACTTTCATCAGGACGCGGCAGATTTCCGATGGGGCCTGCACCTCGCGCAAAGGCTGCTCGCACGGCAAAATCCTTACGACACTGCGTTGGAGCAGTATCCGCTGACGGCCGGGATTTTCGCTCTACCGTTCGTGCGCTTGCAGCCAGAGATTGCAGCCGGCGCATTCTATGGAATCAGTTCCGCGCTGCTGGCCTTTGGACTCACCCGACACAGCTATCGCGGCTTGTTGATATTTCTCGCCTATCCCTATTGGGCAGGATTGCTCACGGTTCAGTGGTCAACAATCATCACAGCCAGCGCTTTTTTTCCGTGGCTGCTGCCTGCAACTATGGCCAAACCACAGATCGGGTTACCGGTATTTTTAACTCACACGAGCCGGCGCGGCGTTGTGGCCTGCTTCATCGTTGGAGCATTCAGCCTGGCGCTGATGCCGAGGTGGCCTCTGCTCTGGATCGCGCAGATGAAGCACTATGAACACTTCATCCCGCTTCTGGTCTTGCCCGGACCTCTGCTATTGTTCGCGCTGTATCGTTATCGCAACCGCGACGCGATTCTGTTACTCCTCGCGGCGTGCATGCCCCAGCGCTGGTTTTTCGATAGCTTTATCTTGTGGCTCATTCCAAAATCGCGGCGCGAAATCATGGCCACTGTCTTCTTTAGTTGGGGCGCTGGCCTTTGGCGCTGGTATCACGTTCCGCGCAGCTTCACTGAAGTAGGGCGATGGACCGTTATTTTTCTTTATCTGCCGATGCTGGTTGTGGTCCTGGCTCGAAGCTATAGCGATCGGTACTCAGCAGCCGGAATTAACGCTGAAGTGTGAATCGCGCGAAACTTCTTTGCCGATCTCCCAGACCCACCAGAGAAGCGGAATCACTATCAGATTGACCGCGCCTCCGATGAGCCAAAGAATGAGCCACAATGGACTGATCAGGACTGGCAAAACGGGCAGCATCAAAGAAAACCTCGTGCGCCGTTCTTGCGCTTGCGTGCTCAAGCAATAGTCAGTAACCAAGACCAACGGCAGAACCAGCAAACTGAGATCGTGCATATTGGTTTGCCAAGCCACCAATGTCGATACCGCGACCGCCAAAGAAAATTGCACCTCGAACTTCGCCCCTTGAGCAGGCGGGCGGCCTTTCGTCGCCGCAAAGTAGAACAGGGCGGCTGAAGCGAACAGGCCCAGTGCGGTCCCCAACGGCTTCGAAAAAGGCGAAAGCAAACCCAGCATTAATCCACGAAGGTTGGGCGCGAATCCGGCCGCAACCCCGCCGAGGCTCGGCGACCTCGTGATGAGCAACGCAAATGCGGGATATTGCAATAAACCCCGCCAGCCCACAAGTCCCGCCGAAATCAGAACAAGCATTGCTGCAACGGCTGCGAAACCAATTGCTACACGCCTTCGTCTCCAGATCATGAGCAGCAGAACGACAGGAAGGATGAACTGGAACTTGAACACACCCAACGCAAACCAGCAGCCCGCAAGTATGTCCGCCTCTCTTTTAAGCGCGTTGAACCCCAACACGCAAAGCAACAACAGCAAGATGGAATCCTGGCCTTGCAGGAAGCAGTCGAACACTGGAAAGAAGGCAAGGCTGCCGATCACAAATTCCCAGGGCGGAATCAGGCGAAGCATATTCACCGACTGCCGCAAGCGCAGGAACACGCCGAAAAGTAAAACGAGGTTCAGCAAGTCCCAGGCGGCGAACGCCTGCGGATATGGCAGCCAGGTAAGAGGCAGGAAGATCAGGGCTTCAAAAGGCGGATGAATGTAGGGCAAGGGACCATACCGCTCGGCGATTTCCCCGACGGATTTTTTCTGCACTTCGTATTGCACGTGCTCGTCATAAAGCTGATGTCCAAGTCCCTCGCGTAGGATCGTCGCTGCCGTGTAGAAGACTGTGAAGTCGGGATATCCGCGCTTGATTCGTTCGCGCTGATTGAAGAAAAAAAACAGGTGCAGACACACCATGCCCGCGACGAAGATGCGCAAGAAATGCGGTCGCCATTTGTATCGGCCCGGCGAGAAGGGTTTTCTCTCAGCAGCCATGGTTGGATTGCGATTTTACCTTGCGCGGCACTCACCCGCTATGATGGATTCGGCATGACAGGCTGGCTCACGACTAAGCGCACTTTTCTGGCAGTCGTTTTTCTCGGCCTGTTCGCCTTGGCACTGCGCAACGTAACCGATCCTGATGTGTGGTGGCACCTCAAGACCGGGGAGTACATTGCCGAACACCACAGCGTTCCTCACACAGATTCTTTCTCTTATACGCGTGCCGGAGAGCGCTGGGTTGCGCATGAGTGGCTTACTGACCTTCTACTCTACGAACTCCTGAGCGCGACAGGGTTTGGCGGACTGATCGTTTTTTTTGCGGCCGTCATTTGCGCTGCGTTCTATTTATTTTACTTGCGCTGCGGCGCCGATGTTTACATTGCCGGTGTTGCCGTGCACTATGCGGCCTGGGCCACTGAACCTGTGTGGGGAGTGCGGCCTCAGGTTATTTCCCTTTTGCTGACCAGTTTGTGGCTGCTGATTCTTGAGCGCTCGGAGCGCAATCCGAAGCTTCTTTGGTGGACTTTGCCGCTGACGCTGCTCTGGGTGAATCTGCACGCCGGATTTGCCCTGGGTCTGGCACTGTCGGCAATTTTCCTCGTGGGAGAACTAATCGAATACATGCTGGGGCGCTCTCGGCTCTCCGCGGCACGCCTGCGGACTGCGGCGTTGATTCTTCTGCTTGATCTATTGATCGTGCCGTTGAATCCCAACGGCGTGCGGATGTTCTCCTATCCGATCGAGACTCTGCGATCCACCGCGATGCAGAACTACATCACCGAATGGGCCTCACCTAATTTCCATCATGCCGAATACTGGCCGTTCCTGCTGATTGTGTTATGTACCTTCGGAATTCTGAGCTGGTCTCGCCGCCAGGTGCGACTGCGAGACCTACTGCTGCTAATCGTCAGCCTGTACGCCGGTCTGTGTTCAATCCGCATGATGCCCTTGTTTGTTTTGATCGCGGTGCCGATCGTGTGCCAACGGGTTGGAGACTGGCCCACGAGCCAGTCCGAGCCAGCGCGTTCACCGTCGGTGCCCGCCTTTTTGCTCAACGCCGGCATTGTACTGGGCGTAGTTGTCTTTGCGTGCGTGCAAACTGCCGACGTGATTCACCGCCAGCCGCAGTCTGAGTTGAAAGGCTTCCCGGCTCGCGCCGTGGCTTTTCTTCAGACTCATCCGCCTTCTGGGCCCATCTTCAATCACTACGACTGGGGCGGCTATTTAATCTGGAAGCTCTATCCTTCCACTCGCGTCTTCATTGACGGGCGGGCTGATCTTTACGGCGCAAAACTGCTCAATCAGTTCGCAGAGACCTATCAGTTCAAAGACGACTGGCAGAAGACACTACAGCAATGGAATATTGGCACGGTGCTTATTCCCCCGGATTCGGCCATGGCAACGGGCCTACGGAGCTCCCCCGGCTGGACGGTTGCCTACGAGGACTCCCAGGCCGTCGTCCTGAACGCGCCGTCTCGCGCCATCCCAACTGCGCCCGCTCGGCAGTAACCTTCGAGATGCAAGAAAGTACACCTCTTGGAGCATTTTGCGGGTTATTATGTCTCATACCAGCTCAGGATTAGTTCGTCTGCAACCCAGTGCAAGCACAACGGAGGCGAGTTCTTAAAAGGCTGTCGGCCTTCATTTTGCTTTTGAAGACCGGTTCTAAAAGCTAGCTGTTTCCCTAGGAGGGCGGAAAGATGGATCATCTTTGGAGATTGTGGCGCGAGGAGGAAGGCCAGGACATTGCAGAGTATGCTGTGATGCTGGCTGTGATCCTCGTAATCGTGGTGGGCACGATTCGACTCATCGGCTCGAACGCGAATAATGTTTTCTCCAACGTCGCCAGTTCGATTCAGTAAAGAATCTGTATCGGGAGCAAACAGAGAGAATTATTCCCCCGCTGACGATGGGGATAATTGTGCTTTGCTTATTCTGACAGAACACTATGAACCGCAACCGTTTGTTGATGATCGGAGTTCTGGCTTTGGCTCTGGGGGCCGTGGTCAGCCTCTGGGTCTACAAGTCTTTGCAAGGGCGAGGGCCGTCCTCGAACGAACCCGGCGCGGACGTGGTCGTCGCGCTCGATGACATTCAGGTGGGGGCGCGCATCGAAGAACATGACGTGCGCGTTGCCAAGTTCCCCGCCTCGGGCCTGCCTGGCGGAGCTTACAGCAAGAGGTCTCAGGTGCTGGGCCGCGGCGTGATCATTCCAATCGCCAAGGGCGAATTTATTTTGCCCAGCAAGCTGGCTCCGGAAAATGCGGGCTCGGGCTTGCCCTCGCTGATTCCGCCGGGAATGCGCGCGGTTTCAGTGCGGGTGAATGAGGTGGTCTCGGTCGCTGGTTTTGTCGGTCCCGGCACCCGCGTCGACGTACTTCTCACCGGCACGCCCAACGGGAGCACGGAGAATCAGACTACGACCGTGCTGCAGAATGTAGCAGTGATTGCCTCCGGTCACACCCTGGAACGCAATGCTTCAGGAGAGGCTCAGAACACTCCGGTAATCACACTTCTGGCTTCGCCCGAGGACGCCGAACGCTTGACCCTGGCCAGTTCCGAGGGCAAAATTCAACTCTCCCTGCGCAACCCGCTCGACACGCATCAGGATTCCGTTGACCCGGCCAATGCTAAGGGTCTGTATAAAGGCGGCACTGCGCCTGCGGCTCCGCCCCGGGCGGCCGTTCGTCCCGTGAAGCAGCAGAAGACTGAGAAACCGCCTCCCCCTCCGCCAGTCCGCAGCGTAGACGTTTATAAAGGTGATAAGAAGACAGTGACCCCATTGCCTGAAGAAAACGGTGAAGATCCTAAGTAGTCGAAAAGCGATTTCGGCCCACGTTTCGACGTTGCATAGCAGGTTTCCTCAGACTGGAGAGGAATCACACGATGAAGCTTCGCAGGACATCTTTCGTTGCGGTCGCCGTATCATTTCTACTCCTGGCGTTTGTTCTGCCGGGAGTTGCCCTGGCCGAAGTGCTGCCCCAACAGCCCGCGGCTCAAGCGCCTCAGGAGATCACTCCACCGGCCGCCGCGGAGACCACACTTCCATCGCAGGCTGCCCAGCCTCAGGGATCAGCTCCGTTGCGGGTCATGGTCGACAAGTCTCTGCTGATCAATACCACCGAGCAAATCAAGCGCATCTCAGTGACCGACCCAGCTATTGCGGACCCCACCGTGCTTACTCCTACCCAGATTCTGGTTCACGGGCGAGCACCCGGCGAGGTTTCGCTCATTATCTGGGATGAAAACGAACGCTCGCGCAGCTTCGATCTTCGCGTCGATGTCGACGTCAGCGCGGCTGCCGAAGAAGAACATCGCATCTTCCCTGAGGAGCAGATTTCGGTCACTCCTTCGCGCGCCGCGATTGTTCTCTCCGGCCACGTTACCACCGAGGACGTCGCCAAGCGCGCCGGCGAACTCGCTTCCGCCTATTCGAAAAATGTGATCAACGTTCTCACCTTCGGCCCCGTGGGCGCGCAAGAAGTCATGCTGGAGGTCAAGTTCGCCGAGGTTGACCGCTCCGCCCTCTCCCAGCTCGGCGTAAATATTTTCTCCACCGGCGCCGCCAACTTGATCGGAACTTCAACCACCGGCCAATTCGGCGGTTTTACTCCGCAGCAGATCAGTCAGACTCAAGGACAGAACACGCCGTTCACGGCCAACCAAACTGTCAGCAACGTTCTCAACATGTTTCTGTTTCAGCCCAACATTCACTTGGGGGCAGTCATCGAAGCGCTTGAGACTAAGAACGTGCTGCAGATTCTTTCCGAGCCTACGCTCATCGCGGTCAATGGGAAGAAAGCGAGTTTCCTCGCCGGCGGCCAGTTTCCGTTTCCCATCGTGCAGCCGGGGCAGGGATTCACCGCTGTCACCATCTCATTCAAGGAGTTTGGCGTGAAGCTGGACTTCACTCCCGTGATCATGCCGAATGGCAATATTCATCTCACAGTAGCTCCTGAGGTCAGCACGCTCGATTTCGCCGATGCGCTAACCATTTCCGGCTTCACCATTCCAGCTTTGAGCACGCGCAAAGCTGAGACCGAGTTCGAGTTGAGGGATGGACAAAGTTTCGTGATTGCGGGCCTGCTTGACAATCGCGTCACAGACGTTTGGAACAAAGTTCCCGGCCTGGGTGATATTCCGATCCTGGGCGCATTTTTCAAGAGCAAGAGTATTTCTAAGAGCAACCAAGAACTGATGGTCCTATGCACTGTGCACCGGATTTCGCCCAACACAGAACCGCCCCCGGGACCCAAGCAGCCGCAATCTTTCATCAACAACGACAAGTTCGACGCGAAAAAGCCTTTGTGGAAATAGACCGGAGGCAGGCGTGATGGAATTGGAAGCAATAGGAACAGCGTGAAGCAGGCGAGGCTGCCAGTTAGAAATGAAACTCGCTGGCAACTACTGAATACTGGCAACTGGATTTAGGTTATGCCCGAGCTTTCCGTCGTTATCGTAGCGGTCGACAATGAGCAACGCACCGTCCTGCAGGTGTTAGTGGATGGAACCAGCGTGGCTCGCACGATCCACACGTGCGCCAGTTTCCCGGTCGCGGCAGCTGATCCGATCATGCGGCGCGTGCAATCGGCCAATCCTGAAGTTCTGCTGGTTGATATCCCCGGCGACAATGCTGCGACGGCCATGCGCGCCATCGAACTTCTTCATCAGGAGCTACCCGATTGTGCTGTATTCGCCATCGGAAACCTCAACCAGCCTCAGGTCATTGTGAGCGCCATGCGCGCCGGCGCTCGTGAGTACATCGAGCGGCCGACCACCACTACCGATCTGCTGGAAGCTTTTGTCCGCCTGACTACTGCCCAGCGCCGGGTTCAGAAAGAAGGTCCGCGAGGCAAGGTCTTCACTGTCGTGAATGCCAAGGGCGGGAGCGGAGCTACTACCGTCGCCGTCAACCTGGCTCTTGCACTGCAGGCAGCCCACGGGCAGACGGCTCTCGTTGACCTTGCTCCTCTCGGGCACACCGCGCTGCATTTGAACCTCAAACCATTGTTCACACTGGCTGACGCCACGCGCAATCTTCACCGCATGGATAGTTCCCTGCTGGAAAGTTTCATGACCCGGCACCCCGGCGGTCTGCAGTTGCTGGCGGGAACGAACGCGCCAGCCTCGATCGAACCCTCCACCACGGAGTTCGTGCGGCTGTTCGACATGCTGGTAACACACTACCGCTACGTCGTCGTGGATGATTCCTCCCGCCTTGATGCTGGCAGCCGTCTTGTCGCGAACCTGTCGGAGTGCGTGCTGCTGGTGGCTTGCACCGATGTGGCGTCGCTGTGGAGCGCGGCCCGCGTGCAACAATATCTGGGAGAGACGGGCCACCGCGAGCGCGTGCGGCTGGTGCTTAACCGTTTTCGCAAAGTACCGGGCTTCAGCGAAGCGGATGCGGAAAACGCAGCCGGAGTTAAACTGTTGTGGCGCGTGCCCAACCAATACTTCGCCATTTCCTCGGCCATTGACCGCGGCACGCCCGTGATGGAGCAAAGTCACACCGAGATTGCCCGTTGCTTTTCTGGGTTAGCGAATGAATTGACCCGCAACGACGCCGAGGTGAAACGCGCCCACTGGTCCTTATTCAAGACGGTATAGTTTAAGACGGTATACCATTTAAGACGACGTAAGACTTCATGGCCAATCTGCAGACCTTCGAGCACAGCGAGTATCAGCAGGTAAAGGCCGATCTGCATCGCAAGATCCTCGATCGTCTTGATCTGGAAAAGCTGGGCCGCTCGACCGGCGATTCTGCCCGCGAAGAAGTTCTGGTCCTCATCCGCAACGCGGTCAACAACGAAATTATTCCGCTCAGCTTTGCCGAGCGCGAGCGGCTGTCGCGCGAAATCCTCGATGAAATCTTTGGCCTTGGACCGCTGGAGCCTCTGCTCAAGGACCACACCATCTCCGACATCCTTGTCAATCGCTTCGACAAGGTTTACATCGAGCGAGCTGGCAAGTTGGAGTTGACTGGCCTGTCCTTCAAAGACAACCAGCACCTCATGCAGATCATCGAGCGCATCGTTTCTCGCGTAGGCCGCCGCGTCGATGAATCTTCTCCCATGGTTGATGCACGCTTGGCCGATGGCTCCCGCGTGAACGCGATCATTCCTCCGCTCGCTCTAGACGGCGCTTGCCTCTCCATCCGCCGTTTTGGTCGCGATCCGGTCACAGCCCGCAACATGATCGAGAACCACACGCTGACTGAGGCCATGCTCGAACTTCTTTCGATCATGGTGAAGGGGAAACTGAACCTGCTGATCTCAGGTGGAACCGGCGCCGGCAAGACCACGTTGCTCAATGTGCTTTCCGGCTATATTCCAAACGTGGAGCGCATCGTCACGATCGAGGATGCCGCTGAACTGCAGCTTAAACAAGAGCACGTGGTCCGCCTCGAAACTCGCGCCCCCAACATCGAAGGCAAAGGCGCGGTTCGCCAGCGCCAGTTAGTCATCAACAGCCTGCGTATGCGACCCGACCGCATCGTCGTCGGCGAGGTTCGCGGCGAAGAAGCTTTCGATATGTTGCAGGCCATGAATACCGGTCACGAAGGCTCGCTCACGACGGTTCACGCCAACTCGGTGCGCGACGCCCTGGCTCGCATCGAGAACATGGTTTCGATGGCAAATCTCAACATTCCCGAGCGCGCCGTGCGCCATCAGATTGCCTCCGCCATTCACGCCGTTGTGCAGGTCGCCCGCTTGTCGGATGGCACGCGCAAGGTCATCTCGATTTCGGAAGTCACCGGAATGGATTCCGAATCAATCGCCATGCAGGATATCTTCACGTTCGAACGGCGCGGCATCGACGAAAGCGGAAAGGTGCGCGGAGTCTTTAAGGCTACGGGATTCCGTCCATTGTTTGCCGACCGTTTGGCCACCGCCGGAGCGCGATTGCGACCGGCGCTGTTTGAATCGAAGACCGAGATTTGAGGAGACGAAGATTTGAGGAGACGAAGCTGAATCACAAATGACCGCACTCTTAATCGCGCTGCTCGTGCTCGTCGTGGTCACGCTGGCGGCCTTCGTCATCTTTTCGTTGGTTGACCAGCGCCGCGCCCAGGCTCGCCTCATCCGCGATCGCCTGGCCACCGTGCAGAAAGCGCCGGAGCGCGCACCTGACGAAGAGCTCGCCCTGCTGCGCGACGAGCAACTCAGCAAGATTCCCGCTCTCGACACTTTACTGCGCCGTTCTGCCCGGGTTTCGGCAATCCAGGAATCGTTGCTGCAGGCGGGCATGAAATTTCGCGCTGGCAACTTCCTTGCATTGTGCGCAGTCTGCGGCATTGCGACCGGACTCACGGCTGCAATTGTGAGCAAAAATCCTGGCGTCGGCTGGGCCGGGCTTATCATCGGCGCGTTCCTTCCTTATGCGGTCGTCTCCTACCGGCGCCAGAAGCGTTTTGAAAAAATCGAGACACTTTTTCCCGAGGCGATTGACACTTTGGCCCGCGCCGTCCGCGCCGGCCACGCTTTCACCACGGCTCTGGAAATGATTTCCAACGAAATCTCAGAGCCTCTGGCCAGCGAATTCCGCAAACTCTACGAAGAGCAAAAGTTTGGCATGCCGGTACGAGACGCACTGATGAATCTCACTGAGCGCGTGCCCCTCGTGGACGTGAAGTTCTTCGTCACCGCCGTGATGCTGCAACGCGAAACCGGCGGCAACCTGGCCGAAATCCTCGATAACCTGTCGTACGTGATCCGCGAACGGTTCAAGATTCAGCGCCAGGTGCGGGTTCACACTGCTCAGGGCCGGCTCACCATGTTGTTGCTCATGGCCATGCCGCCGACAGTCGTGGTGGTTCTCTTTTTCTTCAGTCCAGAGTTTGTTCAGCCCCTTTTTCATGATCCCTTTGGCCATGTCTTGCTGGTTCTGAGCATTACTTTGCAGACTATTGGATATTTCGTAATCCGGAAGATCATTAAGATCCAGGTGTGATTGAGAACGTTTAGTTAAGATCAAGTATTAAGATCCGTTCAAAATGCCGTTGCTGATTCTCACCATCGTCATATTCGTGACCGTCGTGCTGGTAGTGTTTGCCTTTGGCGCGGCCATGGTTACGCCAAGTTCCGTGCTGGGGGCTCGCCTGCGCGCTCTCGGTGGCCAGCAGGTTCAGGCCCCCGAAAAGCCCGCGATTAAGGTGAAAGAGCGGCTGGAGATGGCGCTCGACCCGATCAGCAAGGCTATCCCGCTGTCGCCCGCCGACGTTTCCCGCACTCGCGCGTGGCTCATTCAGGCCGGACTTCGCGAGTCGCGTCACGTCAGCTACTATCTGGGAACCCGCATGGTATTGGCGTTTCTCGGCCTCGCCGGCGTGATCGCTTTTTCCGGTTTCAATAGCCTGGCCTTGCTGGTCTGCGTGCCTGCATTCGGTTTCTTTCTTCCGCGCTTCTTCCTGAAGCGCATGATCAAAGACCGCCAGAAGCGCATCACCATCGCGCTTCCCGACGCCCTCGACCTTACGGTAATTTGCGTGGAAGCCGGATTGGCCCTTGACCAGGCGTTGATGCGCGTTGGCAAAGACCTGCACCACGCACATCCCGATCTCAGCGAGGAGTTTCACCTCGTCAACCTGGAGATGCGCGCAGGCAAACCCCGCGCCGAGGCTTTGCGCAACCTCGTCGACCGCACCGGCGTCGATGACATTCGCGCTCTGGTGGGGACACTCATCCAGACTGATCGTTTCGGCACCAGCGTGGCTCAAGCCCTGCGCGTCCACTCGGACTCTCTTCGCACCGCGCGCCGTCAGCGTGCCGAAGAGCAGGCCGCAAAAACCACCATCAAGATGGTTCCTCCCCTCGTTATTTTCATTCTGGTACCGTTCCTCGCCGTCACGATCGGTCCGCCACTGATTCAGGCCTATCGCTCGGTTTTCGGGAAATGAAGTCGTTGAGGCGCATCCGAGTGAGGAATCAGGATTCGCCATGCCTAAACTAACCCCTCACGCCCAGGCGTTCAACCAGACCCGCCAGCTCTATCTCGCCACCGATCTCGCCTTCGCCCACACACACTGGACCCGCTTGCGTGGCCTCCTGGGCATCTTCGAAGGTGACTTCCGTAACGGCTGCGGACTATGGATTCGCCCCTGCCGGGGCGTTCATACTCTTGCTATGCGGTTCCCCATTGACGTACTCTATTTAGACCGCGCCCGGACGGTCGTACACCTTGAGCATAATCTCCAGCCCTGGCGTTTCTCCCCCGTTCGAATGCAGGCAGCGTCGGTCCTGGAGTTGCCCAGCCACACGCTGGCCAGAACTGAAACTGCATTGGGCGACCATATTGAAATCCAGATGAAAATGAAGGAAACTAAGTAACACTTGTTTCCCCCCGGCATTGCACCGAAGCCAGAAACAACACTCGTTTGATCGATGCCCGAAACCCTCCAACTCGAAGAGGTCGCGATCGTTCCGCTTCATGACGCGCCCCAGTTGCTGGTCGAGTGGTCCCCGCGTTGGGAGGGCTTCGTCACCAGCATCGGCCCCGCTTTTGCGCGCTCGGGCACCCGGCTGGCCGGTGAAGCTCCCGACACGCTCATGCCCTATCGGGGCATGCTGAAGTCGTTTTCGCTGCAGTTTCTAGTGCTCTTCGTCCTCATAGTTCTTCCGCATCAGATTGATCGCCTACGTCCCTACGCGGCACCTAAGGTGCAATCCTACGAAGTGATCTACTACTCCGGCGACGAACTGCCGCGTACCGAAGACCTTGGCGGAGCGCAGTCTGGCGCGACAGGCCGTGCAGGCGGCCACGAAGCGCATCACGCGACGCAAACGATTCGTGTGGCTCGCGGCGGGTCGCTCACGCCGAAAGTTGTCGACGCTCCCAACGTTAAACTTCCGGTTTCCGCCGACGCCGTCGCCAACCTGCTTCTTATGAAGGCCAACCCGGGCCCTCCGCCTGCGGAAGGCTTGCACTCGTCTCTCGCCGCTCCGACTCTTCCCGCCAACGTGATCGCGCCCGCACAGGTCGATGTCACGAGGGATGTCAACCGCGATCATTCTCGCGGAGGGGTCACCCTCGACGCCATCGTGCCGCCGGCTCCAACGATTTCTTCCGACCGATCTCGAACCACTCCCGCGCTGAACGCAGCGGTCGTGCCCCCCGCGCCTAGCGTGCAATCCGAGCACACACTCTATGCACCGCGCCTCGATGCCAGCATCATCGCTCCGGCACCCAATATTTCGCGAGACCGC
>JBEKJF010000036.1:0-20706 GCA_050011375.1 Candidatus Sulfotelmatobacter sp.
CGATTCGCGCGACCCTGCGCGCCGCAGCATCAATCAGAACGACTCCTTGCATGCCAGCAAGCACGTCTTCGACATGCGAAGGCGCTTCGTACGCTGGATTCGGCCGGAACTTCAGCCGCAGCATCCGCGCCCCGTCTTTGCCCAAGTCCGCCGTGCCCGGCTCCTCGCCGTCGAAGTCATAGAGAAAAGCATCCGGCAATGCCTTAACTATGCGCAGTGTGCGGTCGGCGCTGTCCTGCTCCTGCGCGTGCTTGCGGCGAAGCTGTTCGGGATTGCCCACAAGCCCCGCCAGGCGGCCTTCTTCGCCCTGCATCTGTTCCGGCGTGAGCGGCTTGTCGTTGTAAGCAATGGTCATGCCGGCAACGGCCTCGCGCGTTTCCACATAGAGTCTGGTCTGCGATCCCTGCGGGTTCCGCTTGTGGGAGCGGAACATGTGTTTTGTTGAAGTGTCGTTGGCGGCTGCGACCTCATTTGCGACTGCGGCGCGCACCAGTTCGATGGGTGAGGGCGAATCCTGAGAAGAACTCGAGGGAGACGCGGCGGCAAGGGAACTCGCGTTCATTTCCGCAAGTTTGCCCGCGAGCAGGGCACTCAGCAAAACAGCGGTGACTACGCTAGCAAACCGCGCCTGTATCTTCGTATGGGGCACATTCCTAGTGTAACAATTGGCCCGTGGCAAATAATCCCAGGAATTCGCTGTCGGCAACTTGCCGCGAACTCCGTGCCTTGCGTATAGTCGATGCAGGGAGCGGCCCTTCCGGCATTGCCTCAGAGTTTGATTTGGAGCGAGCCGGGCGGTTCCGTTAACCTTGTAAACTTGTATCGTTAGGTTGTAATTGCTCAGGTCAAACTTGCTTGGGTTGAATTTCCATAGGTTGTATCAGGAGAACGTCCAATGAGCGCAGCAACGCCCGCACCCACGAGTGGGTTGGCACAAATCGGCAAGTCCGTCTTCGTCAAGGGCGAACTTTCCGGAAGCGAAGATTTATATGTGGATGGTCAAGTCGAAGGCAGCATCGCGCTCAAGGCCAACAGCCTGACCGTCGGCCCCAACGGCCAAGTCAAAGCCAGCGTGGAAGCCAAAGGCGTGATCGTGCTGGGCAAGCTAGAGGGCAACATTCAGGCCAGCGAGCGCGTCGAATTGCGCAAGTCGGCAATCGTGACTGGCGACATCACCACCCAGCGCATCTCGATCGAAGAAGGTGCGTATTTGAAGGGTAAAGTTGATGTTCATCGGGCGGATGTAAAGTAAGCTTCAGGAGTTCAGAAAGTCAAAAAGTCAAGATGTCGTCAGTCTCACAGAATTTCATGAAACTTTTTCGCGGTTCCTCTGGACCGGAGACCATTGCGGAGCAGGGCTCACAGAAGCTGAGCCGCCGCTCCAGCGGCCTGGGAGAGTTGTCTCGCACATGGGAGTCGGCGGAAGCTTTGTGCGTTCTGGATCTCGGATCGACCTCCGCCACCAACATCCGCCACTTTACCGAACGCGGCCACAGAATTTATAGCGAAGACCTGCTCACGGCATCGACCGATCCGGAACTTCTCGCCACGGACGAAAACGGAGTGGCTGCGCTTGACAGCCGCAAGTTTCTTGCCGATAACCTGGTTTACCCCGCCGCTCATTTCGACGTCGTTCTGTGCTGGAACCTGCCGGATTATCTGGATGAGAGCCTGGTGAAGCCGGTGGTCGGCCGGTTGTGGTCGGTGCTGAAACCGGGCGGCATGCTGCTGGCGTTTTTTCATACCCGAGATGCCGGTCCGGATTCGCCCTGTCACCGCTTTCACATCATCGGCGCCGACACTCTTGAGATGAAACGGATTGTGCTGAGGCAGGAGGCTCGCCGCCCTCCCACGGGAGCGGCGCGCGGCGTCACTTCCACTTCGGATGGTTTCCAGTTGCAGCGAGTGTTCAACAACCGTCACATCGAAAATCTTTTTCGCGACTTTGCTTCGATAAAATTTTTTCTTGCCCGCGACAATATCAGGGAAGTTCTGGTAGTGCGATAGTAGAACCGTTCGATAGTAGCGCCGGCGTCTCGCCGGCTTCTCAAAACCTGAACTGAACCTGTTGAAGGGTGCCTCGCTGCTGGCGCGGCGAGCGGGACGCTCGCCGGACTGCCGCCGGGACGGCGGCGCTACTCTAACCCTACTGCGGCGCGTTCTTCCATATGATCACTCCCATGCGGAAAAGATAATTGCGCGAGATTTCAACCCGCGCCGCAGTTTGAGGCAACATGGACGCTAGTAGGTTTCGAATCTCGTCCGGAACATAAGCGCGGCGCACTGAGGTCAATCCGTCCAGCCATGCCACGCGGCTGCGCATGATGGGATAGCCGGCATACGCCAAAGCAAGATGCACAGGATGCCGAATGAGGTCGTTGATCAACACTGCGCGGCGGCACACGCGCAAACCCTCACGCACGAACTGTGCCAGTTGCTCCGGTTGCAAATGATGCGCGAACAGGTTGCAAGTTACCAGATCGAACGCGTCGTCGCCGAAGGGCAGGGCTAACGCATCCGCCACGACACCGTGATCACGGGGAAGATGCGACCGCGCCCGATCGAGCAGCGTGATATCCAGATTGATCCCACGCTGCGCCAGTCTTTGCTGCACTATCTCTGCAAGTTCTCCTGAGCCAGCGGCAACTTCTAACATGGAAAAATGACTGATTGCGGACGCGCGAGCAAGGCGTTCCACCATTTTCTGCGTAGTAGCAACGCCACCGAACCAGCGATTGACACGGCCGATATCCTGCAGCGTCGCCTGCACGTCGGCGAGAGAACAGTCATCGGAATCGAGAATCTCGGGTGCGTCGATTCGCTGCATGGCAAGAATTTGCTGGATTGTGCCGCGATCACGCGCTCAAACTTCGGCCAGTTCTTCTTCCAGCAATTGCTTGTTATACAGGTCGCTGTAGTAGCCGTTCAAGGCGAGCAGTTCGTCGTGCGTTCCGGATTCGACGATGCGTCCATCGTGCAGCACGGCGATGCGGTCGGCGTTGCGTACGGTAGAGACGCGGTGGGAGATGAAAATGGTGGTGCGGCCCTGCATCACCTCGCGCAGGTGATTGAGAATTTTGTCTTCCGTATGCGTGTCGACGCTGGAGAGTGCATCGTCGAGAATCAGGATGCGCGGATTGCGAATCAACGCGCGCGCAATTGCGGTGCGCTGCTTTTGACCTCCGGAAAGCGTGATGCCGCGCTCGCCCACCATGGTTTGATATTGCTCGGGAAAGCCCTCGATGTCGGATGCGATGTTGGCAGCTTCGGCGGCCTCGCGAATCTCTTCAGCGGTAGCCGATTCCACGCCAAGAGCAATATTTTCGCGAATGCGGTCGCTGAACAGAAATGTTTCCTGGGGCACGAAGCCAATATTCTTGCGGAGCGATGCCACGGAAAACTCGCGGATGGGCCGACCATCGATCAGAACCATCCCCGGCGCGGCATCGTAAATGCGCGGAATCAGATTGACCAGCGTGGTTTTTCCGGAGCCCGTCGGGCCGACGATCGCCATGCTCGTACCGGCAGGGATTCGCAGATTTAAGTCATGCAGCACAGGCTTGCCTTCGTACGAAAAATTCAACCCGCGGAATTCGATTTCGCCTTCCACTTCCCGGTCGCGCGCCACAGCTTCGTCTTTGATCTCAGGTTGCTCGTGCAGAATTTCGTTGAGGCGAATCAGCGACGCTGTCCCCCGCTGAAAAATAGTGATAACCCACCCTAAGGCGATCACGGGGAAAGTAAGTTGCATCATGTAAATATTGAAGGATGTGAACACGCCAATCTGCATCCGGCCGGCAAGAACCTCTCGCCCTCCAATCCATATCACCAGCACCATTGCCAATCCGAGCATCAGTTCCAGCGTTGGCCACAGCATGCCCATCAGCCGCACTAATTTCAAACTGCGCCTGATGTACTCCTGGTTGGCGCTCTCGAAGGATGCGATCTCCGCTTCTTCCTGCACATAGGCCCGGATAAGCCGGGCGCCGGAGAAATTCTCCTGCGCCCGCGCGGAAATATCAGAGAACATGGCCTGAATACGCTCGAAACGCTCGTGAATGCGCCGCCCAAAATATTGAATGACCACGCTGACCACGGGGAGCGGCAGAAACGCATAGAACGTCAGTTTGGGGCTTCTGCTGACCATGAACCACAACGCCAGCGCGGTAAATACCAGCGTATTCGCCGAGTACATGACGGCCGGCCCCATCAACATTCGCACCGCGTTCAAGTCATTCGTAACCCTCGCCATGATGTCGCCCGTGCGCATGCGCTGGTAGTAGGCGTTGGAAAGTTTTTCCAAGTGGGCGAACAGGTCGTTGCGAAGATCGAACTCAATGTCGCGCGAGATCCCGATTACAACCCATCGGGTAAGAAACAGGAAGATGCTGCGAACCGCCGCCAGCGCGAGCACCTGTAGCGCGAAAATCAGCAGCTTGTGCCGATTCACGCCGCCTTCAAGGCTTTGAGCCGCGTTGCCGATTACCCGTGGCAATCCCGCTTGAGCGCCGTTGCTCAAAACAACGCACACAGCGCCCGCTACAAAGCCCCAGCGGTAGCGCTTGAGGTAGGGCAGGAGCGGACGCATACTCTTCGGAATCATGCAGGTTGTGTAGATGAAATTCTAGCAGGCGAGGATGCGGGAGCGGGTCTTGACGTTGTTGGTAATCAGCCGTTTTGATTCTCTGGAACGCATCGACTACCTTTTCCTCCCATAAGTCGACGCGCCGAGTCGCTTCCTCTCACATCCTCGCAGGGTTGCCCAGTTGCGCGATACACTGCGCATTGCGCTGAATTGGGGGCTCCTATGCTTGCACTCCGTCGCCGTTTGTTGCAGTCTCATCTTTGTGTGGTGTTTCTTGTGGTGGTTGGAACGGCGCAGGTTGCGCCTCTCATCACCAACATCAGTGGACGTCGCAGTACCAGCCTCGACGGCCCGTGGCACGCGATTGTCGACCCCTACGACACAGGAGCCTTCGATTACCACGGCCAGCCCCTGACCAACCGCACTGCCTTCTTCAGGAACTACAAGCCTGAATCGAAGTCTGAGTTGGTGGAATATGATTTCGATAGTTCGGCGACGCTTCGGGTTCCTGGAGATTGGAACACGCAGCGCGAGTCACTCTTGTTTTATGAAGGGAGTGTCTGGTACGAGCGGTCTTTCGATTACGCCACACCCGCTGGGAGAAGATTGTTTCTGCACTTTGGCGCCGCGAATTACCTGGCTACCGTGTACTTGAATGGCGAGGAACTTGGCCGGCACGAAGGCGGTTTTACGCCGTTCGATTTCGAAATCACTGATCGGGTTCGACCGCGCAATAACTACATAGTCGTCAGAATCGACAACACCCGCCGAGCCGACCAGGTTCCAGCAGTCTTTACGGACTGGTGGAATTACGGGGGAATTACGCGCCCGGTGACCTTAGTCGATGTGCCTGAGACGTTTGTTCAAGACTACTTTATCCAACTGGAAAAAGGATCGACTCGACGAATCAAGGGCTGGCTGCAACTGAATGGACCGCGCCTCCAGCAGAAAATCACAATCAGGATTTCGGAAGCCGGATTGAGCAAGACATTCCAGACGGATTCCAAAGGGCGCGCAGAGTTTTCTTTTGACGCCGATTTGACGCTCTGGTCTCCAGAGAATCCAAAACTTTACGAAGTCGTGATCTCAAGCGAGACCGAGGAGGTCACAGATCGCATAGGGTTCCGATCCATTATGGTGCAGGGTACAAACATCTTGCTCAATCAGAAACCTATTTTTCTGCGCGGAATCAATCTTCACGAAGAAGCCCCATTGCGGCCGGGCCGGGCATGGAGTGAGGACGATGCGCGAACGCTCCTGAGTTGGGCGAAGGATCTCGGGTGCAACTTCGTCAGGCTGGCGCACTATCCCTATAACGAAGCCATGTTGCGCATGGCGGACGAAATGGGGGTGATGGTGTGGGCTGAAGTGCCGGTCTATTGGGTCATCCAATGGGAAAATCCTTCGACCCTGCGCAATGCCGAAAATCAGTTGAGTGAGATGATGACTCGGGATCACAATCGAGCGTCGCTCATTATCTATTCTGTCGCGAATGAGACCCCGATCAGCGATGCGCGAAACATCTTCTTGAAGCACCTGATTCAGGAAGCGCGCTCTGCCGACCCTACTCGTCTGGTTTCTGCCGCACTTCAGGCTCACGAGGGCACGGAAGGGAACCACATCACCATGCGCATCAGCGATCCGGTCGCGAGCGACCTTGATGTCGTGGGCATTAACGAATACATCGGCTGGTATTCCCACCTGCCTGCGGACGCGGATGCGGTGGAATGGAAATCAGATTACGAGAAGCCGCTGATTATGACTGAATTCGGAGGCGACGCGCTCTTTGGCTATCACGGCGATGCACTGACCCGCTGGACCGAGGAGTATCAGGAGAGCTTTTACCGGCATCAGATCGCGATGTTGAAACGCATTCCGTTCCTGAGCGGAACGGCTCCATGGGTTCTTAAAGATTTTCGCAGTCCGCGGCGGACGCTGCCGCACTTTGAGGATTATTTCAACCGAAAAGGCTTGATCACGGATCATGGCGAAAAGAAGAAAGCGTTTTTTGTCTTGCAGGAGTTTTATCGCGAGCAGAAAGCGCGCGAAGCACATTAGCGTTGATGTTATTGGTTGACGCCGCTGGCCAGAAAGCCCCCGTCGACGACGAGAGTGTGCCCGGTAACAAAGGATGCGGCGTCGGAGCAGAGATAGACCGCAGCTCCGACGAGTTCTTCAGTCTTGCCGAAGCGGCCCATGGGCGTTCGGCTCAGTAGTTCCTGGCCACGCGGTGTGTTGTCCAGCAAATCTGCATTTAGAGCTGTGCGGAAGACCCCGGGCGCGATGGCATTCACGGTCACCCCTTTCTTCGACCACTCCACGGCGAGTGAGCGCGTGAGCGAGACAACCGCTGACTTGCTGGCGGCATAGGCGGCGACTTCTTTGAGCGCAACGAAACTGTTGAGTGAAGCGATGTTCACAATGCGGCCGTAGCCGCGCTCGAGCATATGTTTGCCGAAGATTTGGCAGGCGCGCAGCGTGCCGGTAAGGTTCGTGTCGAGGACATCGGACCATTCTTTCTCGGGCATGTTGAGAGTGGGCGTGCGCTTAATGATTCCGGCGCAGTTGATAAGGATGTCGACTTTGCCGAAGCGCTGGAGTGTAGCTGCTAATAGCTGTTCGAGCGAAGGGCGGCTGCACACATCCGCGCGGAGGCGTAAAGTCTTGCGTCCGCGCCGCTCGATCTCGGTAGCTGTTTCATCGACTTGTTCCTGGCGGCGTGCGGACGCGATAACGTCGGCTCCGGCATCCGCAAGTCCGAGGCTCAGGGTGCGGCCGATTCCGGAGGTGCCTCCGATCACCACGGCAGTTTTGCCTTCAAGGCTGAAGATGTTCGTCGTCATTAATCTACTGTTTCTCCGCTGCTGCGGTGAGCACGCCAGCGTCTCGCAGCCGGGAAAATATCTCTTCGACCGCTTCCTTCGGCCTTCCGGCGGCGCTAACTGACCAAGCGTCGGAAGGCGCCTCAAGGGTTGCCAGTTGGCTTTCGAGCAAATCCGGATTCATGTACGGATGATGGCGTGCGTGCATGCGTACTTTAATGAGAGCGACGGGCGCGTGCAAATAAACGAAACGCAATTCGTCGTTCGCAAGGCCGACGCTAAGCAACTCTCGATACTGTTGCTTCAGCGCCGAGCAGGCAAAGATGGCATGCTCGGCCTGTTGTTGATACTGCAACATGCGCTGATGCAAGGCGTTGAGCCACGGTGTTCGGTCGGCATCGGTCAGTGGAATTCCGGCCGCCATTTTCCGCCGATTTTCTTCTGAATGATAGTCGTCCGCGTCTTCGAACTTCCATCCCGTGCGAGCGGCGAGCAATCTGCCGATGGTGGTCTTGCCGACGCCGCTTACGCCCATCAAGACGACGATCATGAGTTGCGCTCCGACAATTTGCCACGGTATGCCCACAGTCCCAGCCCAGGATTTGGAATAAAGAAGATCTCTTCGCCGTCAACATGGTTGTAGCCGTGACGAAGTTTCTGCGGATTGTAAAGCTCGAGCATAGTTTTCAAATCTCCGAACTCAAAGCCCACGCCTTCAACCTCGTCTTTGCCGAGTTGGCCAGGACACCACCTGATCCTGAAGCGGCCCTCGGACGAGCCATGTATGAGATGAGCAGCCGCGCTCAGATCGTCGGCAAGATCCGCATTCGCACTCACCGCTTCAAGCGTGGCTGGCGTTCCCCGGTAGCCGTATTTGCGGATGAGCGCGTCGATAGTTGGGTCTTCGCCGAATTCCTTTACGCCCGGCGCGAGGATGATCAGCTCCGCATCATCAGCGAGTGCCATGCGTGTGCGATAAATTGCCTTGTTGCCGAGCCAGGTGCTGTGAAATTCATGCGGATCGAGATAAACAACGGCTTTGCGAATGGGAGCGTTGAGTATCTCGAAGTTCACTTTCAAGCTGAGATCGGCGGCGCGATGAAAGCACTCAGCGTCATCGCCGATGTACAGGCCACGCACTGCAAGCTGCCCATCGACGGTGCGCCCGATCACAGTGAGCACGTAGACGATGGGCAGATTGCGCAAGAAACGATCTGCGGCGTAATTAAGTACGCTGCGAACTGGATTCTCGGCGCGGCCCATGATGCGCTCCATGCCATAAACCGCGCCCAGGTAGTGGCTACGGTTGATCGAGTCGCGGCCTCCCGTGCCGACAAGAATATTCTTGTTGTAATTGGCCATGCCGATCACTTCATGGGGCACGACCTGGCCGATGGAAAGAATAAGATCGAAGCCGCCTTGCGTGATGAGCCGGTTCACCTGCGCCGGCCATGCATAGTTCAGCTTGCCTTCCGACTGTTCGCGGATGAACTCGGCTGGAACCTCGCCGAGAGTCTCGACATCGGTTCGCCAGTTGTGAACCCGGAAAAGCTCTTGCGGCATGGCGCCGAACATTCGCGAGATCTGCTCGGGCCGCATGGGTGCGTGCGTGCCGAGAGCGGGAAGCACTGCCTGGAGCCGGTCGCCGTAATACTCCCACGCATAGCGCGTGAGATCGCCGGCACGGGAGTGCAACCGGCTGTGGTCCGGCGGTACGACGAGCACGCGATTTCGTTGTCCTAGCTGCGCCAGACTTTCTGAAAGCAGCTCCTGCAACCGAGGAAGCAGATCGCTATCGACCCCGCCAATGGCGCAATAGAGGCTCATACCGTGAATTCCACTGTAAATTATTCAGGGCTTCAGAGTAAGGAATGCTACGCCGTAGCCATTGAGAGTGACTATCATTTGCGAACTCAGTGTCGACTGAAGTTGCCGTGGGACCTGAGGTCCCTGAAACACTTGAGCGGTGTTACTCGCGAGAGAAAGCGTCAGGGAACTGGGCTGAGTGCTCGAACTCATGCCTCCCCGCCAATAAAGAAAGCAAAATAAAAAGCGCGAGATGCCGTCGCCGAGATGTTTCGATTCTGCACATCTTCCCCCCTTTTATTTCAGTCAGGCAGAGCCTCGACTTTAATCCGCTGCTGGCGAGCGGCATCGTTCCCCGGATCTATTTTTAAAACGGCGTCGAGTGTTTCCAACGCGTTATTCCGATCTTTCAACATCGAGTAAATCTGCGCAAGATCCAGATAGGCCGGCGCGAAGTAGGGATCCATCTGGATCGATTCTTTATACAGCTGCATGGCAGCTGTCACCTGCCCCTGTTGCATGCGCAAGCGAGCAAGCTGAGTCCGCACTTCGGCAGACCTTGAACCGGCATCGATGGCTGCTTGGAAGGCATGGGCGGCGCGCTCTTCCTCTCTTGGGCGCGCGACACGGAGAGCGGATCCGAACGCAGCCTCGATCTCAGCATCGTTGGGAAATGCGGCAGCGGCCTGCTCCAGCAGTGCGAGGCCCTTCTCGCCAAGTTCGGGGAAGCGCGCGGCAACCTGAGAATGAGCCAGCGCAAGGCCTCGCAAATTCGCCCGTGCATCGCCCGAGCCGGCGGACTTTGTGTGGAAGATCAAATCCGTGGCAAAGGATGAATCTGCACTTTGCAGCGCCGTCGGAATTTCCGATGGAGTCCGCAGGATTCGGTGGTCTGTGATTGATGAGTGGCCGATATTCTCGGTGGGCTGCTTCGGCATGTGGCATGAAATGCAGTTGTCGTGCGGCGAAGTGGCTTGCCTTTGCGCGAGTGGCTCACGGCAACTGCTGGTAGCGTGGCAGGCCAGACATCGGGTGCGAAAAAAATCCGTTGCCTGATCGCCGCGCAGCTGAACGTGAGGATCATGGCATGAAATGCAGCCGAGCTTTCCATTGCTGGCGGCCCAGCAGCGGCTCAGCTTTAATTGTTCAAACTGATCGAGCGCTACGAAATGATTTCCTTTGACTTGTTGCGGAACCGAAAATATTGACACTACATCGCCCAGAGACGTTCCCGGCCGGAAGTCGAGATAAGTCTTTCCGGGCAGAAGGACGCGAGCATCTCCCGCCAAGTGGCACTGCGCACAGACATCATCGCGAATGTCGGGGCGTAACTTTCGGGGATTTACGATCGACAGATCAATCGCTGTTTCGTCGATGGGCAATCCCAGTGCAGCTTCTTCCGTGTGTTGCCTCACATGAGTCGCGCCCGGCCCGTGGCAGCGCTCGCACCCCACGGTCAAAAAGCGAAACGGAGGCTGTTGAAAACGATTGTGACTGCCTGCAACGAGCAGCGGCTGGCCGGTGTGGCAGTCCACGCACAGGTCCACTACGCGACGGGTGAAACCGCGGAATGCGCCTTCGCGGTAACCGGGTGATAAATCCCATCCGCGAATGCGCTCGTAGTACGAGATTGGCGAAACGAACAGCGAGTCTCCCTTGGCCACCAGATAACTCTTTCCCACATCGCCGGCACCTACGGTGTACGCGATTTCATGGGTTTCAGAAAAAACGATGTGCCCTTTGGAATCGCTCTCGGATTCTTCGTGGATGATTTTTCCGTCGCGGGCATAAATCGAATACGTCTGGTTCAGCTTCTGATTGATTATCTTGACTGGCTTGGCCAATTCGCGCAGATCATCGTTGGAGGGATCGGGGGAGGGAATTGAAACGGATCGTCCCATCCCTGTCTGCTTGAACGTTTCGTATATCGAGGCGTGGCACTTGCGGCAAGATTCGTCGCCGAGATATTCGACTCCAGGCCGCGTGTTCAAATATTGCTGCGGCGGCGTGGGTGGCGCAGCAGCCGTTTGTTCGTTCTGATGTGCTTCCGCGATGCGCAGGCTCGCCCATACGAGACCGATTGCCGTGAGCCCAACAATCCATATTGCGCGAACCCATATTGCGCGGACCCATACTGCGCGAACCCATATCGCGCGAGACATTATTCTGTGCCGGATTCTGTGCCGACGATAAGAAGAAAAGTATCCGGCGCGACGATTCATGGAGTGGCGGGATTTTTCTGCGGGCGGATCCCTTTGCCCTCTTCAATGGTATAAATCTGATCCACGGCGAGATTGCCGAGATGCTCTACGAGCCCGCTAGGCCATGCGATTTCGATGCTGTCAATCTTCGCTTCGGCACCGAGGCCGAAGTGCAGCCGAAGATCGTTTTGTGAAAGGTAGCTGCCGCCGCCGCGAACCTCATTAAACTGCACGAGCTTTCCGGAATGAATTGTAAGGCGCGCGCCAATGGCCGCGCGATTGCTTTTCGTGCCTTGCAGGTTGAATGCAACCCAGTGATTTCCGTTGGTCAAATGATTGCGCAGAAGAGTTGGAGGTTCGCCGACGTTCAAAATCAACGCATCGATTGCCCCATCATTCCAAACGTCGCCGAACGCTACTCCACGGCGTGAAGCCAGGGGCAGGGCCGCGAGTCCCGAAGCGGCGGAAGCATCCTCAAAAGTCCCGTCGTGCTTATTAAGATGAAGAAAGATTGGCTCGCTATAACGCGCGCCTTCGCTGACGTTGTCCACCTGCGGATACACATGCCCGTTGGCAATGAGAATATCCAGCCAGCCATCATTATCGAAGTCCACAAAGCCGGTACCCCAGGCCACATCAGGAATGCTCGACTGAGCGATTTGCGACGTCCGGCTTACGTCCTCAAAAACCCCGTGACCCAGGTTGCGGTAAAGCGTTTTGGGTTGGTCGGCAAACGTGGTGTCGATGATGTCGAGCAGCCCGTCGTGATTGTAATCGCCAAAGTCTACGCCCATGTTGCCCTGCTCCTGCCCGTCGCCGCTTAAAGCTACGCCGGCAAGCAGAGCTACATCGGTAAATGTCCCGTTGTGATTGTTGTGGTAGAGGTAGTTCGCGCCCGCATCGTTGGCGACGAATAAATCTGGCCAGCCGTCGTTATCGTAATCTCCCCACACCACGCCGAGCCCGTAGCGGCCTTCCGAATCATGAACGCCAGCGCGCACGGAGACTTCCTCAAACGTGCCGTCGCCACGGTTGTGATACAGCAGATCGCTCTCGCCCTCGAGCCCCCACGGACCGCACTGCACCAGCACGCCTTTGTAGCGGCAGAATTTGCCTTTGCCGAACTCCGGCAAGTTATTGAGATCGACGTGCACGTAGCGCGCGACAAATAAATCGACATGCCCGTCGCGATCATAGTCGGCCCAGGCCGCGCCCGTGCTGAATCCGCCGCCGCGGACGCCAGCTTTTTCAGTAACGTCTTCGAACTTGCAATTGCCAAGATTGCGATACAGTACGTTGCCGCCGTATCCGGTGACGTAAATGTCGAGGAACCCGTCGTTGTCGAAATCGGCGACGGCCACGCCCATGCCCCATCCGCGGCGAGTAAGGCCCGCGGCCTTTGTGATGTCCTTGAAAGTTCCGTCCGGCTCCTGGTGATAGAGGGTAATCATCGGGTCGCCACCCTCGCGGTAGCGATCGACAGTCGAGCCGTTCACGGTCACGATATCGAGTTTGCCATCATTGTCGCAATCAAACAGGCCAACTCCACCGCTCATGGATTCGATCACGTAACGCTTGTCCGGCGAGGATTGATGAGCGACGGTCAGGCCGCTTTTCTGGCTGACGTCTTCAAATACGGGGCCGCGATATGCGGCAGTCTTGTCTTTATCTTGCGCCCGATCTTTATCTTGCACCTTATCTTGCGCACGGGCAGGAAACGCACCAACCAGCATTACGCCGAGCAGGATTCCGCAAGCGATGAAGCGCGTTGTTAAGACTCCCCGGCGCATCCGAAGTGAATCCTATCATGGCGATCTCGTGCCGTTGCTATTGCGATTGCTAACAAACCACGCGCTAGTTCACCGTGAGTGGAATAACCACGTTTGCGTCGGCGGTGCTGTTCGATCCACTGCCAACGTTGCTTTCGGTGAAGGCGTAGACGGTCACTGTATAGCTGCCCGGGGTCGTGCCATTATTGTTCGGCGGGGTGATCTGATTGCCGCCACCGTTGTTGCCGCCGCCGCAACTCCAGGTCGCAGCCCCGGTAAGAATCAGTCCAGCGATCAGCGCGCAGGCATACAGAAGTTTGCGCTTTCCTCGACGCGGAACGGGAATCACGACTGCCGAAACGAGAAATCCCATCACCATTACGGGCAGCAACAACCGCATTTTTGGGTTGAAGGAAAAGGGAAGCGGCATCAGCCCAGCCGTGGTCGTGCTTGAGGAACTCGTATTCGCAGTGGTCGTAACTGACACTGTGACCGTCTCCGCGGGACTGACACTTGAGCTTGAGTTGGCGACATACTGGTTCAGCGGATCGGTTGTCTTGATCGCGCAACTTGCCTTCGGCGCGTTGGTGGTGCAAGAGAAATAAACGTAGCCAGTATCGGCCGTGAGACCGGGAGGGAACGTGCTGCTGTTACCGGTCGTTGCTCCAGCCGTCAGCGTGATCGCAGGGGGAGTTCCCATCGCCGGAGCTGGCACCACTGCGGATGGCTGATATTGGCGAACGTAATCCAGCATCATGGTTGCCGGATTCGGGGTTGATGAGCTGGGCGTTCCGCCCAAAGTACCTCCGACCGCGATATTCGCGATGAGGAAAATCTGAGCGTTAAAAGGCCATGTATCTCCCGAGGAGAGGTTGTTCGGCGTGGTGATGTAGTACGGCTGCAGCGGGTTGTCGATGTAGAACTGCTGCATGTTGGCCGACCAAATCATGCCGTAGGTATGGAAGGCCGTATCGTTGGCTCCTGACGAGAAGGTGTAGGCGCCATTGGGTTGTACGCCCGAGCCGTCCGTCGCGGCCGTGTGGATTGTTGTCCTGTTGCCTCCGGGACCCGGGCCGCTGTCAACCTGGGGAGACCAAACTTCCATAAAATCCGTTTCGCCGCACGCGGGCCATGGGGTTGTGTTGATGTTGCTGCCGAGGGACCAAAATGCCGGCCAAAGACCCTGGTTCGAGGTGTCCGGTAACTGAATGCTTGCTTCGATGCGGCCGTACTGAAAATTTTCCAAGCCTTCAGTTTTCATGCGGGTCGAATACCAAGTCCCGCCACTGTTTATGGCTTGAATAACCAGGTGTCCACTACCATCCACATAGACGGGATTGGAGGTGATGGTCCCACCGGGGCAGCCGCTAGGGTTTCCCGCGTAACCGGTAGGTCCGCAGTAGACCTCCAGTTCGTTATTACCCCAGCCGTTGTTGTTGCCGAGATCGAAGCTCCAAACCGATGTGTCGGGAGACGAACCTGCTGCCCCGCTAAATTCCTGGCACCACTGCGGATTCCATGTCACCGACCCCGTCGTGCTTGGGGAAACGCCAGTACAGCCACCCGCGGCCACCTGGGCCTGTGTAATGCCGGCGAAGAACAAAACCATGATGATAAGAAGGAATCTCGATCGGCAGACCAACCCCCAGCTCATTCGAATGCTCATTCGTGACTCCTTCTTCGCGGAATGCGAGTCCGTACATGTTTCGGTTCCTCAGCAGAAAACCGATTTTCCACATGGGACCACACCTTTGGACCGCGAGTCAAGAACGAGTTTCACAGAGACAGTGGATCTCTGATTCGCGCGGCAAAAAATTCTTCCGGTACCCCCAACGCCATCTTCGCCAACTCTGTGCGGTGCGTGATCCTCAAAAGAAGACCGGTATTCTGCGAACTATCTTGTGGTATTGTGTTGTGAATTCGCGTTTCCGCTCGCAACAATAATGAAGTTCCCGCAGCGAATATCGTTTGTCCACGAAGACACGAGGGAGTGAAAATGCAAAGACATGGGTTGGCCTCAGGGTTGAAATTTCTTTCTTGGTTGGCCGTCTTCACCTTGGCACTCGTGGCAACTGCTTGTGGGGGCGGCGGAGGCGGCGGATCCTCAATACAGAGTCCACCACCCCCGCCGCCCACCGCAGCCACACCTGTCTTCTGGCCGGTGCCGGGCTCATACAGTCAGACTCAAACCGGACAGACAGTCACCCTGACGGATAGCTCTTCCGGCGCCGCCATCTACTACACGACGGACGGCACCACGCCAACGACTTCGTCGACAAAATATTCTGGCGCGATAACGGTCACGTCGACAACCACAATCCAGGCTATCGCCGGCGGTGCCAATTTCACATCGAGCCAAGTCGCAAGCGGCATGTACACGCTCACGCCGCCCGGCAACGGTCCCAGCGTATATGTAGTCGAAACAACCGACGACCAGACCATGCAGTTGGCGGCACAGCCATCTGTCAGTTTCTCCGCCGCGAACGGCGGCAGCAATGTGATCTATGTGGATGAAACCGAGGTCTATCAGACCATCGAAGGATTTGGTGCCGCTACCACCGACTCTGCGATGTATTTGCTGAATGAAGTAGCAAATGTCATGCAGCCGGCCCAATTCACCCAGGCGATGAACAATTTGTTCACTCGCCAAGGCTTCTGCGGGGTACTAACTTCCTGTACCTCCGGCATCGGGCTCAGCTTCCTTCGCAATCCCATGGGTGCTTCCGACCTGGCGCGCTCTGTGTATTCGTTCGATGGCGATAGTGGGCCAGTCGATCTCCCCTTGGCGAATTTCTCAATTGCTCACGACCAAACAGATATCATTCCCCTGATCCAGCAGGCGAAGGCTCTCAACCCTCAGCTCAAGATCATGGCCAATCCCTGGAGCCCTCCCGGCTGGATGAAAGATTCTGACTCCATGGTTAGCGGAACTCCTACAAATTACCTTCTCTCCAGCATGTACACACCATTCGCCAACTATTTCGTAAAGTACATACAGGACTACGCGGCAGCAGGCATTAATATTGATTACCTATCCTTGCAGAACGAACCGCTGAACATCCCCAGCAACTATCCGGGAATGTGCATGCCCGCAGATTCCAGCGCCACCGACTGCCCCGGCTCGCAAACCGATCAGATGACAGCACTGTTCAATAACGTGCTGCCGGCGCTCACCTCCGCGGGCATCACGACGAAGGTACTGGTTTATGACCACAATTGGGACCGGCCGGATTATCCGCAAGACGTTCTGATGAATCAGAACTTAAGCCAGATCGCCGGTGTAGCCTGGCACGGATATGGGGGCACTCCGGGAGCCATGACCGTCATCCAGAATATGTTTCCGACCCTAGGTACTTACGAAACGGAACACTCGGGCTTCATAACGAATTCCGACCAAAGCAGATTGGACTTCGAGGAAATAACTCAGTGCATGAGGAACTGGGCCAGAGCGTACGTGAAATGGAGTCTGGCGATGAACGAGAGTCAAGGTCCGCATACCGGCGGCTGCAGCACATGCACCGGAATCGTAACTGTGAATAGCACCACGGGCAACATCACTTACGGAACTGAGTTTTACACCATGGGCCAGTTCAGCAAGTATGTGCTGCCCGGCGCCTACCGCATTTATTCCAGCAATGCTCTGGGAATAGTGTCCGCCGCATTCGTCAATCCCTCGCCCAGTAATTGGCCCAGCAATTCGAGGGTCTTGGTGGCGTTCAACGACTCCAGCCAGAGCCAGACTTTTGAAGTGCAGTGGGGAACGCAATCCTTCACCTACACGCTCCCCTCGCTCGCCGCAGTGACCTTCACCTGGGACGGAACTCAAAGCGCTGGAACGCCTGCTTACACGGTCAGCGCAACCTCGCAGATTCAGGCCTCCAGCTTTAACCGCACCGCGGGCAACAATACTCATGGTAACTATGGCACCTTCGGACTTGAAACCGAACTCACTTCCGACACGAATGGCGGCTATGACGTGGGATACTCCAACGACGGCGATTACGCCGTCTACAAAAACATCAACTTTGGCACAGGAGTCTCCACTGTTACTGCCCGCCTCGCTTGCGATCAAAACAGCGGCGGAAACTGCGGCGGAACTCTTCAGTTCTACATGGACTCCCTCGGCGGTACTCTCATCGCTTCGGTCACTGTCCCCTCGACCGGCGGATGGGAAACCTGGCAAACAACTCCAGCGGCAAACGTGTCAGGGGCAAGCGGCGTTCATGACCTATATGTTTTATTCAAGGCTCCGACGAGCGGCACTGCCAGCCTGGGCAATTTAAACTGGTTCCAGTTCAATTAAACACACCGGTCTAACCAATGCGATGGATCGACGTTGAGGATTACTCGGGAAAGGGCGCATTCGCCCGAACCACGCGGATATCGTGATCGGTAAATTTATAATGAAAATCTGCGAGTTCGTATTTCGGCATGTGACACGAAGCGCAATCCTTCGTGCCGACTTTGCACGCGGATCCCGGATGGTCCGGTGCAGGTTTCGTGGAAGCTGTCGCAAGGTGGCAACTTAAGCAATTCTTGTCGTAGGCGGACGTGTCGCGCACGAGCTTCTGATGAGGATCGTGGCAGGCCACGCAGGTGATCCGCGCATCGCCGTTTTTCCCCCAGCACCGGCTCTTTTCCAGGCGATACGGTTGCGCACGAACGTTCGCGATTCCCACCGGCGGAGCCAGCTTCACATCCCACCACGTTCCGTGACAGGAACCACAAAAGTCAACGGCATCGACAGGATTGAGCTTGCCGGGATCGAAGACTGCATCCGTCTTCTGATCGTTATACTTTTGATCGCCCTCCAGCACCTGACCTTCGGCAGAGGCCGCCCTTTGCGCTGTTGCGTGCTTCAGGCCAGGCCCATGGCAAGCTTCGCATGTAATCCCCGGAATGATCC
This sequence comes from Candidatus Sulfotelmatobacter sp., assembly GCA_050011375.1. Classification (GTDB taxonomy): domain Bacteria; phylum Acidobacteriota; class Terriglobia; order Terriglobales; family Acidobacteriaceae; genus Sulfotelmatobacter. The sequence continues at coordinate 18,090 of JBEKJF010000036.1, forward strand.
GGCTGCGGTCAAGCTTGTCGCCAATGGTTGAAGCTGTTGCATGACAAGCGAAGCAACGAATCAACTCCGCTCCGATGACGGGCCGCGCCATCGCCTGTTCGAGATTCTGCGGATCGGTAAGTTTGCGGCCGGGCGTGAAATCGAGACCCTTCAGAGTATCGAAGTAAGAAGCGCGACTTTCATAAAAACCTCCGTCGCGTTCGAATAGGTACGATTGGCCGACGTGACCATCGCCGAAAAGCCAACTCAACGGCGCCGAAAGAGTTTGCGCGCCGTCGGTGACGCTGTAGACACTCTTCCCCGCCATGGTTGCAATTTCGTAACCGATTTTGCCGGATTGAAAAGCTAACCGATCCCTCTTGGAGAGAACTTCCGACTGCGCAACCGGCTGAGCAGTCAGCGCCATGGGCGTGCTCTTCTGCGTCGCCGCTTTCCCCGCATGGCATTTGGCGCACTCCTCCGGTCCAACGTACTGGTCCGACGATGGAGTGCTGTGCCTCGGCCACCACGCGCGATAAAGAAGCCGGTCTTCGGTGGCCATCTGCGCCCGCAGTGGACCCGAAGAATGAATGATGAGGGTCGCGAAAAATAAGCCGGCCGCCGCGAAACGCAAGACGAATCGCTTGCTAGTTCCGCGCCAGTACATCTTGACCGTCCCCTGTGTCGCGCGCGACCGCGGGTGAAGCGGTCACCTTTGCCGTCGAATTGCGGACGACGAATTCAGGCTCAATCGCGATTTCCGCCACCCACTCCTCCCGATCTTCAATCCGGTTTAGCAAAGTGCGAGCTGCAATCTCGCCCATTTTTTGAAGCGGCTGACGCACGGTCGTCAGGCTTGGATTGTTGTGCAGAGCAAGTAGAATATCGTCAAAGCCCACCACTGAAACATCTTCAGGAACTCGTAACCCCGCCTCCTGAAAAGCGCGGATCGACCCGATCGCGGAAATATCGTTATACGCAAACAAAGCCGTGAATGGCCGTTTACGAGCCAGCAGATCCTTCGCGAAAGGATAACCCAACTGAGGCGTCGGATCGTCGCCTTCGAGTTGAACGATGAGTTCCGCCGGCATCGCGATGCCGAGTCCCTTCGCAACCTCGCAGATTGCCGACCAGCGATCCTCGCAGTCGGAACTCAACGCAGATCCCTTCATGAAGGCGATTTGCTTATGACCCAGCTCGACCAGATGGTTTAGCGCCAGCCATGCAGCCCGCCGGTGATCCAGAACGATATTCGTGACGCCTTCCATGCGCCGGTGCCCCGCCACGGCCACCGTTGGCAGCGGCATAGGACGACTAATGGACATGTCCACCGTGATGAAGCCTTCGACGCCGCGATCCAGCAGCATGTGCGAATAAGTATCCAGCAGCTCGGGATCGTGCCGATGAGCGACAGTCAGGAAGAAGAAGTTCTTCTGCCGCAGGTAGCGTTCAATTCCGCTGATGACCAGGGAACCATAAAAGTCACCGATCTCTTCGGCCACCACACCAATCAGGCTGGTGCGCTTTACCCGCAAGTTCCGGGCATAGAAACTCGGCCGGTAATTTAGTTCGCGAGCGGCGGCTAAAATTCGCTCCTGGGTGTGCAGCGGGACCGATCGGGAAGCGGCGCTCCGGTTCAGAACCGCCGAGCAGGTGCCCTTGGTCAGCCCCACACGTTCGGCGACCATCTTCAAGGTGACGGCACCGTTTTTGTTATCACCCTTTTTTTTCAGGGGTGTCATTCGGCCAGCTCCTCTACAAAAACGCGTTTTCGAACGCTATCATGCCGACGGGGGCTGAATGCCAAGCATTCTACCTCATCTACCCAAGATGGGGCTTTGCCGCACCAAGTGTCATGCAAAAACCACCTAGAATACCGGTTTGTCGGACCGGCTGATTTTAGAATATCGGTATTTTTATCTTGACAATCCAACCCACCTTGGGGCTAAATGACCGACGTAGTATAAAAAGGCTAGTTGGGAACCATCCAAAATTGCGATTGGTGTTTCCAGGAGATTCAATGAGAAAGACAGGGCTGGGAGTGCTGTTTAGCTGGTTCGTGCTGATTTTTGCGCCATTCATGGCCGCACAGCAGACAAATGGCATTGTTCAGGGCACCGTCGCAGACGCCGCGGGCGCAGTAGTGGCGGGAGCGGACGTTACCATTGTTTCCGACAACACTGACTTTTCGCGCTCTGTACCCTCTGGCACAGACGGAAGCTACGCCTTTACCGAACTCCCCCCGGGCCGCTATCACGTCAAGGTGACGAAGCAGGGTTTCAAGACGGAGACCGAGCAGGACATCGAACTGCACGTCGGTTCGACCGTCGTCCTTAATATAAAACTTACGGTTGGCAGCGTGTCTGAGGCCCTTACGGTGGAAGCCAACCCCATCGCCGTGGAAACGACGACCGCACAACTGGGCCAGATAACCGAAGGGGCGCAGGTTCGCGAACTGCCCTTGAATGGGCTCAACTTCATCGGCTTGGCGCTGCTGGTTCCGGGCGCCTCAACTCAGGACGGATTCAGCGCCAGCACCAAGGGTGTTCTGGGCGGCTCCGACATCGTTTTTAGCGGCGGGCAGCGCACCGGCAACGTGTTTACCGTGGATTCAGCCCCCAATAACGACATGGGGTCG
>JBEKJF010000037.1:0-20264 GCA_050011375.1 Candidatus Sulfotelmatobacter sp.
CTGTGTCGGATGTGTGGTCTGGGCTGAAGTTCGTGCGGCGGGTAAAAGATCGTCGAAAAATGGATCCGCCCTCAACGAGGGCGGCCGGTTAGCCGAGAACGTTGAGGGCGTATCACCTCCGTAAAATCGTGGCTTGAAAAACTAGCTGAGACTCGTATCCCGCACCAGATGCCCTGCAAGAAAAAGAACTGACACCAGCAGGAGCAGGTGAATCATCATGGTGGCTACGTGCAGCATCAGGAAACTCCCCGCCCAAAGAACGAAAAGCAGCAGTGAGATAACGAGAAAAAGTCCAGCCCTCATTTTCTGCCTCTGGAACGAGCTGCGAGTACGAGGCCTGCGCAGCGATCCAAAACAATCCTTCTCCTTTATAGTGTGAGCGGCAGCGGTGGCGTATCGGCAGAAGACTGTAATTCTCTAACGGCAGTGTAGTACGCGGCGGAGCGAAAACTAGGAGTCGGGCATGGTGCATGTGGGACTAATTGGATTTGGGTTGGCGGGACAGGCGTTTCATGCGCCTGTGATCAGGGCTGTACCGGGCATGGAGCTGGCGTGCATCGTGGAGCGCAGCGGTACGCGGGCGCGCGAAAAATATCCTGACGTGCGCGTGGCGCGAACTGTGGAGGAGTTGCTGGCGGATGAGGAAATCCAGTTGTGCGTGGTCGCGACTCCGAATGATTCGCACTTCGAACTGGCACGAGCGTGCCTGTTAGCGGGGCGGGACGTTGTAGTAGACAAGCCATTCGCGCCGACGCTGAGGGAATCCGACGAACTGGTGCGACTGGCGGCCGACCGCGGGCGATTGGTCACTGTCTATGTAGAACGGCGCTGGGACGGGGATTTCGGGACGGTGAAGAAAATTGTGCAGTCAGGCCGTCTGGGAACTGTGGTGGAGTATGAGTGCCGGTTTGACCGGTTTCGCCCCGAGCCAAAAACGAATGCGTGGCGAGAACGCGCAGATCAACCTGGAGCAGGCGTTCTGTTTGATCTTGGTCCGCATGTGATCGATCAGGCGCTGGTGCTGTTTGGAGAACCAGAGGCAGTTACGGCATCAGCTTTCTGCGAGCGCGAAACATCGCAGGTGGATGACTCGTTCGATGTCTGTCTGGAGTATCCGCACCTGCGGGCGATGGTGCGGGCGCGGATCATTGCGTTTACGCCGGGGCCGCATTTCCTGATTCACGGTACGAAGGGATCGTTTGTGAAGTATGGGATGGATCCGCAGGAAGCATTATTGCGCGGGGACGATTTTCCGGAGGGGAACGATTGGGGTGAGAGTTGGGGCGAAGAAGCGGAAAGCCAGTGGGGAACGTTGAGTGTAGTGGGCGAGCCGAGCGTAAAGGTAAAGACGGAGCGCGGAGATTATCGCGGGTTCTATGAAAACGTGCGGGATGCGATCGAGAAGAAGGTGCCGCTCGAGGTTACGCCGGAGCAGGCGCTGTGGACCATGCGAGCTGTAATGCTGGCGCGCAAGAGCAGCCGGGAGAGACGAACCGTGCTATGGAGCGAAGATGCGGAATAGGCCACCCGCATTTTGACAATCTCTTGACAACTGCCCGAGGCGGACGTGGGACAATTGCGAGCGTCAAACTCCCTGCACTTCAGGCTTCGGCTGTAACCAAGGAGCAGTTATGAATCTGTGCGCCAGCCCTCCACGACTTGTTTTCGTTCTTCTTCTCGCGGCTTTGCCGGCTTTGTGCTCCGCGCAAACCTATACCATCACTGATCTGGGAACACTCTCCGGTGACGATTACAGCGTTGCCCGCGGGATAGACGCAAGCGGCGAAGTCGCGGGCGCCGTGGGCAGCGACACCAAAAATACAAGCGCTGTTTCTCTGTACAGCGCCGGCGAGTTGACGAGTCTCGGCACTCTTGGCGGCACGAGCGGCATCGGCAACGGTATCAACGCATCCGGACAGATCGCTGGCTATTCCACCAACGCTTCGGGCACGTATCGGGCTTTCCTCTCCAGTGGCGGAGCGAGCGGTGGAACGTTGACCGACATTGGAGATCTAGGTGGGGGTTCGGCGGTGGCTTATGGCCTCAACGATGCGGGGCAGGTAGTTGGCTCCGCCGTCACCACCGACGGCAGCAACCATCCGTTTATTTACAGCGACGGCGTGATGACCGACTTGGGAACTCTGGGATCTCCCAACGGAAACGCATGGTGGAACAGCGCGCAGGGCGTGAATAAGTACGGCGAAGTAGTGGGAACGTCTTATGATGCGGCGGGCAACTTCTTCGGCTTCACCTGGAAAAACGGAACCATGACTCAGCTGGGAACGCTGGGGGGCTCTTGGAGTGAAGGGTACGCGATCAACAGCAAAGGGCAGACCACGGGCATCGCATATACAAAGAACAATGTTGCCGCTCATGCTTATCTCGACACCGCCGGCAAGATGACGGACCTCGGAACGCTTGCTGGCGCGCTGGTTTCAAGCTGGGGATTTTCGATCAACGATTCGGGCGTTGTCGTCGGGTATTCAGATTATCAGGGGACCTATCACGCCTTTGTGTACAGCGGAGGGAAGATGAAGGATCTGAACAAGCTGATACCCGCGGGATCGGGATGGGTGCTGTTGCAAGCCTTCGGCATCAACAACTCCGGGCAGATTGTCGGCACGGGTACGATCCATGGAGAGGAACACGGATTCTTACTGACGCCCGTAAAATAAGTTGGATGACGACGATCAAAAGCGCGTCAACTCTCCCTCTTTCTTGCCGGCTATTGTGACGAACCGAATCACGCCCTGAGCGTCTTCGAAAACCAAGCCAGTGCTTTCGCCGTTCACTACTGCAGCTGCAAGGTGACCGTAGGATTTCGGTATTCCGCCCTGAGTCGGAGTTTTGTCGTAGCGGGCCAGTTCTCCTTCCATCATTCCGGTCATGCTGACGAACCGAATCACGCCCTGTGCGTCCTCGAAGATCAGGCCGGTGCCGATCTTGTCGGCGATTGCTGCGGCTACGCGTCCATAAGACCTCGGGACGCTGCCTTGGGTTGGCGCTTCAACGGGCTGGTTCGGGGCACCGGCGTATTGAGCCGGCGCTCCAGCATGTGCCACCGTGACGCTTCGATTTCCAAACAGATAACCCGCGAGCGCCAACAGAGCGCCGCTTAAGACAAGCGAAATTCTTTTCCTCATCTTGAAACCTTCTTTCTTTGCAGTTGGCGACAAAGGCCGCTAAGGCAGGACTTGTATCTTATGCATCATGCCGAGATCCTCGTGCAGCAGGATGTGGCAGTGAAACACAAAAGTGCCGGCAATCGTCGGATCGCGGAAATCCATCCGCACCTTCACGCTGGGATACGGTCCTTTCCCTGACCAATAAGGAATCTCGATAGTGTCGCGCAGATCTTGATTCGCGACCGGCTGGCCGTTGACTTCCAGGATCATAAAGTGGATCTGGTGAATGTGAAATGCGTGAGTCTCAAGCGCGCGGTTCTCGATGGTCCAATCTTCCACGGCGCCCACGTGGGTCGTGATCATGGGCTTTTCGTTGGGATCAAAAACTTTTTGCTTTTGTCCGTCGACGGTGACATAGAACTGTATCGGACCGTTCGTCCCGGCGAATTCTTCGGAGAAGTAAAGGTTACGCTGCGTGGTCGGTGTCGCATTTTTCAGGCCTGCGAACTTCAGGTGATCCATCGAAGTTTGAGGCAGAGAAGCCCGAGGCATCGACGCTTGCGGCATGGAGGTTTGCGCTGGTGCCGGCGGATTGGGCGCCGCCGCCTGCGCCGCCGATTTCGCCGGGGCATTGCTGAGCTGGATAACTGCGAGCGGCTGTGCGGTGTCAGGGTTGCCCGTTGGTCCGGTGGGATAATCCAGAATCGTAAACAGCGCGTAGGAGTTTGGCGGCGGAGCCTGCACGGTAAATTCGGCGCGTCCCGCCGGCGGCAGCAGAATCGTTTCCACCGATCGAGGCTCGGCTAGAGGATATCCGTCGAGCGCGATCAATTGGAGTTTCTGCGGCACGTTGTCGAACCAGACTTGCATGGGCATGAAATCTTGCAGAGTGGCATTGGCCACGCGCCAGAACTGCTTTTCACCCTGTTTCATTTGGATGATGGGCATAGGTCCTTCGAAGGGCACGGTGGTTTCGAAGTTCAACGTAAGATTGAAGGGCCCAGGCACCCACGGGACCAGGAATTGCTGACGAATCACGAATACGCGCTCGGTGAGGCCTGTCACCTCCGGGCGATACTTTTCCATGCCTTCGACAATCAGCGCGCCGGCCGCGCCACCATTCACCTGAAATTCGGTGAAACCGTGCACATGGGGATGGTACCAATACAGTCCCGGCGGCTCATTGGCTGGGATCTGGATGTCATACTGAAACCCCGGCGTGCCGGGTTGGATCAACGTGGTGAGTACATCATCCGAATGGCAAGTCGGCGACACATTCAGGCCGTGGAAGTGAACGTTGGTCGACTGCAAGGTCGCGGGCCCGCCATCACCGCAGGTTGCGCCTGACGGAGCGGACATGTCCATGGCGCTGCGGCTTTGCGCGCCGGGATTCGAAAGGTCGTCGGTGATGTTGAGAAGCAGGTGGTCGCCCTGATTGAGGCGCAGCGTGGGAGCCTCCGCTGTGTTCGTGCCTTGCTGGTACTTGTAGCAGAAGTGGGTAAAGCCGCCGGCGTCGATGGAGTGACCTAGAGCGAGGCTGGCGTTGAGGACGCCATTTTGCGAATAGAGGCTCAGGGCATCCTGCACCACGGTGGCTGATTGCGGGCGCGGTGGACACTGTGCCAGTGCAGGTAAGAAGGAAAATCCGCAGACCGTGACGCCCAGAAAACATCTCAACCCAGCGTGCATCTTGAAACTCCTGAACATTCGTTCGATGCCTCAACTTTCAACGTCAGCTTCACGACAACCTGTCTTAGAAACTTCGCGGTGGAAAAGTGCCAATGGACAACAATCCTGGACTGTTGGGATCGGCAACGGGCGAACCGGACAACTCCGACAACGCGCAAGTCCCGCCCGCCGAAGTCACTTGCAGCATCGCGATGCCCGACGCCGCACCATACTCTGCCACGTACAAGACTTCGCCAGTGCCCGTCGTAGTCTCCAGACCCAAGGCCGCCAGGTACGACCACGAACTCACATAGTTCTTGAGCTTGCCCGAAGTACAACCGGTCGAGAGCGCGCCTGTGCTGGCATTGAAAAAAGCCGCGGTAACCCTGTCCCCTTGCGTGTTTGCGATATAGAGAAGCGTCTCATCGGGGCTGAGCATCATGTTACTGGAGTTGATCGAACCGCCTAGATCGTAGGAAACCGTCTTCGTCAATTTGCCGGATGAAATGTCGGAGACTTCGATCGACGTCGTCATGGAAGTATCGCCAAAGATTGCGTAATGCCCGTCCTGCGTAATGTCGATGCCGTTGGGATACGTAGCACCCTGCGACTTGAGATAGCCGGTAGAGTTCTGTTTATCGCCGTTCGATACCGGGGTGCCGGACGAAATGTTGAAGCTCTCGATCGAGCCGTCATTGTACGTGACAATCAAAATATTCCCATGGATCGCGATGGCGCTGACGACGCCGCCCTGCAGGCCGGAGACGGAAATGTCATTCACAAATGTTAGAGAGCAGCCGGGTTGAACCTGAAAGGTTCCAATCGTACTGAAGTCGCTGAAGCCGGCATAAACGTATTGCGCGTTCACAGCTAAACCGACCCCATTGGTTATGCCAGTATCAGTGGTGGAACCAAAAGCGCTGCCGCTCACGGCGAGAGTACTGACGTTGATACCGACGATCTCACCGGTCAAAGCATTGGAGGCATAGATGCACTCTTCGCTCTCGTTGTCGAGCACGACGACCCGGTTCGCCGAAAAATAACCACCGGCGATGCCTGAGAGTCCGGTTTGTACCTGCTGCTGTAGCGTGAGCAGGCCATTCGCCCCCACGGTATAAAACGTGACGCCGTTCAAGTACAGTGCGTCGTCATTGGTAACGACATAGTGCGGACCGCTGGCGCCAGCGGCAAATCCGGTGGCAACACTAAGGCAGACCAGCACAGCTGCTCCACGGCAAAACCAGCGTCTGATACAGATCTTCATGGTGCTTCCTCAAATGTAAGGAGCGGCGCCCAGTCTGGTCGAGAACTGCCGCGCTGTCAAGATGAAGAAAGTACTCGTGTCAACTGGGCAGAACGGCTTGCCGACGCGGATTTCTGCCCGGCCTCGCGGGTTGCAGCGAGAACGCTGTCATTCCGCGCATCACTTTCTGGTACGCGGCCTGAAACTGCTGCATTTCGTCATGCGTGCCGACTGTGATGCGCACCCACGTCGGCAGGATGGGCCAGATGCGTCCGATGAAAACATTTTGCTTGGCCATGGCGTCGATCACCTCTTTGCCCGGGCGCTTGGTTTCGAGCAGGAAGCAGTTCGACTCGGAGGGCGTGTAAGAGTAGCCATTGCTGGCGAGCCACTGAAAAGTTTCCTGCCGAATGCTGGCATTGATGCGCTTGCGTTCTGGGATCAGGCCCGGATCTTTCAAGCTGGCCGAGGCAGCCACGACTGCGGTTACGGGCATGAAATTCCAGCCGGAGAGATTCGTAATTTTTTCCATCAGATCAGGGCGGCCGATGGCGAATCCGCAGCGCAGGCCCGCCATGCCGTAGGTTTTTGAGAAGGTACGGAGCAAGACCACATCCTTGCCAGACTGGACCAAATCAATCGCGGATGGCGCATCGCAAAAATGGATGTAGGCCTCGTCTACCATCACGACAGAACCCTTGGGCTTATTTTCTACGAGATACTCGATGTCGGAGTGCGGCGTGAGCGTGCCCGTAGGATTATTGGGATTGCAAATGTAGAAGAGCCCGGCGTCGGGAGCAGCGGCGATCATCGCCTTGACGTCGTGCGCGTAAGTCTTGGTGAGCGGAACTTTGACTACGCGGGCCTCGGCGACCTTGGCCGCAAACATACCTGCTTCATAGCCGGGATCGGCAGTGACATAGCTTCTCTGCTGCGACGTGAAGGCCACGACCCCGAAGCGCAGCGCAGGACTTGAACCGGGAAAGATCTGTACGTGGTCGGAGCCAAGGCCTTCGAGTTGGGCGAAAGTGTTGGTCAGGTCCTCGGTAAGATTGTCGAGATAGCGTCCACCTTGCGGAATGATCGCGGACATGGCCTCACGCGCGGCTTGGCAGGGGCCGAGAGGATTCTCGTTGGAGTCGATCATGACTCCGTCTTTGGAACCGGGCCGGCGAACCGCGGCGGCGAGCATAGGCTCGCTGATGGCCTGGAAAGCGGCTGCGGCGGCTGAGAGTTGCAGAAATGAGCGGCGGGAAAAAGGCGAGGGATTTCGAGGCGCCATAGCGAACCTCCAGCTAATACGCACACATCACGGGAACGGGCTTACAAGCGTCGTCACCCGGTGACTACTCCGTCAGATTGTAAATGAGGCCGTATGGATCTTTGACGTAAACCCTGGGAACTTCCGGTTCGTCCTTAATTATTTTGCAGCCCTTCTTCGTCAGATTTGCTCTGGCTTTTTTAACGCTCTTGACGGTGACTTCAAGAACCGGCCCGAGGGCCGGACCCGGCTCAATAAATAAATTAAAATGCTCTCCGTGAAGGCCGATCATTTTCGAGTTTTTATCGGTAATCGTGAAACCGAGTTCCTTCACATAAAAATTCGCCGCTTTCATCCGGTCTTCGGCCTGAATCAAAATGTCCGTACCAAATGTGTTTGCCATAAGCTTCTTCGAATCCTATATCGCTATTGCGGCAACGGTTCGCGCGCGGTTGCATAGTACCCTGCACGACATTGAACTTTGTAGTTCTCTTTGGACTTGATCTCCAGTTTGCGGTAAGTGCCGTCGAGCTTGGAATTGGTGGACGTGTAACCGAGGTTGTACTGGCTGCGGAGTTCGGCGGCGATCTGGTCGAAGGCCTCGCGCAGCTTGTCGAACTTGTTGCCGACGTTGATGACGCGGCCTCCGGTAGCCTCGGTGAGCTTGCGCATTTCGCTCTCGCCCGAGTAGCCGCCTAATCCGTATGAACCGTAAAAGCCACGGTCTGCGCAGAGCAGGACGTAGACGATGGCATCGGCTTTCAGCGCCGCTTCGATGGCGTCTTTAATCTTGAGCTGGCTGCCTTCATCCTCGCCGTCGGTGAGCAGAATCATTGCCTTCCGGCCAACTTCTTTCGCCAGCATGTCGTGGGCGGAGAGATAAACGGCATCGTAGAGCACTGTGCCAGCCTGGCGGGTCGTGGGAACGGGACCACCTCCCATGCCGGAAACGCCGGTGTTGATCTTCACTTTATTCATGGCCGCTTGCAGGCGGTGAACGTCACGAGTGAAATCCTGTATCAGCGAGGCGTCGACGTTGAAGTCAATGACGTAGGCCTCGTCCTTGTCGGTGAGAATCTGGCGCAGGAACGCGCCGCCAACCTCTTTTTCCATATCGAGAACATTGCGCTGGCTGCCCGAGGAATCGATCAGGATACCGAGAGTAAGCGGCAGATTCGATTCGGCGGCGAAATATTTGATAGTCTGCGGCTTGCCGTCTTCGAGAACTGTAAAATCGTCTTTGGTAAGGTTAGGCATGAGAGTGCCATGCTTGTCTTTAACGTTGAAGAAGAGCCCGACAACGTTGACGCTCACTTTCAGGGTCTCGGCGGGCGTTTGGTCTTCTTCGGGCTTCTGCGCGTCTCCGGGCTTCTGGGCCGGAGGTGCTTCAGTGGGCTGGCCCTTGGGGATGGAAGGAATCTGAGCCAAGACAAATGGAGAGGCATCCGACAGAGCAGCCAGGAAGAATAGAATGGACGCGGCGGCCAGGGCCGCGGAAAATCTTCGATAAGCGGAAAATTTGAACATGCCAGCAATCCCTCGGAGGACTTTTGTTAGTCTAATCCTTAGAGTTGGATGCACCAAATGGCGGGTTCCGGCATCCGATGGAAAAGAAGATGCTGTGTTTTCGAAACTCTGGTCGGAAACGAACGCCGACGGGCCTGAGGCAAAGTAGAGAATGGATCACGTAAAGATCGGATGGTGTTTGTGAAAATCGAAACCGCGGCGTATACGAGGCAACAGAAACGACAGAAGCGGTGGGGCGCGGCAAATTGGCTTGGTGCAGCGCTGGTCATGGCGTTCGTCTGCAGCGGCGTTCCCACGATCGCCGGGCAGACTTCCCCAAGTTCGCAGTCGGGTACCCAGGCACAAGACCCGCAGAACATCCCTGACGCGCCCTCGGTCCAACCACCAACCGATCAACCTGTGGCGCCATCTCCGATTCCGAAGCCGGAAGAAAAGAAGACAGTCGAGAGAGATCCGTGGACGAATCAGCCGATTAATAAGCCTGCGACAAATCCAACTGACGACGGATCGGACCAACCAGCATCCACACCGCCGCCGATGGCGCCGGTGAAGACGGTTCCAGCTGGCACTACTGCAAAACCGAACGCGCAAGATCAGCTCACCACCTTCGTGGTTCATCCCACTTTTGTGCAAGTTCCGGTTACCGTAAAGAATAAGGACGGGCGACTGGTGGATGGACTGCTCTCCACTGACTTCAAGGTGATCGAAAACGGCGTGGAGCAGAAGCTAAGCTATTTCACCGCCGATCCGATGGCTCTTTCGGTGGCGATCGTGCTCGATACAGGTATGTCGGATTCCGACGTCCAGAAGATCAACCGAACCTTCGCCTCGCTGGTTGCCGCGTTCGCGCCATACGATGAAGTCGCGGTCTACACCTACAGCAGCACCGTGAGTCAAGTCACCGACTTCACGGGAGCGACCAAGAGGCTGAATGCGGTTTTGACTCAGATGAAAACGGAGCGCGGGAACTACGATGGTCCACCGGTTCTCGGAGGACCCATGGCGGGCGGACCGATTATTAATGGCGTTCCCGTGGGAAGCCCGACCGAGCCTGTATATACCCCGTCGAAAGAGTCATACGTGCTGAACGATGCGATTCTGCAGGCTGCGCTGGACCTCGGCAAACGCGACCGCGCGCGCCGGAAAATTATCTTTGTAATCAGCGATGGCCGGGAATATGGCAGCAAGGCCAGCTTCAACGACGTTAAGCGTGTTCTGCTCTCCAAGGAGATCCAGGTGCGAGCCGTGGCGGTGGGCAACACGGCACTGCCGATTTACGGAAAGCTGGAACGGCTGCACATACCCGACCAGGGACACGGCGACCTGCTGCCCAAGTATGCTTCGGCCACGGGCGGCATGCCGGTTTACACCGAACTCACGACCAATGCGATTGAAGAAATTTACGCCCGCGCCATCAGCGAGGCTCGCAACCAGTACCTGCTGGGCTACACGCCGATCCGCCCCAAGGTCCCAACCGCATCCAACTACCGGAGCATCGACGTGCGAGTACTCCGGCCGGGACTGAAGGTCTACGCGAAGGATGGGTATTACGCGGCGCCGCCAGTGCGGTAGAGCCTATGAATTGTTGATTAATGATTTTTGATTGATGATTGAAGGCCTGATCTTAGCCTCACCGGCAGTCAGACCACGGTGGGCTTTTCAATCAACAATCAGAAATCAACAATCGGCAATTGAATTGGATTTTTTCCGTCCGGCACCTCCGATTCGGCAGGGGTCACCTGAGTAACCTGCCCTGCATCCGGCGCGTGTGATATAAAAAACCCAAGTCCCCTTAGGGATATTTTTGCGCGCCAGCACCCGCAAGGGTGTGCGGTTCGCACGATTGAGGAAAGTTCTTGAGTTTCATCAACTTCGCAGCCCGCGAGATCAACTGCAAAATCGTGTACTACGGCGCCGGATTGGGCGGCAAAACCACGAACCTGCAGATCATTTATCAGAAGACCGCGGAGCAGCAGAAGGGCAAGATGATCTCGCTTGCTACCGAAACTGAGCGCACCTTGTTCTTCGACTTCCTGCCGCTTGATCTGGGCAACGTTCGCGGTTTCAAGACTCGAATCCATCTTTATACTGTCCCCGGCCAGGTTTTCTACGATGCTAGCCGCAAGCTGATTCTGCGGGGCGTCGATGGCATCGTCTTCGTCGCCGACTCGCAGGAACAGCGCATGGATGCCAACGTGGAAGCCCTCGACAACCTCATGTCGAACCTGAAAGAGCACGGCTACGACTTCAACAAGATTCCCTACGTGCTGCAACTCAACAAGCGCGACCTACCCAACATTTTGTCCCCGGATGACCTCAACAAAGAGCTGCGCAAGAAAAACGAAGCGGTAGTCGAGGCAGTAGCGTTCCAGGGCGTCGGCGTGTTCGAGACCTTGAAGGAAATCGCCAAGCAGGTTTTAACAGAGTTGAAAGCCGGCGGGTAGGGGCTTCAGCCTCAATAAACCTACTGCATCGGCTCCCCGGAGCCAGTCCCCGGCGATTCCTGCTTACGTGCGACGTAATCGCATATCAGAACCGTTAAATCGTCGTCTTGCGAAGCGGACCAGCGCTGCACTGCGGAGACGATCTGATCCGAAGCCACGGCGGGAGCAAGTTCAGCCGTCTGCCGCAACACCGCAGCCAAAGCATCTTGCCCAAAGAAATCTCCCGCAGCGTTAGCGGCCTCCACAATGCCGTCAGTGTAAAGAAGAAAACGGTCGCCCGGTTCCAATTGACGTGTGCCGTTGGTGTATGTCGCATAATCAAAAGCCGCGAGGATCAATCCATTCTCGGAAATCTCTATCACTTCTCCGCGCCTCAGCAAAAGCATCGGCGGATGCCCTGCCGCAGAATATCGAAGTGTGCCCGCAATCGAATCGAGGTGAACATAAGCCGCGGTGACAAATTGATTCTGCGTGTTGCCGCAGAGAGCGGCGTTCATCCCGGCTAACAAGCGGGCAGGGTCGCCGGCATTGGCGCGCTGCGAAGTCGCGGCAAGCTTCACCATTGATGCGATGAGCGCCGCGGGCACGCCGTGGCCGGAGACGTCGGCAATGAGGAGCCCGGCGCGATTGTCATCAGCAACGATAAAGTCGTAGAAGTCTCCCGCCACCGAAGTCATTGGCACATAGCGTGCGGCAACGCGGAAGTTCGTGAAATTCGGGAATTCTCCGGGCAGAATCGATAACTGAATCCGGCGTGCTACTTCAAGTTCCTTTTGAATCTCTCTGAGCTGCAGATCGCGCTGCAAAGTCTGACGTGCGGCGACATATCCGAGGGCGGCAAGAAACGCGACGAAGCCAATCGGTTCGATATCGGGCAAACGAATTCCGAGGATGCTCCGGAAGTTCTCCCAGAAAATGAAGGCCGCAAAAATTAACAGGCCGCGGCGTATGACTACGGCATCCCGATCCGCCGACCTCCTGCCCATGGATATTAAAACCAGCGTGGTTAGCGCGGCGATAATCAAGACAGCATTGATCGTGTAAAAGATGTTTTGCCGCCCCACCGCGAGCGTCCCCAACGCAAGCAGAGCAAGAATCCCTTCGATCACGTAAGTGCCGCTTCGCATCTTGCGGTGCAAAAAGCCGGCTGCATCGAGAAAAAGAATGGCTGGGATGGGCACTACGAAATCGATTGCCGAGGCAACTCTCGCGTAGAACGGCCACTCCTGCATCGTTAGAAACAGAAGCTGCGACTGCATCCACATGCGCAAGCCGTAGAGCACAGCCAACAGCCCCAGATAAATCAGCAACCGGTCATACTTACGCCGGAGCACGGAAAACGCCGCCGCGACCACCCCCACAGCCATGATGATGGCGCCGAAAAGAAGGCTGGGAGCGTCGTGGCGAAACGCTTGCAAAACCTGGTCCGCAGTCAACTCGGGGACGGGAGCGTACATGAGACTGGATGCTAAACCATTTTCGTTCGTCGGGGGACTCGGCGGACTACTTCACGACTTACTTGCACAAAACCCTCGGGCGTGCGTCCAATCGTCTAGAATGGCGACGTGATTCGCCTCGGGCGTTGATTGACACATAGCGATGAAAAAAAATATCTTGAGAGCGGCCATCGAGATAGGTTTCATCATCTTCCTCTTTTATGCCAATCTTCTGATGGGCGAATTTGAGCGGTCAGGCCTAGGCCAGAAAAGAGGCATGGGCCCGGCATTGGAGGATATTTTTACCGTGGCCAACTTTGGAATTGCCGCAATAGCCGCTGTCATCGGCTATACACTTTTTGAATTTCTCAGAAAGAAGTTCTAAGGTTCACATAAAGCTTGATCTATCACAGCAGAGCAAACAGCACGTAAGGGAAACAAAATGCCCGACTGGAAAACGGACGGCCTGCGCATCATCCGAGGTGGCGAACTCGACGCCAACACCCCTCAGACCCCCGGGATGACCCGCGCCGAAGCTATTTCACACGCGAAAGTTGGCGCGCAAAAACTCTGGGCCGGAACGGTCGTCGTCCATCCCAATGCCAAGACTGGCCCGCATCATCACGGCGAGCTCGAAACTGTAATTTATGTGGTGCGCGGCCACGCGCGCTTTCGCTGGGGAAATAATCTCGAGTTCGTCGATGAAGCTGGTCCGGGAGACTTCGTCTATGTGCCTCCCTACGTCCCTCATCAAGAACTGAACGCGCGCAAAGACCAACCAGTGGAAGCAGTGATCGTGCGCAGCGGGCAGGAACCCGTCGTTGTCAATTTGGATATCCCAAGCCCGGAAGACGGGCCTGACACTCCGCAGGATGATCCGTTCCATTCCGCCCCAGGAAAACGCTGATCTGCCGATTTTCTGGAAGCTCTAAAGAACATTTCAACGTAGTGGAGCCAAGACTACCCTCAGGCGGCTTCGAGCACCGACAAAATATTCCCGGCTGGATCCTTGAACCAAGCGATCGTCGGTCCATTGCCGCGAGAAACTCCACGCGCGTCCGTCTTCAAGTTGGGCTCGTTATAAGTTTCAAATCGGACGCCGCGTTGGCTCAATTCATCGACAGCCTTGTCTACACTTTCAACCGGAAAATTTAGGACAGTGAAAGTTGCGGGCTGGTGATTCGGTTTAGGATACATGAGGGCTTTGGTACCTCCAGCAAGCGGCACAGCCAAGGTACCTTCGGGACCGCTGGAAAGTTCAAGCCCGAGCGTGGCGCCATAAAACTCTCTAGCCTTCTGAATATCGTTCACCGAAAAACTGCTAAATGCTTTTCTTGTGTCGAGCATGGATGGCCTCCCGGCGTTTTCTTATCCGGATTTTGATGCCGAATCGGCTTTCGCGGTTTTCGGCAGAAACACGCGCTTAATATACCTTGACACGCATATGCCTTATAGAGTATATACAGAGAGTGGAATCCGTATTCGAAATCATTGCGGAACCAAACCGCCGCGCAATACTTAGCCTACTCGTCTCGTCGCAACAGTCCGTTGGAGAGATGGAGCGCCAGCTTCGCATGTCGCAGCCGACCGTTTCAAAGCACCTGCGCGTGCTGCGCGATGCCGGATTCGTGGAATCGACGGTGGACGCACAACGGCGTCTCTACCGGCTGAAGCCCGAACCACTGCTGGAACTGGATGCCTGGCTGGCTCCGTTCCGCCGGTTGTGGTCCACTCACCTGGATGCTCTTGAACGGCATCTTGACCGCATGGGCCAGGCGGGTCCGCGTCAATCAAATCCAACAAAGAAAAAACTAAAGAGCACGACGCGGTCCAGACCGCGAACGTGACCAAGGAGGAACGAAATGAAAATCAAAGTAACCAGCGTGTACGTGGACGACCAGGCAAAGGCTTTGCGCTTCTACACAGAAGTACTGGGCTTTACCAAGAAGGCTGATTTCAGTCAGGGACCATATCGCTGGCTGACCGTAGCCTCGCCCGAGGAACCGGAAGGCACTGAGTTGCAACTATCGCTGAATAACAATCCCGCCGCCAAAGCATATCAACAGGCGATATTTCAACAGCACCAGCCGGCCGCCAATTTCTTTACCGATGACATCAAGGGTGACTACGAGCGGATCAAGGCCCGTGGCGCCGAGTTCACGATGTCGCCCACCGACGTGACCGGCGCGACCATTGCAATGCTGAATGACACATGCGGCAACCTGATTCAGCTCACACAGTTGGCAAAGTATTAAGGACCGCGCTTCATCAGGATCGAAGTCCGGTGGACGCCGTCGGCCGCGAGTTAACCACGGCATCCACTTCAGGGGATCGATATTGCAGCGTCGGGAAGGAAGACAGAGAAAAACGAGATGACTGAGCGCGCGCGATACACGCCGGGTGCTGCAAGCGGGGCTCGGATCCAAAAGAACGGTGAGAAGTGGACGCTTATTCTCGTCCGCGAACTGCGCCACCCGCCGGAAAAAGTCTGGCAGGCGCTTACCGATCCGGCGCATCTGCGCGAGTGGGCGCCCTTTGAAGCGGATGGGAGCCTGGCTACGGTCGGAATGACGGTGAAGCTCACCACGGTAGCAGCGCCCACACCGGTCGTTACCGAAACAAAAGTGACGCGAGCCGACGCCCCACGGGTGCTTGAGTACAACTGGGGTGAGCACGATATGCGTTGGGAACTTGAAGCTTTAGGAGGCGGCACGCGCCTGACGCTGTGGACCAACATCGGTCGCCGCTTCATCGCAATGGGTGCGGCGGGTTGGCACATCTGTTTCGATGTCCTGGATCACGTTCTCAGTGGAACTCCCCTTGGCCGCATCGTTGGTGCTGAAGCGATGAAGTTCGGCTGGCAGCGGCTGAACGCAGAGTACGCCAAGCAGTTCGGTATCGAAACACCCGGCAGTTCGCCTCAGGGAGCGCAGAAGTTGTGAATTGAGGCGATACGGCCGATCAATCTAAGGAGAAATTAGTCATGAAAGATTCCACCATACGTTCGATTCTTCGCTGGATTCACATCGTGGTTGCCATTCCGATACTCGGTTATATCTATAGTCCGTTTGATAAACTTCCCGGCTACGCACCCGCAACTCGACGTGTTTTTCTTCCTGTAATGATCGTTTCGGGATTGTGGATGTGGAAAGGGCATGTCGTTAAACGACTTATTTCGAAGAGGCCGCCGCGAGACACGGGTTCTTACTCGAACGTGTGAGCTGGATTTCCCGCGCTGGCGCAATTACTGAGGGCGACTTCAGTCCCGGAATGCTTTAGGGTTGCCGGCTATTTTATGCCGAGTGGCTTGCCATGACATCATCCTTTCGCGGAGCCGCAGTTGTTTTCTGCCAGTAGATGAATTTCCACGACCACCCATGACCGCCTATCCCGGGACGACCCGGGCCATTCCACTGACTCCTTGACAACCGGGAAGGACATCGTGCGCATCTGACCTTCGCCGGCAACAATACTTTGTGCGTCGAAAAGTGAACATGTGACTTTTGCATCTGCGCGGGTACTTTTTCTGCTATTTCCGGTGGCGATAGCTGCGCAGCTTGCCGTGCAAACGCCGCAGCCTGTTTATGAAGGGCAGACCGTGAGCGCCATCGATCTTATAGGAAATCCTCATCGCGACGTAGACGCTTTTCGGCCCCTGGTCGAGCAGAAAGCTGGCGAGCCTTATTCGCAGTCCAAGGTGGAAGCCAGCATTGCAGCGCTTGAGCGCACAGGGCAATTTCCAAGCGTTCAAGTAAATGTTGTCCCGGACCCGGCCGGCCTGCGGTTGAACTTTCTGCTGGAGCCTGCCTACTACCTCGGAATGGTGAATTTTCCCGGAGCAATGAAAGTATTTTCTTACACGCGGTTGCTCCAGGTTGCAGATCTTCATGAAGAAGATCCCTACGATAAAAGCCAGGTTACGATCTCGGAGAAAAACTTGGCCGATTTCCTTCGCCGCAACGGATACTTCCAGGCCGCGGTTCATTCCAGTTCTGAGATCGACGATGCCCACCAGCTGGTAAATCTCTCGTTCTCCGTTAATCTCGGAAAACAAGCGAAGATAGCCAGCATAACCCTACTGGGGACGGAGGCTGTCGAGACTTCACAGCTGCTTCACGCCGTGCGCACTCTTCGTGCCCGGCTGAAGGGGGCGCTGCTCAAACCTGGAAAAGCCTACACTCCGGAACGCATAAAAGCCGCGACCGCATTAATCAAGCGAACCTTGGCGCAGCAACACCGGCTGTCCAGCAGCGTTCAGGAAAATCCACCGCAATACAATTCCGAGACGAATCGCGTAGACGTTTCCTTCAAAGTGGAAGTGGGACCTCTCGTTATCGTGCGGGTAACTGGAGCCCGGCTCGCAATGTTCGCATTTTTATCGGAACGCCAGATAAGAAAGTTGATCCCAATCTATTCGGAAGGAACGATCGATGCCGATCTGGTACAGGAAGGTGAGCAAAACCTGATCGACTATTTCCAGAAAAAAGGATACACCGACGCGCATGTCAAAACCACATTCGAACGCCAGCCAGAAAAGATTCTGCTGGTCTACGAAATTGAGAAAGGTACGAAGCATAAAGTCGAGCAGATCACTTTTCAAGGGAATCAACACATTCCAAAACGAAATCTTCTGGCTGCCGTGGTCGTCAAGAAATCTCATTTCTGGTCTCACGGAAGCGCGAGTCAGAATCTTGCGAAGAAAAGCGCGGAGAATCTAGAGGCGCTGTATCGCGATCGTGGTTATGAAGAGGTCAAGGTTACGCCGCAGATCAAGGAGCAACAGTCCACGATCAATGTTGTGTTCAATATTCAAGAGGGCGCTCAAACACTGGTGCAGAACGTTGAAGTCGTGGGAAATAATAACGTGCCTCGCGAGCAGCTAGCTCCGTCGGGGGGACTCGAACTCCGTTCCGGAGCGCCGTTCTCACCCCGAAAGCTGGCCGACGATCGCAATCGCATTTTCGCGGCTTACCTCAATCGCGGCTATCCAAATGCCGAAGTCAAGGCTGCCGTTAAGCGTAACGCCCAAGACCCTCACCGCGTAGAAGTCACGTACAGCATTACCGAACAACAGATGGTTCGCGTCAAGGATGTGATCTATCTCGGACAGGAGAAAACGCGAGTCTCCTTGATTCAGAAGACGGCGAAGCTTCCCACCGAAACACCAATTAAAAGAGGAGACCTGTTGCAGGCTGAGAGCCGTCTGTATGACCTTAATATCTTCGACTGGTCCAGTGTCGGGCCGGTGAAACCCATTACCGATCAAACCGAGGAGTCGGTCGTGGTGAAGAACCATGAGGCCAAGCGCAACGAAGTCATCTACGGATTTGGCTTCGAAGTGTCTCATCGCGGTGGAAGCGTCCCTTCTGGAACTGTCGCCGTGCCGGGTGGACCGGTCGTGGGACTCGGGAATAACCAAATCGCTCCCAGCCAGTCTACCTTTGCAAGTCCGCTCGGATCCGTCGTGTTCAACCGGCGCAATATGCGAGGATTGGCAGAAACCTGGAGCGCCTCGCTTGTGCTATCGCGGCTTGACCAGCGCTTGCTGACCACCTACGCGCAGCCCCATTTCATCGGTTCGCAGTGGAGTTCGCTCTCCAGTTTTTCGCTGGAGCGCACCAGCGAGAACCCACTTTTCGCGGCCAGCCTCGGAGACCTTTCCTTACAGCTTGAGCGGTTGCTGAACCGCAAGAACAATACTCGCCTGCAGTTTCGCTACGACTTCAACAAAACCGTGCTATCGCATTTGCTGGTGCCCGAACTTGTTTTGCCCCAGGACCTGAACGTTCACTTGTCAACATTTTCTGGCACGCTGCTGCGCGACACCCGTGATAAACCTCTCGATGCGCACCGCGGCACATGGAGCACCTTGAACCTGGGCGTCACACCGACGGCGCTCGGTTCCAGCGCAAATTTTGCCAAGCTCACCGGACAATACGCTATTTACAAGCAACTTCATTCTGTGGTGTTTGCCAACAGTATTCGGCTGAGTTTGGCAAAATCATTCGCCGGCAGTTTTGTTCCGACGAGTCAGCTGTATTTTTCCGGTGGCGGCTCCTCGCTTCGCGGGTTTCCTATCGATGAGGCGGGTCCACAGCGCATCGTTCCCTTCTGCGATGTTCTCGCGCAGCAGACTGGATGCGTAAACGTCACAGTTCCCGTCGGGGGGCGCGAACTGTTTATTTTGAATTCGGAAGTTCGATTTCCACTGAAGATCACCAAAGTCCTGGGCGGTGTGATCTTCTACGATGGCGGAAACGTCTACAGTGCCATCAGCCTGCCGAACTTCGTCAACAACTACAGCAACACGGTTGGCATAGGCTTGCGCTACTCAACTCCTATTGGACCAATCCGCATTGACGTGGGCCGCAACCTGAATCCAGTGCCTGGAATCAGCCCGACTCAGTACTACATCACCCTGGGGCAGGCTTTTTAGGAGCGGGTTTTTTATGGAGCGGACTTTTTTGGGAGTGATCATGAACCGGAGGAAACGCTGGAAAACAATCGCTGGCTGGACACTGGCAAGCCTGATCGCTCTAGCAATCATCGGAGCAGCAGCCGGATACTTCTATCTCAGAAGCAGCAGCTTTCAAGAATTCGCGATGCGCAAGATCATCGCTCAAGCCGACGCATCCACTGGCGGGCACACTGAGATCAGAGCGTTGGACTTTAATCTGTCAACCCTGACCGCACGTCTGTACGGCATCGTCATTCGCGGCACAGAGGTGCGTAGCTCTCCGCCGCTTCTGCAGATCGACAAGCTGACAGTCTCACTGAAAATTAAATCAGTTGTACGCCGCCAAATCAGCCTCAGCGAATTGTTGATCGAACATCCGGTAGCGAATCTTCAGGTCGACCGCGCTGTCAACAGCAACATTCCGCAAACGCCGCAGAACTTCAGCAGTCATACCAGCGTTTTCGATCTTGCCGTCGGGCATCTGGGGATCAGCCGCGGAGAGATCGACTACAACGACAGGAAAACTCCGCTGGATGCGGACCTCCATAATCTCAAAACGGATATTGGGTTCGAACCTCTGGTCACCCGTTATCGTGGCTCCATCTCGTATGACAGCGGTGAACTTCGTTACGACCGGTACCCGCCTTTGCCTCACGCGTTTAGCGCGAGCTTCACGGCTACACCCTCGGGTTTCATACTCGACTCGGCCGTCGTCACCGTCGCCTCCTCGGCGATCAAGCTCACCGCAGAACTGACCAACTACAGCGCCCCGAAGGTACAGGGAAATTACGACATCCTCGTGCATTCGCAGGATGTCTCCGAGTTGTTGCCGACGGTCAACCCATCGGGCGATATCGCAACGAAGGGAACCTTCCAGTATCAAGAATCTAGCGATCAACCATTTCTCAGGAGCATTCAGATCGATGGGGAGTTGGGCTCAGATGTTTTGACGGCCATAATTTCGAGTGGCCGGTTCGAAGTTCGACACCTTCGTGGGCAATATCGAATCGCCAATGGCTCGGTGCATGCAAGCGGAGTTGAAGCGGAGACACTTGGCGGCCGGGTTATCGCCAGTCTGGATGTAGATCACGTCGACGGCACTC
>JBEKJF010000038.1:0-20086 GCA_050011375.1 Candidatus Sulfotelmatobacter sp.
CCTGCGCAGCGACCTGCAGGTGGATGTTCGCCTGCTTCCTCCGGAATCGTTTGGTGCGGCCATGCAATACTTCACGGGATCGAAGGCTCACAACGTTGCCCTGCGCCAGCGCGCCCTCAAGATGGGTTACACCCTGAACGAGTACAGCCTGGCGGATCTGAAAACGGAGAAGCCTGTCGCCGGTAAGACAGAAGAGGAAATCTACGGAAAGCTTGGGCTTGATTACATTCCTCCCGAACTGCGGGAAAATCTGGGGGAGATCGATGCTGCGGCAAATCACACGCTACCCGTGCTGATCGCTTTGGACGACCTGCAGGGCGACGTGCACATGCACACCGTCGAAACCGATGGAAAGAATACGATCGAAGAGATGGCGGACGCCGCCAAAGAGCGCGGTTACAAGTACATGGCCATCACCGACCACTCCAAGAATCTTGCTTTTGCCAACGGCCTCGACGATACGCGGGCGCTGGCGCACATTCAGCGAATTCGTGATGCGAACGAGAAGATTGATGGCATCACGATCTTCGCCGGAATCGAAGTGGACATCCTTGCCGAGGGCGATCTCGATCTTTCCGACGATGTTCTCGCGCAGATGGATGTCGTGATTGCCAGCGTGCATTCAGTGTTTAATCAGGAGCCGGCGAAGATGACTGAGCGGCTGCTTAAGGCGGTCGAGAATCCGAACACTTCGATTATCGGACATCCCACGGGTCGATTGCAGCTTCGGCGCGATGCTTATCACTTCGACATGGACGCGGTTCTGACTGCGGCGGCAAAACACAAAGTCGCGATGGAATTGAACTCCTACCCTGATCGGCTTGACCTTAACGACGTCCACCTGCGGCAAGCCAAGCAGCGCGGGGTGAAGATCGTGATTAACACCGATTCGCATCACACTTCGCATCTCGACAAAATTCGTTACGGCATCCTTCAGGCGCGACGGGCATGGCTGACTAAAGAGGACGTGCTGAATACCTTGCCCGCAGCGAAGTTTGCCACGGCGATGAAGCACGTGTGGAATTGAAGCGGACATCGGCTGCGTAGTGGCTCAGGTTGACAGCGCAATCCAGAAAACCTTGAACCACGAAGGACACGAAGTAACACGAAGGCTTTTTGTCTTGTGGATTTTCCTTCGTGTACCTTCGTGCCCTTTGTGGTGGCAGGTTTCAAATTGAGCCACCACGGGGCGGTCGGGCTTCGGGCTTTGGCAATTCCGGGAGTAGAATTCGGAGTACGCTCCGTTGAGAGGTGCTGCACGCAACGCAGATCATTCCTGAAGGGCGCGGGGGCTGTTACCGTCGTGGCCGTTGGCGGCGTAGTCTGGCGCGCCTACGACAACGGCGTCTTCAGCGTCGGCGAAGGACCCGCGTACGAGCCATGGAAGAACTGGCGCACGGATTCGAATAACGGAGATGGAGCGCTCGCGTTGGTGCGCGCTGCGATTCTAGCTGCCAGTCCGCACAATACCCAGCCCTGGCTGTTCAAGGTAACGGCATCACGGATTGAGTTGTATATCGACACGAAGAGGAACGTCGGTGCGCTCGATCCCTATCTCAGGGAAGAGTACATCGGGATGGGCTGCGCTCTTGAAAACCTGATGCTGGCCTCGGCTGCCAATGGCTACCAAGCCACTGCGACGATGGTTCCGGGAAAACTTGGACCTATTCCGGCGGAGGGCGCGCCGAAACTTGTGGCCCGCGTTGATCTCGCTCCGGGCAAACGAGAGGAGAGCGAGCTCTACGATGCCATCCCTCGGCGCCATACCAATCGCAGTGCATACATTCCGCAGAATCCGATCCCGCCCGAGCTCATTGGCGCTCTGACCCGCTTGATGAGCGACGAACCGGCGATCAAGGTCTTTCTCTTTACAGCGGAGGCAGACCGAAAAAAGATCGTGGAAATCAGTTCCTCGGCGAACGACGAAATTTACTCCGACCCAGCAGTCAAGGCTGCCAGCGATCGATGGATTCGAATCAACTGGAGTTCGGTCCAGAAATTCCGCGATGGCCTTACCCTTGATACCTTCGGACAGCCGCCGATCGCCACAGCGGTTGCCAAAACCATACCTCTCTGGATGCTGAAATGGGCTGCGTCGCGCGAGCCAAAGGATGGGTATTCGAAGCTGATGCTCAGCGCGCCGATGATTGGCATCCTTGCGGTAAGCGACCGCTATGACCAGGAGAACTGCCTCAGAGTCGGGAGAATTTGGCAGCGGGCGCATCTGCTGGCAACGGCTCGTGGTTTGGCGGGACGTCCCTGCAATGAGGGGGTGGAAATAATCGACCACGACAAGGCGCAGGGCAAGTCGGCCAAGCGAACTGCCTCGCTCGCAGATGTGATAGCAGACGCCGTTTGGCAGCCGACTTTTGTTTTCTATATGGGCTATCCCACGCTGACGGCCCGCGCCAGCCCGCGAAGGCCGGTCGAGAGCGTAGTTTCTTAACGTCAGCTTACGTCAGTTCTGTTAGGGGAAGAAGAGAATAAGCATGCCTGATCAGATTCCCAATCCCGCTTCTCCTACGGCGGCATCGAGTGCGTCGCCGGACACCAAGACGGGAACACAGCGCGGGCCCACGATCCACATCGCCGACGAATTTGGTACGGCCAAGCGCAACCTGCCCCCGGTTAAGATCCTGCTGATGGCCACCGCCGGAGTGCTTATCATCGCCGGCATCGCGGCGTTTTTTCAGCGCGCCAAGCCGCAGGGCGCCGGCTCGCTTGTCGACGTTACCAGCGTTGCTATCCCTGCACAGAATGCCACTCTGGTCGCCCTCACGTTCACCCTGCGGAACTCCGGGGAGAAATCACTTTGGGTTCACGGCATCCAAGGGAAGGTTGTCACATCCAACGGAGAACTCAGCAGCGACGCGGTTTCCGCGGTCGATTTCAACCGATACTTTCAAGCCTTTCCCGCGCTGAAGGAGAATGCGCAGCCGGCTCTCGCTCCTGAGGACAAACTGCAACCCGGCCAGGAAATCAAGCGAACGGTGATCGTCAGCTTTCCTTTGGCCTTGGCCGATTTCAAAGACCGCCGCTCAGTTAGCGTAGTGATCCAACCTTATGACCAGCCTGTTGCCATAAGTTTGACCAAGTGATTTTGATCACGTGACCGACCGATGAAATCAACTTCGAGTTTTTGGAAAACGCTCACTACGCTGCTGGCATTCGTCTTTTCGGCCGTATTGACTGGAACTGCCGCCCCTGCCGCACACAAGAAGTATCTGGTATACGTCGGTACCTACACTGAAGACGGTAGTGAGAGCAAGGGCATCTATGCCTATCGCTTCGACGAAAGTACCGGAGCGATCACATCGCTCGGATTGGCCGCGCAAACTATTAATCCGTCGTTTCTCGCAGTACACCCCAACCACCGTTTTCTTTACGCGGTTAACGAAGTACGGACCTACGCGGGACAGGAGAGCGGCGCCGTCAGTGCCTTCGCCATCGATCGAGTCACAGGCAAACTTAAATTTCTAAACAAAATGGCAACCAAGGGTGGCGATCCTTGTTACATCACCGTCGACAAAACCGGAAAGCATGTTCTTGTGGCGAATTACGCGGGTGGCATCGTGGCCGTTTTTCCAGTGCTCGACGATGGCCGACTGGGTGGGGTTTCAGCTTTCGTGCAGCACACCGGCCACGGCACGAACCCAGCGCGACAGGAGGGACCGCACGCCCACTCCGTCGACTTATCGCCCGACAACCGATTTGCCATCGTGGATGATCTCGGGCTGGATGAAACGCTCGTGTACAAGTTTGACAGCGGCACGGGATCGCTCGCTGCCGATCCGACGTTCGCCAAAGCTGATCCCGGCGCCGGCCCCAGGCACTTTGCCTTTCATCCCAACGGCAAGTTTGCTTATGTGATCAATGAGATGGGATCTACGGTTGCGGCTTTCAGCTTCGACGCGGGCAGCGGGGCCTTGCATCCGTTGCAAACGATCTCAGCTTTGCCCAAGAGCTTTAGCGGGCAGAATGGCGCTTCCGAGATCGAGGTGCATCCTTCCGGAAAGTTTCTCTATGCTTCGAACCGGGGCCACGACAGCATTGCCGTATTCGCTATTGATGGAGACAAAGGCACTCTTACACCCATCGAAGACGTTTCTACCAAGGGCGCGAGTCCCCGCCATTTTGAGATAGCTCCCGGAGGATCGCTGCTCTTCGATGCCAACGAAAAATCAGATAACCTTGTGATATTTCGCATCGATCCGCAAACAGGACGGCTTACGGCCACGGGTAAAGTTCTGGAAATAGCCGCGCCCGTCTGCGTGAAATTCGTTCCGATCGATTGACGCTTGCAATCGGGCTTCAGAATTATTTCTTCTGGATGAATCTTCGCCGTACCAGGTGGGTGTTGGCGTCGGGCTTGATCTCGTCATATTTCAAGCAGCTGATCGAGCCATCCACTTCCAGCACAGCCAGAGCTACGTCGCAACAATTCGCAATGCCGTGCTCGCGCACGGCACGATTGAGTTCATCCATGCTCACGTGCTCGCGCTCCATGTGCGATTCAATGGGCTTTCCGTCATGAATCAGAAGGCTGGGTTCGCCTTCTACTACGCGGCGGAAGCCGCGATTCTTGCCCGCAATCGTCCCGACTAAGTAGTTCATCAACAGCAACGTGGTTGCCGCCACGATGCCGCCGAGCAGCGACGTGTCAGGCCCGGTCATCGCATTCTGCACGGAATTGGAAAGCAGCAAGAGAAGCGTGAGGTCGAAGGGCGTCATCTGGCCGACTTCGCGCTTGCCGCTGAGACGCACTCCGATCAGCACAACCAGATAAATTGCGCCGGTGCGTAGCACGATCTGCAGTGCAACGTGGACGCCCGCCGGGAAAAGCACTCCGTTCAATTGGCCGTCACCGGAACGGGCGCGCCCTTGGGCGTGCTCAAATATCCTGTCGCCTTTTTCTTGTCGACATTCCACACAACAAGTTCAAACAGCAAGTGATCGCGTCCGGAATAGAACTGAATCGGTTCGGAGACGTTGCGATCCTGTTTCTCGATGGTCCTGTCGTCGGCAGTCACGTTCAATGAGTACTTGCCGCGCTTGGGGTCGGTCCTTTTTAGCTGCAAACTCACGGTCGCGACAGGCTGCGGCTTCGCACCACGGAGCAAAGTAAATTCGTAGTAGTTGCGGTCACCCTTATGTTTCAAAGTTTCCAGATCGCCGCGCGTGTTCGCGATCAATCCGCTCTGCTTGCCCAAATCTCCAATCGTGCTCTGCAGGCTCGCCTTGGTTGTCTCCAGATCAGCCTTGGTGGAGGCAACGTCGGTCTTCACGCCGCCGACGTCACTCTTAACGCCCGCGACTTCCCCGCTCACTTGGCCAATCTGTTCCTTCTCTTTGTTGGCTTCGTCTTGCAGGCGTGATTCGGCGGCCTTCTGTTGCGCCTGCAGTTCGCTGGCTCGCTGGGCTAATTCTTTCTTGGTCATGCCAAGCTTCTGGCCCAAGGTCTCTTCCTGGGCTTCTGCCGATCGCATGCGCTTTTGCAGCTCTCCGACCTGCGACTGGCTTTCGCTCAAGTCCTTGGTCAGTTTGTCTACATGCTGCTGCGTGGTTACGTACCCATAGACGGACGCCGCGACAAACACAATCGCGATAACAACCAGAATCCACTTCCCTGCAGACGACTGCTGCTCACCGTGTATCAGTTCGCCATCTTCCGCCATATTTCCTCCCAGGGTAGACCACCTTGGCTGTGGGGTCCCTTTGATTGTTTAGCACAAGAGCGCTAGTGTCAAATTAGAGCTTTAAGGTTGCTTCGGGGATGCCCGGCTAACCTTCTTCTACAATGCTGGCATGAAGAGTTGGGATGTAATCGTCATCGGCGGCGGCATTATTGGCCTCTCGCTCTCGATTGAACTCCGCAAGAAAGGCGCAAGCGTTCTGATCCTGGAGCGGGGCGAACCGGGGCGTGAAGCGTCCTCTGCCGCCGGCGGCATGCTGGTCGATTGCCCGTTCGAAACGCCTGCCGCTTTACAGCCCCTGGCCGCCGCCAGCGCAAGCATGTATCCGGAGTTCGTGCGTGAGCTGGAACTGGAATCCGGGATGAAGATCGACCTGCGCAATCAAGGGACAATTTTATTTCCTTCCGCCGCACACGTTTCCCATCCTGCTTTCGAAGCTGCGACCCAGATTCCAGCACCGTTGGCCGAGTTTGAACCCGCGCTTGCCGAGGTTGATCGACCAGCGTTTTACTTGAAAGAGCGCAGCGTCGACCCGCGCGCTCTCACTCCAGCCGCGCTGAAAACGGCGAGACGCGTGGGCGTTGACGTTTCCTCGGGCGAAGAGGTTATAGCCGTGAACCTCTCTGATGGACGCGTCAGCGGAGTAACCACGCGGAAGACTTCATTCCTCGCCGCGAAGGTCGTCAATTGCGCCGGTGCATGGTCTGGTCAGATCGCGCCCTACGCCTTTCCCGCTCGGCCGGTAAAGGGACAAATGGTGTGTCTCGTGTCGGCTTCTCGTATGCTGAAGCACGTAATCCGTTCGCCTGAGGTTTACGTAATCCCACGCAGCGATGGACGCATCATCGTCGGCACCACAGTTGAGGAGGTGGGATTCGACAAGCGCACGGACGTCGCGGCAATTCAGCGCTTGCGCGCGGCCGCGATCGCCATGGTTCCGGAACTACGCAATGCGAAGATTCTAGAAGACTGGGCCGGGCTGCGGCCTGGAACTCCCGACGGATTGCCGATTCTTGGCGCAACCGGCACGTCCGGCTATTACGTTGCCACGGGCCATTTTCGCGACGGCATTCTGCTGGCCCCAATCACGTCCCAAGTCATGACGGCTGTGATCGAGGGAAAAAATCCTGAGCACGATCTTGCTCCGTTTTCGCCGGCAAGGTTTTCAAGCTAGGCGGACGCCTCGCACAGCCCTCACATTCCTTCGGGTATACTGGAGCGTTTTCGCATAGAAAGGATTACTCCATGGCTTCTGCCGCAGTCGATTTCGCTCGCAATAATCAGGCGCGTTTTCTTAGTGAACTCAAAGACCTTCTTCGCATTCCCAGTGTCAGCACGCTCGAAGAGCACAAGCCAGACGTTCAGAAAGCCGCCCAGTTCGTGGCCGACGACCTGCGCCGCATCGGCATGGAAAATATAGAAGTCATTCCCACCAAGGGTCATCCCCTTCTCTATGCCGATTGGCTGCATGCGCCCGGCAAGCCCACAGTGCTCTGCTACGCACACTACGACGTGCAACCGCCCGACCCTCTCGATGAATGGAAAACTCCTCCATTCGAACCGACGGAGCGCAACAACAACATCTACGCCCGCGGCGCAGTCGACGACAAAGGTCAGCTCTGGATGGAAGTGAAAGCCCTTGAATCGCTGATGAAATCCGGCAACGGCAAACTGCCCATCAACGTCAAAGTGATTTTTGAAGGCGAAGAAGAAGTCGGCGGCGAATCGATCACGGAATATGTCAAGAAGCAAAAAGCAAAGCTCAAGGCCGATTTCGCTCTGGTCTGCGATACCGAACTTTTTGCTCCCAACCTTCCCACGTTGTGCGTCGGGCTGCGCGGGCTGATTTATACAGAAATCGAAGCAGTCGGCGCGATGATCGACCTGCACTCCGGCGTTTACGGCGGCGCGGCGCCCAATCCTTTTTTCGCTCTCATCGAAATCATCAGCCAGCTGAAGGACGCGAAAGGCCACATCCTGATCCCCGGCTTCTACAAGAACGTGAAAGCGCCCAGCAAAGACGAACTCAAAGCCTGGAAGCGCTTGCCCTTCAACGAAGAACACTATCGCAAAACCGAAGTCGGCTCGAAAGCGCTCACGGGCGAGCCCGGCTTCTCAGTTCTGTATCGCACTTGGGCGCGGCCGACGCTTGAAGTTCACGGCATGCCCGGAGGATTCACCGCCGCCGGCGCGAAGACTGTAATTCCAGCGAAAGCCACAGCGAAAGTTTCCATGCGTTTGGTGCCTAATCAGGACCCTGACGACATCCTCAAGCGCTACACAGCCTTCGTGAAGAAGCTAACGCCCAAAGGCATCGAAACGAAAATCAAAGTACACAGCAAAGGCCCGGCCTGCGTAGTTGGCACCGATAATCCTTACATCAAAGCCGCGACCGAAGCGCTCCACGACACATTCAAGAAAGAAACCGTCTTTATCCGCAGCGGCGGATCGATCCCCATCGTCAACGATTTCTACCGCGAGTTAAAAATCCCCAGCGTGATGATGGGCTTCGGGCTCCCCGACGACAATCTGCACGCTCCCAACGAAAAGTTTCACATCCCTAACTTCCACCATGGCATCGAAACCATCTGTTTGTTCTTCGAGAAGCTGGGAGGAAAATAGGATCGGGCAAAACGTGGCGACAGCGCCTCACCTGGTCACTATCGCCGATGAACTTACTTGACCTAATTGTCGGCAAGCCCATCCGGACCAGCGACGAACGCGCCGAGCAAATCGGTCCGGCGCAGGGCGTTCCCATCTTTGGTCTCGACGCTCTTAGCTCGGCCGCCTACGGCCCGGAAGCGGCTCTCAGCCTGCTGATCCCGCTCGGCCTTCTTGGCGTTCGCTTCATCGTGCCCATCAGCGCCGCGATTATCACGCTGTTGATCATCGTTTACTTTTCCTATCGCCAGACCATCGCCGCCTATCCCTCCGGCGGCGGTTCTTACACGGTGGCGCGGTTCAATCTCGGAGCGCCTGCCAGCCTGCTCGCCGCAGCCGCCCTTCTCGCCGATTACATTCTCACCGCCGCAGTCGGCATCTCCGCTGGAGTGGGCGCCTTGATCTCTGCTGTGCCTTCCTTGCAGCCGCACACTGTTTCTCTCTGCGTGGGGATTCTGATAGTCATCACGATTCTCAATCTTCGCGGCGTACGCGAGGCCGGGAGTGCTTTCGCCATTCCTACTTATTTGTTCGTCGGCACTCTCGTGATCACAATTGTGGCGGGAATCGTGCGTGTTCTGCTCAGCGGAGGTCATCCCACGCCGGTGGTTCCGCTACCAACCCCTCCGCCAATCACGGAGGCTGTCAGCTACTGGCTGCTGCTCAAGGTCTTCGCCAGTGGCTGCACCGCCCTCACTGGCGTTGAAGCGGTTAGCAACGGCGTGAAGGCGTTCAAAGAGCCGACCGTGAAAAATGCCCAGCGCACTCTCACGATCATTATTTTTCTGCTGGCCGTGCTGCTGGCAGGAATTTCTTATCTCGTCAGGGTTTACGGAATTGCCGCGACCGATCCCGGCCAACCCGGCTACCAGAGCGTGCTTTCCATGCTCACGGCCTCAGTTTTCGGCAAAGGCTTTTTTTATTATTTGACCATCGGCTCGATTCTTGTCGTTCTTTCTCTATCCGCGAACACCGCCTTCGCCGATTTTCCTCGTCTTTGCCGCGCGATTGCGCTGAATAATTATCTGCCGCACGTCTTCGGCTATCGCGGGCGCCGGCTGGTCTACACCTATGGCATCGTCGTTCTGGCGCTGCTGTGTGGCGGCGTTCTCATACTTTTCGGTGGTGTCACCGACCGGTTGATCCCGCTCTACGCCGTTGGCGCGTTTCTGGCCTTCACGCTTTCCCAAGCCGGAATGGTCATGCACTGGAGGAAGCATCGCGGCCCGAACTGGCTGAAGAGCGCGTTCGTTAATGGACTCGGCGCTTTGGTCACCGGCGTCACAACCTGCGTCGTACTGGCGGCGAAATTCGTCGAAGGCGCATGGATCACGCTGTTGTTCATTCCCTTAACCATTTTTTTCTTCTCCCTCGTCCGGCGCCACTACCATTCGGTAAAGCTCCTCACCAGCTGCAAGCTTCCGGTCGATGCGGCAGGGCTCAACCAGCCTCCCATTGCCGTGATTGTGATCGACCGCTGGAGCAACATTACCCGCCAGGGCATCGAATTTGCGGCCCGGCTTTCGCCCGAAGTGATTGCTCTGCACGTGGATCCCAGCGAGCATTCCGAGTTGCTGCAAGACGATTGGGAACACTACGTCGAAAAGCCGTTCCGCGATGCAGGCAAGGAACCACCTCAGCTTCACGTGCTGCCCTCACCTTATCGCTTTGTCATCGTTCCCATCGTTCAATTCGTTCTTGATCTTTCGAAGAAAAATCCGGCTCGCAGCATTATCGTGGTGATACCGGAACTCGTTGAGGACAGGTGGTACGAATACTTCCTGCACAATCAGCGAGGCCGGCTTCTGGAGTGGGCGCTTCTCGCTCGAGGCAATGAGCGAATTTTTACGGTCAACGCGCCCTGGTACATCGGGGAGAGAAAGTAACTCGATGACGAGTGAATCACGCACATTCAGAGTGCTCATCGAACGGGATGAGCACGACTACTACGTCGCGACCGTGCCCGCGCTGCGGGGATGCCATACTCAGGCCAAGAATCTCGATACGCTTATGAAGCGCGTGCACGAGGTAGTGGAATTGTGTCTTGGGGATGCCGGCTAGAAGTATCTCCGCTCGAGGTTGGGGGCATCCCGCAGCAGAAGCCACCTGAAGACCTTCTGATTTAGCACTTCCCATTGTTTTCGCCACCGGGCCGCGATACCATAATCCTGCTCTCGCGATTCTCCCGCCTCGTCTTTCCCTCACCTGTAAATCGACAATTTGCTGCAATGTGTGTGCAACTTAGCGCGGTCGGTCGCAAGGCCATACAATATATAGTGTTATATTGCTTGACCCCGCCCCGATTTCACCGTTACAGTAGCTCTAATTTGTGCCTGTCCATTTCAGGCGCGGGCAGAATTGATTCGAGCAAACGCAGCTCAGATCACCCAGGTATCGGTTTAGTAAACAGGTCAGCGAGCAGCAGAACTGGCAGCTGGTCACTGACAACTGGCAACTGTTTTTCCCAAGGAGTTCACGTTGCTTAAACTGAAGCGGCTTCAGATTCTCGGCTTCAAATCGTTTTGCGATCGCACCGACCTCAAGTTCCACGGGGATGGCATCGCCGCCATCATCGGCCCCAACGGCTGCGGCAAGTCAAACATTGCCGACGCGATCTCGTGGGTGCTGGGCGAGCAGTCCGCCAAAACCCTGCGCGGCGCGCGAATGGAAGATGTGATCTTCGCCGGCACTCGCGACCGCAAGCCCACGGGCATGGCCGAGGTCTCGCTGACCCTGATCGATCCCGAGGAGTATCCCGGCCCGGACGCCGATGCGCCCACAGAGATCGACATTCAAGATGAAGTTCCGGTCAGCGCTGAAGCCCTGCGAAGGCCGGCGCCCGACTGGGACGAAGCTGAAGTTCGCGCCCGCGCTGCCGAAGAAACCGAGCGCGCAGTGGAAGACGCTCAGCCCGGCAAGACAGAAGAAGTCGAAATTCCGCGGTCGAAGATCGCAACGATTGCGGTCGCATTCCCAGATGATGAACCTGTCTTCGCCATGCCTTCAGGATTTGTGGCAACTGTGACGCCGATCAATTCCGCCGCCGTGCTCGCAGCTCCGCAGGTCGTGCTCAAGATCCGGCGCAGGAAATTCAACCAGCAGCAATTCCACACCGGAGAAATTGTGGTTACGCGCCGCTTGTTCCGCTCCGGCGATAGCGAGTATTTACTGAATGGCAAACTCTGCCGTCTGCGCGACATTCAGGAACTTTTCATGGGTACTGGTCTTGGCCCAGAAACGTACGCGCTCATTGAGCAGGGAAGAATCGGCCAGATTCTCAGCAGCCGGCCGACTGATCGCCGGGCGATTCTCGAAGAAGCCGCTGGAATCACAAAGTTTAAAACCAAGAAGCGCCTCGCCGAAGCGCGCCTGGAAGATGCCAAGCTGAATCTTGCGCGCATTAACGATATTTTTGACGAAGTCACGCGCCAGATGAATTCGCTGAAGCGCCAGGCCTCCAAGGCCGAGCGCTATGCAAAACTCCGTGACGAGATGAGGGCTCAGCTTCGCGTGGTTCTGGCCAGCAAGTTCGCTGCGATCGAACAAGAAAATACCGAGCTCGAAATCCAACTCGGCGATCTCGCCGAAAATATGCAGCAGCGCACCGAAGCGGTGCAGCAACTGGAATCCGAGCACGGCGAAGGCACCGAGCGCGGCTACGCGATTGAAGCCGAGTTGCGCGAAAACCGCGAGCGCCTCAGCCAGATCGATTTGGAAATCGATCGTGCCCGCGCGCGCCGGAATCACAATGACGAACGTTGCGCGGAATTGGTCGCTCGCTCAGCCTCGGCTGAGGCGGAACTGGCTCAAGCTCGTCAGCGCCTCACATCGCTTGAGGCAGAGCGCGATTCCAATCGCCAGGTGTTGGAATCCGCTGCGGCTGATCTCGCATTGGCCCAGGCTGAACTGGCCTCGTCGCAGCAGGAAGCTGCCGCAGCGTCCGCTGCATTGGCTGAACTCGAACACCAACAGGAAGAATCTCGCGTCGCTATATTTGACACGGTGTCGTCGGTTTCCCGTCTTCGCAACCAGCTTGCGCAAGCCGAAGAGCGGCGCGCCGGCGCCGATCGCGATGCGCAGCGTCTGCACACCGAAATCGCCAATGGCAGCCTTCAAGTGGAAGCGTTTGGTGGACAGCGCGGCCAACTTGCCCTTGAATTCGAAACCGTGACGCAGCGTGTCGCCGGAATTACCGAAGAGATCAGCCAGCTTCGCCGGGCGATCGAAGCGAAACGTTCGGAAGAGACTCGATCGAAGGGTCATCTCGATCTGCTCCGCGCCGAGTTCGCCACAGCTCTGGGAAAAAAGGGATCGCTCGAAGCGGTTATCGCAGAGCACGGATACTCGACGGAATCGGTTCGCCGCCTTTTCCAGTCAGGCGTGATGCAGAGCGGATTCGCGCCGGTCGGCGTTCTCGCGGATTTTCTTGAGGTCGAGCCGCGCTTCGAGCGCGTGGTCGAAGACTTCCTGCGCGATGAACTGAACTACATCGTCGTCAAGTCCTGGGATGCGGCCGACGAAGGTTTGCGGTTGCTGCGTAGCGATGTGGATGGTCGCGCAACTTTCCTGGTTCATCCTGAGGATTCGCAGGCCAAGTTTTCTTTCATTCTCGACGAGGCTGCGCATTGCGCTCCGCCGACTGCATCGATCGTACCGCTGAAGAATACGATTCGCGTTCTCGACGGATTCGGAAAGTCTCTCGAAGTAATTCTTCCGAAGCTGCGCGACGGTTACATCGTTCCCGGTTCCGATACTGCACGTGGACTCGCACTTGAAAATCCCGACGCATTTTTCCTTTCGCAATCTGGAGAATGCTTCCATAACGTAACCGTTACTGGAGGCAAACAGCGCGCTGAGGGGCCGCTTTCGATGAAGCGCGAGCTTCGCGAAGTTCTGCGGCAGCTTGAAGAGTTGGAGCGTGCTCTTCGCGAAGAAGAGATGCGCGTGCTCACGCTCGGGCGCGAAATCAAAGACTTCGCTTCCCTGCTGGATCGCCTTGAGGGAGAAAAGCGCCAAGCGGAACATCAATCGATGACTTCAGGCCACATGCTGCAGCAGCTCGATTCCGAGATGGCGCGTGTAACCGAGCGCATGAACATTTCTCAAGCCGAGTTGCGGCGGCTTGCCGCTGAACGGAGCGAGCAAGAATCGATCATCACCGCGCGCCAGGAAGAAATCGCGGTGCTTGAACAAACGCGAGCTCAACTGGAACAGCAAATCTCCTCCGCTCAGGAATCTCTCGGCATTCTGCGGCAGCGCCGCGAAGACGCAGCGCAAGCCAGTTCGCAGCGTGTCGCGCGTGTCGCGGCGCTGGAGGAACGCCATCGCTCGGCGACGGCAGTGCTCGGACGGATTGAATCTCTTTTCAGCGAAATGAGTGAGCGGCTTCACGCTTTAACCTCACAGATTGAAGCAGCCGCTGCTGAAAAGCTGCAACGTGAAACCGAGAATCTTCAACTCGAACAGCAGGTCGAGGACTTCGCCGCAGAGCGCAACGCGGGCCAAGCGCGCGAGGGACTTCTACAATTTGAGAAAGATCAGCTTCGAGCTCGCCTGAGCGAGATCGATGAACTCTTGCGCAACGCGCGCCAACTTCTCGATCAAGCTCGCGACCGTCGCGGCGAACTGCAGGCTGCGCTTGCCAAGCTGCAAGCCGACGCCATGTATATGGCAGACACTTGCCTGAACGAACTCAACATCGAACGCGATGCTCTGCTTGCCGACACAACGCTCGTCCTCGTAACCGGCGACGAACTTGCGGCCTGCGACCAGTCTTATCGTGAGATGCGTACCAAGCTTGAGGCGATGGGACCGGTGAACATGATGGCGCTCGAAGAGTACCGCGAGACCGCCGAGCGTCACACATTCCTCGACACCCAGCGCAAAGATCTAATCTCATCGATCGAGAACACAACCGCTACCATCCGTGAGATCGACGAAGTCTCGCGCCAGAAGTTCCAGGAAGCTTTCGCCAAGATCAATGACAACTTCCAGACTACGTTCAAGAAGCTCTTCGGTGGCGGCCATGCCTTTATGAAGCTCACCGACGAAGAGAACTCCGCCGAAAGCGGAATTGATGTGGTCGCATCGCCTCCCGGAAAGCGCCTGCAGAGCGTGCTGTTGCTCTCAGGCGGCGAGAAGGCGCTGACCGCTCTGGCATTGCTCGTCGGCATCTTCCAGTACACGCCGAGTCCATTCTGCATCCTCGACGAAGTGGACGCGCCGCTCGATGAAGCCAACATTGGCCGCTTCACGGAACTTGTGAAAGAAATGAGCATCAAGACGCAATTCGTGCTCATCACGCATAGCAAAAAAACGATGAGCATCGCTCCCGTGCTCTACGGTGTGACCATGCAGGAACCGGGAGTGTCGAAGCTAGTTTCAGTACGCTTCGGCGCGGCGTAGTCTGTGGATAATGGCCCGAAAATAATTCCTCAAAAGCCGTAGCAACGCTCGTTGCAAATCGGGAAAACCGTCGATTGCCGGGGTATCCCCCTCCCCACCCTCCTCCGGAATGCCTTGCTGGGCGCGGGTTCTGCAAAAACTGTCTGCAAAGTCTTGATGGCAAAGATCTTAGGAGTCAAAATCTTGAGAACACAGGGGTTACGACCCGCCTTGTGCGGGCTCAGATACCGCCTTCTCCTTCGCCATAATGAGCCGATTGAACATGGAGCGCAAGGTCAGATGTCACACGTCAGGTGTGGAAAACTTTTATGTGCAATGGCGGTTTTACGTGACTTTAAGGGGCTCCGGAAAAATCGCCGCGCATGCGAGAAGCGTACCCAGGCGCTAAAGTGCAGACCCTCTTGTCGGCATGCCGGCACCCTTCGGCTCCGCTCGGGGCAGGAATGAATTGGTGCCCTTCCCGAGCCTGACTTGTTGGTCACAGATCTCAAACCGCCACGATATCCACTCTCGTCCTCAGCTTTTCCACAACCACCTGAGGGCAATTCTTGAGTTCGCGTCTGCGTTTAAGAAGGCGCGTCCGCCAACATTTCCCCAATCAACAGGATACGAGCATCTTTCCCGGCTGTAATTTCTGTCGTTGACAAAAAATTCTGAGAGTCTAAAATACGCCTCGCTCTTTCCCTGTAAAATTTCACTATGACTAATAAACTTCTCGATCCCGTAATTTTACAAACCGATTTTCCCGATCTGCAGCTTCTGGCCAGCGGAAAAGTGCGCGACGTTTACCAGTTGGATAATGAGCGCCTACTGTTCGTAGCCACCGACCGCATTTCCGCGTTCGACTATGTGCTGGCGACTGGGATCCCTCACAAAGGCCGCGTCCTAACCCAGATTTCGCTGTTCTGGTTCGACTTTCTTTCCGATGTTGTGCCGAACCACGTCATCACGGCGGACGTCGATGCTTATCCGCAAGCTCTGCAGAAGTATGCCGATCAACTGCGCGGCCGATCGATGATCGTGCACCGTGCCGAGATGTTTCCCGTGGAGTGCGTGGTGCGCGGCTACATTTCGGGGTCGGCCTGGAAGGAGTACCAAGCGACCGGTAAAGTTTGCGGCATCGCGCTACCGGATGGGCTGCGCGAATCGGAAGCCTTCCCTGAGCCCATCTTTACTCCGTCCACGAAGGCGGTGACCGGCCATGATGAAAATATTTCGTTTGCGCGGATGTGCGAGATCCTGGGCGCTGAGACCTCCAGCACATTGCGCGAGCTGACTTTGCGAATTTATAAGAAGGCCGCCGCATACGCGCGCCAGCGTGGAATCATCATCGCCGACACCAAGTTTGAGTTTGGCCGTACGCCGAAGGGAATTACGCTGGCCGACGAGGTGCTTACGCCGGACTCTTCCCGCTTCTGGCCCGCCGATAAGTATGCGCCTGGACGAGGGCAGGAATCTTTCGACAAGCAATACGTCCGTGATTATCTGGAAGAGATTCGCTGGAACAAACAGCCGCCTGCTCCGGCTCTGCCGGACGAAGTAGCGCGCCGCACCAGCGAGAAGTATCTCGAGGCTTACTTTCAGATCACGGGGCGCAGGCTGGATGTGTAAGCGCCGGGCTCGCACGACGGCGGTTGGGAGAACAGCATGACCGCGGCGGATTGGCTCATTGTCGTGGCTGTGCTGTTGAGCGTGGTGATGGCGGCCATCCAGGGCTTTTTCGCCGAGATTCTGAGCATGGCTGGTCTTGTGGTTGGTTACATTGTCGCCGCCTGGCAGTATCAGCGCCTGGCGGAATGGTTGATGTCGTTTTTAAAGAACGAGTGGCTGGCCGAGATTTTCGGCTTCCTCATTATTTTCTTTGCGATCATGATCGTGTTCGGTATTGCAGGCAGGATCGCTCGAAAATTGATGAAGGAAGTTGGCCTGAGTGGGTTTGACCGTTTTCTGGGCGCTTTGTTGGGGCTAGTGAAAGGTGGGTTGGTGGTGGCCGTGGTGCTGATGGGATTGACCGCGTTCACACCCACCTCAACCATGCTGGAGAAGTCGCAACTGGCACCGTATTTTCTGGTGGTCGGAAGGGCCGCGATCTGGG
This sequence comes from Candidatus Sulfotelmatobacter sp., assembly GCA_050011375.1. Classification (GTDB taxonomy): domain Bacteria; phylum Acidobacteriota; class Terriglobia; order Terriglobales; family Acidobacteriaceae; genus Sulfotelmatobacter. The sequence continues at coordinate 16,855 of JBEKJF010000038.1, forward strand.
TGGCGCCGTCGGCGTTGCGGGCGCGATTCTACGAGGGACTCGACTTTCTGCATCGGGCTCCGAAAGAATTGACCGGACCTCCGGCTTCGCATTCGAAATGAAATCCGTGGCGGCCAAGCAGATAAGACAAAGACATTTGAAAGAAGAGAGAGACTAACGTGAAAGATCAACTGGAAGCACTCATCCTGCAGATGTACAAGAGCAACATCCTTTATTCCGAGGGCGTGCGCGAATTTAAGAAGCGCTTTATTCTCACCGTCCTTCAGGAGAATAAAGGCAACCAGTGCCGCGCTGCCCGCGAGCTGGGAATGCATCGCAATACGCTCAGCCGAACTATCGATGAACTCAAGATCGACGTACGCCAGCTTCGGGATGGAGCGAAACGGCCGCCCCGCAGCGCGCGGCCAGTATCGTTGGATCGGGATCGGGACAAGAAAGCGATCCGCTGAGTGCAGTTCTGCCGCAAAGCCTTCCCTGTTTCTATCTCCAGAAAAAGTTAAGGCAGCCCTCGCGGGCTGCCCTAAAGACGTAGAACCGGACTCGTGTCAGTTACTTGCCGGCTTGGGTCTGGGATGCGCAGGAGCGGCCGTCTTGGGCTTCGGCAGCTCTCCCTTTTCCATTGTCATCATGAACGGGTTGGGCGTGTACGAGGCAGGTACGCCGACAAAGTACTCCAGGGCCGCGCCTTCTTTTGGGATGTGAAGTTTTACAATAGGCGTTTCGAAGGTGAGCGTGACATCGGCCTGCTTGGCATCGATGTCGTCGAGGCTGGCAGCGATTTGCAGTTCCGTCGCACTCGCCTTGATTACCGTTCCCTGCAGTTTCACGCCTTTGCCTTTGATGGCATTCCAGACGAGATCCTGATCGGCTTGAGCGCCGTTGGAGAGGATGAACTCCCACTGGGCGAAGTCCATCTGCGTGGGATCGCCTGCTGCGGCCATGGTGTGAGCCTGCTCGGCGGGGGTGGGCGCAGGTTTCACTGTTGGGATGGGGCCGGGGCCAGCTTTTGCCGCAGCCAAGAAATCATTCCAGCCGTCATCGCCGCCGTGGAACCTTACGTATTGGCTCTTGGCATACTTCTCGAAAGACTGCTGATATTGCGGCGACGGAGCCAGAACTGAGGCGCGAGCGTTATACCAAGCCGAACTCAGCGGGTCGGCGGGAAATTTCGGATCTGGCGGCTTGGGCGGGACGTAAGCCTGCGTCATCGCATAAATGAGCGTGAAATCCTTCTGCGACTCCGGACTCGCGTCGATGGCTGCCTTCAAGTCTTTTCGTGCCGTGTCATAGTCATGATCCGCAAAAGCGGCAAGACCTAGGGCGGCATTGAAAACCCCAGTCATCGAATCCTTCATTTTTTGGAAATCGGCGTCTGACGTGCCGTCGGGCTTGGCGAATTTCGGAAGATTGTCCAACCCAGCCTGAGCGTATTTTTTGGCGTCAGCCAACTTTTGCTGGGCATCAGGGCCGGCGCTTTGCGCTGCGAGACGATCCATGTACGCCAGCAAGAACAAGGCCCGCTCGTTCGTGGGATCGACGGCCACGAGCTTGGTGGCTGCATCCAACGTTTTTTGCTGATTGCCCGTCTGCTGGTAGTCCTGCATCAGGGTTTGCAGTACGGCAACCTTCATCACACTATTGGGATACTGGGCCAGATACGCTTCGAAGCCGCTTATCTGTGCCGCGGGGTCCTTCTGCTGGAGTGCACCCATGTAAGCGTTGTATTCGGTAGCGTCCTTAATAACCGGCTGCGCTGCGGGGGCTGATGCTTGGCCTGACGGCGCGGGCGCGGCTGCCGGTGTTTGCCCTTGTGCGGGGGTCGCGGGGGCTGGGGTTTGCGTCTGCGCGGGTGTCGCGGAGGGTTGTGGAGTCGCTGTTTGCGCTAGCAGCGCCGCGTGGTTTGCTGCCGCCGTTACAGCCATTCCAAGCACGACCGTGACCAGAATCTTTTTCATCAGTATGGCTCCTTGAAAGTATGGCTCCCTGAATCGTCGGGAATTCACAATGTCGCGAAATCGTACTCTTTACTCTTTACTTTTCGGTTGCTTCGACACTGACAGCTTTTAGCGTTCTACATTCCGCTTTGGAAGCGCCAGGTAACGATCCCAGCGCGCCCTGGAAGAGAGGGCGAACTGCGGGACGCAAGGCGAGTGCCCCTATCATCCCGGTTGCCGGATTATAAGTACCTCTTTCACCGAAGGCAAGCCTCTTCCCCTTGCTCCCTCTAAGCTATTGTATAAGATGCAAAGCCAGCGCCTCGCGGATAGCATCTTAATTCAGAAGGGCACGCGGCATACAGATGAGAAGAGTCGCGGCGGCCGAACGGGAGCGGAGGCGGTCTCAATGAGTACGGCTGGAAAACATGCGGATGGTCCGTTGGACGGGCAAGTGGCCGTGGTTACTGGAGCCGGCCGCGGTATTGGAGCAGCCATCGCGCTGGAGTTATCGAACCTGGGCGCTATCGCCGTTCTGTGCGGGCGCACTCGTGACGCGCTAGACTCGTCGGCGCAAGCGATCACGCAGGCTGGAGGAAGGGCCGAAGTCGTTATCTGCGACGTGACAAGCCTTCAATCGGTCGAGGCGGCGGCCAAGCAGGTGGAGGCTTCGTTCGGGCGCGTCGACATTCTGGTTAACAATGCGGGCGTTGGCGGATTCGGTGGGCCGCTGCATCAACTTCCTCCCGACGCTTGGGATCAGATTCTGAACACGAACTTGCGCGGCGTTTACTATACGACTCGTGCTTTCGCGCCGATGATGATTCGGGCGCGATCAGGCCACATTATCAACATCTCATCTCTGGCCGGAAAGAACGCGCTGCCGAACGGCGCAGCCTACGCCGCTTCGAAATGGGGATTGAACGGGTTGAGCTATTCGCTGGCGGAGGAACTGCGTGGCCACAACATTCGTGTGGCGGTGATCTGCCCAGGGTCGACCAACACTGATCTTAGCCCGCATGCCGGTAAGGACCCCACGAAAATGCTGCAACCGGAAGATGTGGCGCATGCTGTGGCTATGCTGGTGACGCAGAGTCCGCAGTCGTTTGTGAGTGAGATTTTGATGAGACCGACGCAGAAACCGTGAGTGGGGCAAGCACTGTGGTTCACTTCTTAAACAGATTCTCGAATGCCTGCCGTGCGTCGTTGGGACGCTGGCTGGCTGGGGTCGAGGTTTCCTTTTCCCGCGTCACGCGAATCTCGTAGAACGTGCAATCGTTGCGGGCGTCTTTCTTAGC
>JBEKJF010000039.1:0-19979 GCA_050011375.1 Candidatus Sulfotelmatobacter sp.
AGGTGGGCGTGGAAGTGGTGTACATGCAGGATCTGTATGTCACGACCCCCAAACAGCGCGTTTCGAGCCAGTTCGAGATGTTCACCGACTTAGTTCCCCGGCAAGAACAGTACAGCGCGGCGCGGATGGTCAAACGGCTGCTCGATGTTGGCGGCGCACTCGCCGGATTGGTCTTGCTTTCTCCCCTGTTTCTATTGCTGGCCATCGCGATAAAAGGAACCAGCAAAGGTCCCATCGTCTTCGCTCAGCAACGATATGGGTACCGCCGCCGTCTGTTTCGCATGTACAAATTCCGCAGCATGGTAAGCAACGCTGCGGAACTGATGGCCCAACTCGAATCCCGCAACGAAGCCAGCGGTCCCGTTTTCAAGATGCGGCACGATCCGCGCGTGACCCCCCTCGGGAAAATCCTGCGCGCGTCCTCTTTGGATGAGTTGCCGCAGTTGTGGAATGTTTTAATCGGCAACATGTCTCTGGTCGGGCCGCGGCCTCTCCCGGTTCGCGACGTCTCGCGGTTTAGCGAGGCCAGCCTGATGCGACGATTCAGCGTAAAACCCGGCATCACCGGCCTGTGGCAGGTGAGCGGGCGAAGCGATGTCAGCTTCGAGCAATGGATGACGTTTGACTTCCGCTATATCGACGACTGGTCCTTGCGACTGGATTTTTGGATTCTGGCGAAGACCCTGGGCGCAGTGCTGAGGCGCTCGGGAGCCGTTTAGAGGAGCGTGCAATGAAGATTGCGGTGGTACATGACAATTTCGCGCAATTCGGGGGAGCCGAGAGGGTGGTCGAAGAGATCTATGGCATGTTTCCCCAGGCATCGCTGTTCGCAGCCGTTGCCTTAGAGGAGTGCATGCCCTCCCGCCTGAAGGACGTGCCGGTGAACACTTCCTGGATGCAGCGGCTGCCCGGAATCAAGGAGTATTTCAGATTGTATTTTCTCCTTTATCCGCTGGCCATGGAGGCATTGCCTCTTTCCGAATACGACCTGGTGCTATCGAGCTGCTTCGCCTACGCCAAGGGAGTGCAGGCCCGCCGCGACGCCATCCACGTATGTTATTGCCATACTCCCGCGCGCTGGATTTGGAATTATGAAAATTACTCCGGACGGGCATCGTTCGGGCGCATGCAGCGCGCCATGCTGCCCACCCTGATGCGAGGACTCAGGCTGTGGGACGAAGGAGCCTCCCGGCAGCCCGACCATTTCGTCGCCAACTCCCGCGCCGTGGCGGATCGAATACGGCAGGCCTACCAGCGTCCCGCAGAAGTCATTCATCCCCCCATCGATATTGAAAGATTTCATCCCTGCCAGGAGCGCGAAGACTATTACATAATCTTGTCCCGATTGGTGCCCTATAAGCGGATTGACCTGGCGGTGAAAGCCTGCACCGAGCGCAAGAAAAGGCTGTTGGTCATCGGCGACGGACCGGACCGGAGGGCTCTGGAAGCGATGGCCGGCCCTTCTGTGCAATTCCTCGGGCGGGCCTCCGACAAGCAGGTCGAATACCACGTCTGCCGCTGCCGGGCCTTGCTGTTCCCCGGAGAAGAAGACTTTGGCATGGCGCCTTTAGAGGTGGCGGCCGCAGGCCGGCCGACCATCGCTTATCGTGCCGGGGGCGCGCTGGAGACGATCGTCGAAAACTTCACCGGACTTTTCTTCGATGAGCAGACGCCGGAAGCGCTGGGGGATGCCATTGCAACCTTCGAGCGGCAGCAATGGTCTTCGCACGGGTTAAGGCAACATGCGAAGGCTTTTGGCGTGCCGGTTTTCCAGGATCGCTTCCGGTCGTTTCTCCAGCGGGTCGGTGTACCTCTGGCTGCGGCCGAGTCGCTGGCGTCCGCTCCCCGGACCTTCGCGGCGGTGGCGGGCGGGGGGGCATCGTGATCGCAATCTCCGCCTATCCGGCGATGGCAGCGGAAGAGGCCGGGGGCAGCACCCCGAATTCGACCGTGGGCATCGTCGCGACCTTAAGCACGGTGGCGGTTGCCGCCTTGTGGGCGGCAGGCAACGGTCCGTGGCTGCGCTGGGCGATACCCGCACTGGCCACGTTTCTGGCCCTTATTCTTTACCTGCGCCGTCCAGTTTTGTACGTGCAATATTTGCTTTGGGTCTGGTTCCTCACGCCCCTGGTGCGGCGAATCGTCGACTGGCGTTTTGGCTGGGACGATCCCAATATCATTTTGCTGTCGCCGCTTCTGGCCTCTGGAGTGGCTGGCCTCGCCTTTTTGCGGAAACCGGGTAGCGCATGGAGAGAGGTCCCTTGCGGGTTCGTTTTGTGCGGGGTCGCGATTCTGTATGGCTTCGTGGTGGGGATGTTCCTGCACCCCTCCGCCGAAACCGCTTACGAGCTCTTGAACTGGCTTTGCCCCTTGCTCTTTGGAGTTCACCTGTGTGTCCATTGGGAGCAGTACGAACAATATCGCGGCGCCATTCTCGGCGCGTTTCTGTGGGGCCTTCTGGTTCTGGGGGTTTACGGGGTGTATCAATTTCTTGCGCCCGCCGGGTGGGACCGCTTCTGGCTGGAAAATGTAATCGCCAACGGGACGGGCGTTAGTTTTGGCCAGCCTGATTCCCTGCTGGTGCGGGTTTTTAGCACCTTGAATTCTCCCGGGCCCTTCGCCAACACGATGATGGTCGGGGTGCTCTTCCTGTTTCTGGTTCGCTCTCCGCTCAAGCCGGCCGCGGCCATCGCCGGCTACACTTCATTTCTTCTTTCCATGGTGCGCACCGCCTGGCTGAGTTGGATTGTGGGCCTGCTCTGGATACTGAAGAATTCGCGGCCCCGGGTGATGATACGAGTAGTGCTCTCGATGGGGCTGCTCGTGGCCTGCCTCCTGCCGCTGCTCCGCGATCCCCGGATGGCCAACGTGATTGGCGACCGCATGAAGACATTCACCGATTTGCAGCACGACGACAGCTTCGGCGCGCGCATGGAAATGTACCGGATTCTGACCGCCGACGCGATCGACAATCCTTTTGGCTATGGCCTCAAGAATCTGGAAGTGTCCCATGGAGTGGGCGTGGACAGCGGCATTTTGGCGGCTGTGTTTTCGCTTGGGTGGCTGGGCGGCGTGCTCTTTGCGGCTGGAGTCCTCTCTCTTTTGCTGAGAAAGACGCCCGGCGCGGAAAGGGACGAGTTTAGCCAAGCGGCGAGAGCCATCACGATTGCGATTCTCGTCCAGATTATCGGTGGGAATGTTTTCATCGGGGTCAACGGAATTCTGTTTTGGATGTCGGTCGGAATCTATCTGGCGGCGGGAAAGAATTACGCCGGGAGCGGCGCGCCATTCAGTGCATCTCCGGCGGAATGGAGGGAACCATCATGAGAACCGCGCCGCCCGCGCCAACGCGGGCAGAAGCACCGATCCCCAACGACTTTTCCGAGCTTTCCCGCGAGCGCCCTCCCCGCGATCCGGAGGCTCCGATGCAAGCGCAACGGGCGCCTCTTCCTGTTCGGGCGAAGCATGGAAAGCCCAGGGTCCTGATCCTGCCCAACACCGCCTCCTGGATCGTAGGGCAGATGGCGGCGCACATCATGGAGAGGTTTAAGGACAGGTATGAGTTTTGGATGCTGACCGACAAGATGCTGCGCCTGCGGCCCGACCTGGTCAAGGCGCTGATTCCTGGCCTGGATTTTATTTTTCCGCTCGCCGACAAGAGTTACAAGCTCTTACGCCAGGCTGCCGGCCCGGTTCCGCTGCCCCCGTCGATATTCTGGGTGCATCACGTCACTACCTGGAACCCTTCCATGATGGCAGCGCTACGCGACGCCCGCGAATTGATCGCGTGCACCCCGGAATGGAAAGCCGAGATCGAAAAGCATTGTCCCGGTCCCGCCGTAACGGTGATTCCGCATGGGGTGGATGCCGATTTCTTCCACCGGGTGCCGCGCCAGCGGGCGAGATTTGGCGCTCCGGAGAATGCTTTTGTGGTGGGGTTCGTCGGCAACAAGACCAGCAACTACGACCAGGGCCGTAAAGGCCTGGACACGCTCGAAATCGCCATGCGCGAGCTGCGCCGGCATGTGCCCAACCTGCATGTATGTTTTCTAGGTTTGGGATGGGACGAAGAGGTTCGTCAATTCCAACGGCGAGGCATATCCGCGAACTACACGGGGTTCATCCCGCCGAGCTGGCTTCCCGCCTTTTATTCCGCCATCAACGTCCACGTGGTGAGTTCGAGAGTGGAAGGCGGACCGGTCACGGTGCTGGAGGCGATGGCTTGCGAAACGGCGGTCGTAACCACACGCGTCGGATTGGTCCCGCACACGGTGGTGGATGGGAAGAACGGCTTCTCCGCGGAAATCGGAGACATAGAAACCATGGTGCGGGCACTGCGCGATCTGTGGTCGTCTCCTCATCTGCTCGAAAGCATTGGCAGGGCGGCGCGAGCGGCGGTCTACCCGCACCGGTCGTGGGGCAAAGTTCTGGATGGACTCGAAGAACCGCTGGCCCGTATGGAAGTTCGCTCCCCTCGTGCCACCGCCGGGTCGTCTTCGGCCAGTGCCCGGACCGCCGCCCAGTTAGCCGGGGCGGTCCACACCATGGACGGACTTCTGTGGGGGATCGCGAGCTGCTGGCAGGGACTGTTGTCCCCACGAGCCGCCGGGCGAATGGTGAAGGCATGTTGGGAAGGCTACGGCGCAGTCGATGTATTAAGAGGAGTCGGCCTGATCACGCGTTCCCGGTTCCGGCCGGCATCGCTGCAAAACGAACAGCTGGTCTGAAGGAAACGATAAAGGAGGTCCCATGCCCAAGGGAGCAACCGCCGCGCCGCCGTCCACCTCTGGGAAAAGCCCGGCTCGCAGCCTGCGGTCCTTACTTCGGTTCATCAATATTCCCCTAACGAAGGTTCGCCGGATGAGCGTTCGCCGGATACAGCCGGCAATGAGAGCCCTTGTCCCCGCCAGTGTGAGCCGGCAAGTGAGTCATCATCTATCCAAGAGGTGGGACGCCAAGTTCCAGAACCAACCGGCCGTAGATGTATTTACGGCTATCTATAAGGAAGCAAAATGGGGTGCCGACGCGCGTGGTGATTTTTACTCCGGGAGCGGCAGCCACGACCCTGAAATTGTTCGGCCCTATGTGGACGCAGTGCGCGGGTTTCTGCAAGCACTGCCCAGCCCGCCGTCCCTGGCAGACCTGGGGTGTGGAGATTTCAATGTGGGAAGGCAGCTGCGCCGCTACTGCGGGAAATATACCGCATGCGACGTGGTCCCCGGCTTGATTTCGCGCAATCAAGCCCAGTTCAGGGATGCCGACGTCGATTTTCGCTGCCTGGACATCACGGAGGACGAACCTCCCGAAGCCGACGTTGCGCTTCTCCGGCAAGTTCTGCAGCATTTGAGTAACGCTCAGATCCTCAAGGTTGTGCCCGGACTAAATCGCTATAAGTTTCTGGTATTGAGCGAACACCTTCCCGCCGAACCTGGTTTCCGGCCCAACCTTGAAAAACCGGCTGGGGCCATGGTCCGGTTGTTTCTACGCTCGGGAGTGATCCTCACCGAGCCGCCTTTCCATCTAAAAGTAAAATCCGCCAAAATGATTTGCGCGGACGCGCAAGCGATCGGCCATTGTGCGGGTGTAGTCAGGACAACGCTGTATGAACTTTGACCGTGCGATCCAGGCGTTTTCGCCGCAATCCGTGGTTGCCGCTCGTAAAGGAACAGTGGAACCGATCGTTCCGTTCGCAGTGGAAACGACCGCTGGCCACCAACCCGTGACCCAATCGGTCAGCGTCGTGATCGTCAACTATAACTATGGCCGCTATCTAAAGAAGTGCATCGAAAGCGTCCTCGGGCAGGACTATGCGCCCATGGACGTGATTGTGGTGGATGACGGCTCGAGCGACGATTCGCGGGCGATTATCAAGTCCTACGCCGGCCGGCTCACGCCCGCGTTCCAGCGGAACGGGGGAGTGATCTCCGCCACCAATCTCGGCTTTCGGATGAGTCGCGGGTCGGTCGTGATCTTCGTGGACGCCGACGATTATCTGTTGCCGGGCGCCGTTGCCGCCCATGCCCATGCGCTGCAGCAACCGGGAGTTGTGAGATCTCAGGCCTATATGACGGTACTCCATGGAACGGAACTGTCGAAGGACAGAATGCCCGGGCGGTGCGCGGCTGAAGGCGATCTGCGGGCTATGGTTCTCGAGCGCGGTCCCGGTTCCTATGTGTGCTCGCCGACCTCAGCGAACGCCTGGGCCCGCGAATTTCTCGAAGGCATTTTTCCGTTGCCGGAGAACCTCAGGGGCGTTGCCCAGGACTGTCTGCTGATGGACACGGCGCCGCTATTTGGCAAAACCGTAACCCTTGACCGGTTGGTAGCGGTGTACCGCGTGCACGGTGCGAATGCTTCCGGCGAGGTAGCGGAAGTGAACCTCGAGAACATTCAAAAAACTTTGTTTCGCTATGAGAAGCGAAGCGCCCACCTGGCGGAAATCGCCGCCGGACTTGGGCACAGGGTATTCCTGCCGGACTGGAAAGCCTTCAATTGGAGGATTTTGACATTGCAGTATCTGCGGAGCCGGCTCTTGCGCGCTCCGGAAGCTCCAAGGATCGCCGAGCATTTGCGATCCGCATTCAAGGTTCGAGGAACCCCGATGAAAAAGTCGATGGTGGCGGGGATCATTTTCTCCATCCGCATGGCGCCGACAAAAATGGCAGTTGGAATTGCCAATCGGGCGATTCAGCTCCGCACCATGTGAGCAGTCGACCAACGAACGAGGCCTCAACTTCCGGGCGAAGAGCAAAGATTTGCGAAGTGCAGCAACGCGCTGCGCGGGGTTTTCGGAAAAATCGATTTCAGACGAGGGAGAGACCGCCGTATGAGCATATGTTCAGCCCCGCAAACGATTGGGCCGCTGGAGAAGACCGAGACGCTCGATTTCTGTCCGGCCTGCGATTCCAGCCACACCACGATTCTGTATGCTGCCATGGAAGATCGCGTATTCGGCAGCCCTGGCAAATGGACCCTGCGGGAGTGCCACCACTGCGGAATAACGTTTCTGAATCCCCGGTTGACGCCGGGCGCGATTAGCGAGGCTTACGCAAACTACTACACGCACACCGCGCCATCCAGGCGCACGCTCCGCATGGTGCTCCGCGACTTTGTGGTCAACGCTTATGCCAGGCGCCATTTTGGGCGGCGCCCGCGGCCTTACCTGGCATGGGCGGACTGGGTCCTGCGCAAGAGACTGCCCACGGTTGCGGAAGGCATGGCTGCGAACTACCGTTATCTGCCTCGTCCCCGGCGCGAAGCTTCCCTGTTAGATGTGGGTTGCGGGAATGGCGATTTCTTGCGGCAGGTTCAGCAACTGGGATGGCACGCGGTCGGCCTGGAATCGGATCCGCAGGCGCATTCCGTGGCGGCGGGGCGAAAACTAGATATTGTGAGAGGCTCAGTCCCGGATACTGGCTTGCGGAGCGATTCGTTCGATGCCGTGACCTTGAACCACGTGATCGAGCACGTGCACGATCCGCGCAGGGTTCTTTCGGAGTTGTACCGGCTAGTCAAGCCCGGGGGACGAGTGATCCTGACGACTCCCAACTGGAGGTCCTACGGCGCGAAGTTATTTGGCCGATGGTGGCGAGGATTTGAGCCTCCGCGGCATCTCGTTCTGTTTACGCCGGATAGTTTGGCTGCCGCAGTCACCCATGCCGGTTTCGTTGAGCCCGAGATCCGAGTGCAGCCCGAAGTAGCCGATTTCTTTTTCCTGCAAAGCTATTCGATCGCGTCCTCCGCTCCAGCAGGTTCGCTTCCTTTGACCCCTGCATTGGAAATTGAACTCAAGCGAGCCCAGGCCGCTGCCCGGGCCGACGTCAATCTGGCCGAGCAGTTTACCGTGATCGCGACCAAGCCCCGCGCCGCGACCAGCCCCAGCGGCGCGTGTGCGGTCTCGTAGAAACGCGGCAATCTTGAGAAAGAGGGACTTCAGAGCATGAACATTTCGATTGCTCTCGCAACCTATAACGGCGAGCGCTGGCTGCGGGAACAGCTCGATAGTCTGGCGCGGCAAACGCTGCGGCCATCGGAGTTGGTCATCAGCGACGATCAATCCAGCGATGGTACGCTCGCTGTCGTCCGCGAATTCGCAGCCAGGTCTTCGTTCCCGGTTCGCGTGGTTCAAAATGACGTGCGCAGGGGCTTCGCCGACAATTTCATCAACGCCCTACGGCACTGTGGCGGCGACGCAGTGGCTTACTGTGACCAGGACGACGTCTGGCGTGCATGGAAGTTAGAACGTTGCGTCTCGGCGATGAGCGCCGGTTCAGGCGCAACTCTCATCCTGCACGACTGCGAAGAGGTGGATGCCGACTTGAGTCCGCTTGGGATTATTGTTCGGGCGAAGAGCAGCCCAGCCTCGGACCCGGCCGCAGGGCGATGCCGTGTCATTCGGCACCCTGCCCTGGGTTGTTGCATGCTCTTGCACCGCCGCGTGGTCGATGCCGTTCTGCGCTACTGGCCCGAATCGCACCTGCGCTATGTGACTCGCAGCCATTCCCGCGGCGCATTGGGTCACGATACGGTCGCTGTGCACTTAGCGACGGTTCTTGGCAAAGTAGTTTATCTGTCCGATCCGCTGATCCAGCATCGCAGGCATTCGCAAAATACATGGAGTCCGGATTTAACCTCTGTCCTTAACTCGAGTCCGGTGGAATTCCAAGCCAGAATTGCCATGCTCCAGGAAAACTCCCAGACTGGGGACATCGCAGCGGCCATGTTCAAGGAAATGTCGGACCGGGCCGAGGCGGCAGGCGACGGCAACGCCGCGCGGTATCTGGCACGCCTCGCGGAACGCGATCTAGAATCGGCGCGCTTTTTTGCCGCCAGAGCCGAACTTTACGGAGCCCGCTCCAGACTAGCCCGCCTTGCGCGATTTTCAAGGATGCTTCGCGCGGGAGCTTATGCCGGCGTGGGGGGGCCGCTGACAGTGAGTCGATGCGCCTTCAAAGATTTGGCGTATGCGTGCATCGGCCAGATGGCGCCCATGCTTCTGGAGAAGGTACGCCGCCAACTGCGCCTGGACTTTCATCCGCAAGAATTGATTAAGTAGCGGCCCTCATTTGCGTACTTGATGTTGCATCCCGAGCAATAGTTATGATTCATTCCAATCCCAGCACGGCAACAGGCCAACCGATGGCGACAACAACCCCATCGGATAGCCGAATCGGTCCCCAGCCCCAAGCCGGGCCCGGCACTCGCGTCCTCTTTTTCGATCATACCGCCGCGCTCGGCGGTGGGGAGATTGCCCTAGCCAACCTTCTCCGCTGCCTGAATCCTGCCAAAATCAAACCGATCGTGGTCCTCGCTTCTCAAGGACCGTTGGTCGAGCGTTTGTCTGCGATCGCCGATACGCATGTGATGTCCCTATCCCCCAGGGTGGTGACCCACAGTAAGGACAAACTTGGCATCACCACTCTGTTCCGGCTATGGGACGCGCTGAGGGTTTTCATCTACATTGGCCGGCTGGCGCTCTTCATACGAGCGAACAAAATCGACATAGTGCACACCAACTCGCTGAAGGCTGACGTCATTGGCGGCGCCGCGGCCCGATTGGCGCGGCGGCCCGTTATCTGGCACGTCCGCGACCGAATCGACGTGGATTACTTGCCCAGGCGCGTGGTGCAAGCCTTCCGGTTTTTGTCGCATGTGATGCCAAACTACGTGATCGCCAACTCGGCGGCAACCCTGCGCACGCTTCGCCTCGGAATGTACGCACACGGTACTTCCATTCCGTCTGGCGTTCAGATGAGCGGCAGAACCGCCATAGTACCCGACGGTACGGGTCTAGCTGCGCCCACTGCTTTTACCGAGACGACGATCTCGCGTCCTCCGTGCCGCGTGGGCCTGGTGGGGCGTATCTCTCCATGGAAAGGCCAGCACATTTTTATTCGAGCGGCAGCCCTGGTCAACCGGCGGTTTCCGGAAGTGCGGTTTTTCATTATCGGCGCGGCTCTATTCGGCGAAGCTCGGTACGATCAGGAAGTCCGGCGGCTGCCCGGCCAACTGGGAATCCAGGATCGCGTGGAATTTTCCGGGTTTCGCAACGACATTGAGGCCGCCATTGCGGAACTCGATCTTCTGGTGCATGCATCGACCATCGGAGAGCCCTTCGGACAGGTCATTATTGAAGGAATGGCGGCTGGCAAGCCGGTAGTGGCAACTAACGGCGGCGGGGTTCCCGAGATCGTGGAGGATGGCCGAACCGGGATTCTGGTTCCCATGGCCGATGTAGATGCCATGGCGGCGGCTATCTGCAAAATACTCTCAGACCGGGCGGCCGCCAAGGCCATGGGCATGCGGGCACGTCAGAGAGTCGCCGACTGTTTCACGATAGAAAAGACTGCCCGGGGGGTAGAGGCGATCTATGCCCAACTATTACCAAGAGCTGTTGGCGCGCGGGGGTTTCCCGCAAATCGAGCAAGTTTACTTCCTGCCTCAAATGCAGCATCGGGCACCAGAGACTGACTGAAATGAATATGAGACGTACCCGCGTCGAAGGTTACGAGCCGAGCCGGATGTTGAGGCTAGGCAGGGCCAACGGCAAGTTGGTGCCAACCAGATTACCGCCAAGAGTTGTCTTAGAGGATACTCACGTGGACTCCCACATCACGCTGAACGCTAGTACGGCCGGCGGTTATTTCTTCCCGCTTACGCGGCACCAGTTTCTACCATAGGCCACGCTCAGTCTCACCAGCTTATCGGAGCAACAGGCGCTAATCGATGTTTTTGCCAGAGGTTAAATACTATGCCTGTTCCGACGCGAATACTGTTTTGGTTATTCTTCTCTCCGTTAGCGAAGCCGGTCAGATCGTAATCCACCTGCACAGCGCGCAGGGTCACGCGGCTTCTAAGCAGCACGTCCACTCCGCCACCCAACGTCATTGCGAATGCGTTCTCCGATCCGGTGAGGCCGGAGGTTCCCGACGTCAGTCCTCCGCTGGTGTGGGCTCCGCCCACGAGCAACTGGGCAAATGGCACGACTCGATTGGCATGATGCCAGGAATACCGAGGTCCCACGATAAACGAAGTCAGAGTGAGGCCAGCCAGGTTTCCTCCTACCTTTGAGGCGCGCTCGCTGCTTACCTCTCCTACGGCCGCCAGGTTCGAAGTGACGTTATGACCTAACCAGCCGCCGCCTCCATACATGGAAAAACAGCCACATACTCCGGGCGGCGCGTTCGCTCTAACATAGCTAAAATTCGCGCCCAGTTCGATTTCAGAAGGCGTCTGCGCGGAGGCTCTGGACAGGCTCAGCCAGAGCAATCCTGGCGAGGTTGCGAGCAGGATCGCGGCTCGGATTGGCCTTAGCATTCTTATTCCTCCCAGAATCGAGGGATGGCCGGGAACTCTCATGGCACCACCAGCGTGACCGTGGCCGAGGATTGCAATGATCCGCTTGTGCCAGTGATCGTCACGACATAGCTGTTTGGCTGAGGGTTTGAGGTGCGCAAGAATCCACCACCCCCGCACCCAATCAGCGTCAATGCTAAGCTGGCAAAGGAAATCAGTGCCAATGCTCGCTTGACCCTCCGGGAGAGATGTTTGCGCGTGAAGCCTATGCCGCATAAGCAGATGGAGAAGGCAAATGAGCCCAATGGAATCTTTCGCAGCGGATCAACGCGGGCGGCGGGCACTGCCACCTGGCCGGTTAATACGGTTTGTGCGCCCGCAACGCCTGGTATGACGGCTAGCGGATTGAAGCTGGCCAGCGCTCCCGGCGGAAGTCCAGTGACGGACATCGTCACAACATTATTGAATGCCCCTCCGCTAGGCAGAATGCTAGCGTCGATCGTGACAGATCCACTTGGAGGCGCGGTGACCGACGTTTGCTGAGTCGTCACCATGAAAGTGGGCTCCAAGGCACTGGCTGAGGTGATGGTTTCGAGTACGGGGATCGATGTCGAAGTGGCGAAGGCGGAGTTTCCCGAATAGACGGCGGTCAAGTTGTCGGCCCCGGGGGGCAGGTTCGCGGTAGAGAATGTGGCCACCCCGGAGGAGTTGAGGTTGACGCTGCCGAGTAGAGTTGCGCTGTTGTAAAAGCTCACCGTCCCGAGAGCGGAACCGGTGGGCGCGGGCGTGACGGCAGCGCTGAGCGAGACCGGCTGCAGCACGGTCGCGGGATTGGGAGACGCCGCCAGCGCCGTCGTGGTTGAGGTCGGCGAGCTTCCCATAAGATCCACGGTGGTGGAACGGCTGGGCGCTCGGTCGTTGTCGCCGGGATAACTAGCCAATACGTTGTGCGGTCCCGAGGGATAGACCGCAACATTCGTGGCCGTCGCCGTCTCCGTGTGAGCCTGAAGCAGAATTGTTGCGTCGGAAGATCCGCTGTTCGATGTAGCAACGTCCAGCAGTCCGTCGCTATTAAAATCCGCCAGAGCCACAAATGTAGGATTGCTGCCAACTGCATAGTCCGTCTTTGCCCCAAATGTGCCGTTTCCGTCGCCCAGCAGGACGCTCACCTGAGCGTCTTCGTTTTCAGCCGTATTCGGCACCACCAGGTCGAGGACTCCGTCGCCGTTCATGTCTCCAACCGAAACCCCGTAGGGGCCTGCGTCCACGGTGTAGCCCACCGGCGGTCGAAACGATCCGTCGCCGTTGCCCAGAAGCACATAAATGTTATTCGAAGCGCCAGAGTCGGGAACCACCAGGTCGATGGTTCCGATGTTTCTCAAGTCGGCTGCAACCAGCCAATAAGGACGCACGGAATCGGGCAGCACGACAGGCTGCCGCGGCTTGAAGGTGCCGTCCCCATTGCCCAGCAGAATGCTTATCGTGCCATCGCTGAGATTCGAGACCGCTAGATCCGGTATTCCATCCTGATTAAGATCCCCGACGGCAATGCCTTCGGGATGCGAGCCGACCCCATAGGTCGTCGCCACCCCAAAAAGCGAGGCATCCCCGCTACCCAGCAGAATACTCACCGTTCCCGATTCATAGTTCACCGCCGCCAAGTCGGGCCAGCCATCGTTATTGAAGTCCGCTACGGCGACGAATGTCGTGAAACATCCGGTGGAAAATGAGACCTGCGGCTGAAACGTGCCGTCGCCCGCGCCCAATAAAATGCTTACGGAACTCAGGCTGCAATCTTTGGTGGCGCACTTATTCGCCACAATGAGGTCGAGTGCGCCGTCACCATTCACATCCGCCACCGCGAGCATTTGCGGATTCAGGCCGACTCTATAGTTGACAGGCGATTGAAAGGTGCCGTCGCCATTTCCAATGAACACACTCACCGTGCCGCTGACTGCGAGATTGACAATGGCGAGATCGGGAATTCCATCCTGGTTGAAATCTGCGCTGACCACAAACTGGGCAAATTTGTCTGCCAGGGGCGATTGCGAAGCCGGATTAAACACCGTAGCGAACGTACCCGGATCCAGCGCGACGGACGCCACTTCGTTATCGCCGTAGCTGGTATCAAGATACGAGATGCTGCCGGTTGCGGTCGGACTGCCGAAAGCCGTCAGGGTGGCAGTGAGCGTGTAGTTCCCCACGCCGCCGCTCGCGGCAATCGCCGTACTGGAGCCGTAATTGGCTGCGCCCGTCACCGTGATCGCCTGCGGTGAGGATGTGCTTCCGCCGACTCCGGCGAAGCCCGCAAATACCGCTTGAATCGTGTAGCTGCCGACTCCCAGCGTTCGCGTGATTGCCGCCGTGCTGCCGCCCGTGACCTGTGCGATGCCGAAGACCGCCGCTCCATCGCAGCGCGCCGCTCGGGCGTCGCAGAACGCCACTTGCCCCTTCGTCACCGGCGCGAATTTTCCGGTTACCGTAGCCGTCAGCGTCACTGCCATCCCGGCTGTCAAGCTGCTCGACGACACAATCAATGTAGTTGTGGTCGGATTACCGTTCTCATCAGCGAGCAGCTGCGAGCCAGACGCGAACGCGACGGAAATCAGAATTGCGGCAAGAGTCTTAGTGCTGACCATATCTGTTCAAATCTGCTCTAACGGCTCGGCAGAGTATTTAAGAAATTAAGAGGATTCTCAGGAGAATTGTTCTCATCGCAGTCCGAAGCAAATAGGCTGCCACTCTCGGTCCGCGAAACCGAACCCTGGGCCGGATTTCGTGAAAGCCACCCGATATGTTCCGACGTGCAATGTCTTAAGAGGCTCTAATTCGAAACGGCGATTTGCTTGCGAGAGGTTGTTGCAATGCCTGATATGCGGCGGGCCGGATCTTCAGTACAAAGCGCAGTCTTAAAGCCGCAGTCAGGATAGGTCAGCAAATCCGTTCCGTCCGACAATCGAAAGGAAAGTTCTGTATGCGCAGGTCCAGCCAGTACTGTTTGCCGATGTTCTTGCTGTTGGCTCTGATCTTTTCCGCCGCGGCGCAGGACTCCCCTGTTACCTCTTCGCCGTCCCGGGAAGGCGCGGCCAATCCCCCTGCGGCGCCGGCTTCGTCCTCTGCTCCCGGTTCGTTCGGTGAGGTCATTCACCACGCTGCCGGACAGGAGCACCAAGCCTCTTCGATCGCCCCGGCTCAGGAACGGGCGGCCGATCCCTCTGCGGCGGCGCTTTTGTCCTCCGCTCCGAACACGTTCGAAGATGTCATCGACCGTGTGGTGCAGCGGGAACACCAACTGATTGCCCAAATCCGTAACTTGCGTCCCATGGTTGAAACCTATCTGCAGAATCTCAAAACGGATACCAACGGCAATTCCGCTCCCATACACGACCAATATTTTCTCGGACGCCTGGATATGAGCCAAGGTCCGGAGGACGTTTCCTTCCTGGGGCAGAATGGCCGGGATCGTTTCAGCAAGTTGACGGGAATCTTTTCCCTTCGTTTCCAGGGTCTGGGCTTTGCCCAGATGGTTGTTCCCGACGCCGATCTAGACAAGAAGTACTACGACTTCACCTACGTCCGGCGCGAATTTCTAGGGGAAGTGCGCTGCTTTGTCATTGATGTCCAGCCCAAACCGAAGGTGCCGGCGGGGCGCTTCAAAGGGCGTATCTGGGTGGAAGACCGGGACTACAACATTGTCCGCTTCAACGGTACGTACTCGCGGGTTTCCCAGAACAAAGTGTATCTGCATTTCGACAGCTGGCGCCTGAACCTGAAGCCCGGACTCTGGCTCCCGGCATATGTTTACAGCGAGGAATCCAATCTCGAAACCGGGGCCGGCCACGTGCATCTGAAAGCCCAGACGCGCCTATGGGGCTACGATTTGAAGGGTATGATCAGCAATCGCAACCAGGAATTCGCCAAGATTCTGGTGGATTCGCAGGAACTCGTAAAAGACCAAAGCGATACTGCCGCAGATCCCAATCCAGTGCTGGCGGAACGGATGTGGGAACACCAGGCCGAAGACAATGCGCTGGAGCGTCTGCAGCAGGTCGGTTTAGTGGCCCCTCCTGGCGACATCGACAAGGTTCTGCAGACTGTCGTCAATAATCTGTTGCTGACCAATAGCATCGATGTGCAATCCGAGGTGCACTGCCGAGTTCTGCTCACCGCTCCTTTGGAATCGTTTACCATCGGGCATACCATCGTACTCAGTCGCGGCCTCTTGGATGTGCTCCCGGATGAAGCTTCGCTGGCCATGGTGTTGGCGCACGAACTTGGCCATATCGTGCTCGGACACCCCTTTGACGCCAAGCTCGCTTTCAACGACCGCATGTTTTTCCCCGACGAACAATCCTTTCAGCGCCTGGACTTCAAGCGGCGTCCGGTGGACGAAGAGGCTGCAGATGCGAAGGCTCTGGAATTGCTGAAAAACTCGCCTTACAAGGAAAAGTTGGGCACTGCGGGATTATTCCTGAAGGCGGTGCAGCAGCGCGCCCCCGACCTGCCCAACCTAATCCGTCCTCATCTCGGAAATAGTTTGGCTGCGGGCCAAAGCGTCCGCATGTTTGCCCTGATGGCCGCCGCGCCTCCACTCGATAAGGACCGCATTGATCAGATCGCAGCGCTTCCTCTGGGGGGAAGAGTGAAGCTGGATCCCTGGAGCGACCAGGTTGCACTGGCGAAGATTCGGACCGTGACTTTGGCGTTGGCCCGAGAGAAGATGCCATTCGAAATCACGCCGTTTTTTCCTTATCTGACGAGACTGACGAGCGAGGACGCAGGAAAAGTCGCAGTTGTAGGTCCCGGGACCAAGTAATTGAGGACCGGTCCGAATAAACCGTCCAGGTTGTCCGCAAAATGACCTTTTGGTCTGCACTGAACCTAAGCCAGGTATTTTCGAACAGCCATTGAGTGAACTTGGATATGAGCTCCGTTGCTTCCCGAGAGAATCTCTTCTCCCTGCTCCCGGAGACGAGAACCCCTTGGAAGGAATTCGTTTTCAGCACCGCCGCGCAAGCGCTGGCGGTTGGGTTCATCGTGTGGGTGCGCTCGTTGTATCCCGCCGGCGTTTCGTCCCCGGAACACAGTTTCCGTTCAGTTGAACTCGTCAGCACATATGCCTACACACTGGAGTAGATTCAAACCATCCTTTCCCTCCTACCAGAGCCTTCAGCAACGGCTTTTGCCGTGGCTGCATTCATGGGGCTAAGGCATGGGAAATTCAAGGTCTACTGTGGGAGAACTACCGGGACGGGGAATTATTTTGTTTCCGTTCGATCTGGAATGGCCGCGTCTCAGCCCCAAGACTCGCAAGGGTCGTGCCCCGGTTCCTGTTGTCCGACAACTGGCGGATCGGTTGGAGCTTCATCGGCTGCGCTCGGGAAATCCGACTGTTGGTCCGATCTTCGCCAACAGTGCAAAGAAGGCGCTCGCGCTTGGTAGTTTGGTCAATCGCGTCATTCTTCCCGCGCTGAATCGGTGTGAGTGCGGGAAAGCAGAATCAAACCACCTGAAGGTAGATCACCCTTACAAGCGTGACGCCAGTATTCCAGAGTGGCACGGTTGGCACGCAGCGCGGCGCGGGTTGGGGAGCAATCTGTACCGCCTCGGAGTGCCTGATATGGTGATTCAGCGAATCCTGAGACACGCAAACGTGAGCACCACGGCGACGTACTACATCAAGACTGCCGCCGACGATGTTCGCAAAGCGATGACGAAGCTAGAAAACCACATCGTAGACGGTGGACAGATTCAATCGGACACCGCTGGGACACGAAAGCAAATCACCCGTGAAGCCTTCCACGGTTCAGTAGACGCTAATTGGTTGGGATTGTAGGAACTGGCGGAGCACGCAGTCTGGCGCTAACCTTTCTCTGGCCAAATTCCCTGCTAACAGGGAAAATAACAGGGAATTTGCGAAATTTTGGCCTCCGAAACCGCACTCCTGCTCTCTAAGTTGCACATTCTGCGGGAGAAATGTCCGATGAGGCGAGAATCGAAACAGGGAATTAACAGGGACGTATCAGGGAATTTAATTCCTGATCAGGCTATAGAGCAGGGGAGATTTTTGGACGATCCGTAACGGCCGTGGCGTAAAATTCTCCGCGACCTTTGATCGATATGGCCGTCCGGGCGCTCACACCCCCAACCGAAGAGACCAAAGAACTGGTCCGACTTTGCCGGACCGGACGGCTCTACGACCTTGAGAGAATGATTGCCGAGGGGAAGCTGCCGGAAGGTATCATCGCCAAAAGGAAAACCCTGCTCCAAATCGCGGTGGAAACTGGCTTTCACAGCCTCGTCGAATTGATCGCCAAGCACGAGCACAGTCAGACATCCAGGGATGCGGCGCTTGCCGACTGCCTTTCCTCCCGGCGACTCGATTTGGTGGAACTGCTCATAGAAAACGGAGCGCAGATCGCTGCGGTTCCCTTCGCCGATGTTCTGCTGACCTGGGAGCCGAAGCTCATTCGTTTTTTCTTGGATCGAGGAGCCGACCCAATTAAGGATCAGCCGTTTGCGGTTGCCTTTGGTGCCAAAGTTCGGACCGCTCTCCGCCCCTTCGTCGAGTACATAAAGGCACATCCTGAGCACGCCGAGGCACTTCAAGAGCAGGCAAACATTGCTCTTCGCTATTTTTGCTATGAGGGCGACTTGAAATGGATCAGCCTCATGCTCTGGGCAGGAGCGGACGCCCGTTCGATGGGGCCGAGCTTGGAGAAGGAATACACATACGATCCCGAATGTTATACGTCCGGTCTGGAACAAGCGTCTTACGCTGGGAACGTAGAGGTACTGAAGAAGCTCAAACCGCAAGTGAACCGCGATAACCTGGAAGGTTTGCTCCACGATGCTGCTATTTCAGGTAAGAAGGAGGCCCTGCACTACTTGCTGGAGATCGGGGCAAAGGCAAACAACCAGGAAAATGGAGGCTCCTCGGCACTGGACACATGCTTGTGGCGCCTGAACTGGGGACGCTTCAACCGCTTCGGCGACCGACAGATGGTGTCGAAGTATGAGGCCTCCGGCGCTCTAGAGTGCCTACAGGAACTTCTCGCCCACGGCGCAGTCTGGAATCCTGGAGAGCAGCATCAAATGACGTCGCTTCGCCGCGCCCTTTGTGAGTGCGAGCCTGAAGTGACTGTCGAACTGCTTCGACTATTCCACAGATACAATGCATGCCCTGCCGAGCGGATTCATAAGCTATTGGGCACACCTCGGATAAGGGAGCATCTTGCACCGGTGAGCCGGAACATTTCGGGGCTGGGAATTCATTTCGAAGCTCTATCGACGATACGCCAGTTTCGTACCGCAACACGGAAACGAGCCTGAGCTATTTCGCCTGCGGGCGCTCAAGAAAGCCTGCTGAGATCAACACTCGACAACAATTACAAAATGGGGGAGAGCATGTGGCTGCAATACAACCGAGAAGAGCTGTTCGAGAAGGTCTGGGAGAAACCAATGATCAGAGTCGCTGAGCAATACGGCGTATCTTCCGTCGCGCTTGGTAAAGCGTGTCGGAAACTGTCTGTGCCGGTTCCAGGTCGCGGGCATTGGGCTAAGCTGGCTCATGGAAAGCCCGGCGTTACGAAACCCAACCTGCCAAAACTCGATAAGGTGCCGGTTGTCTTTCGCTCGGAGCGGGCGCAGTTGAAACAGAACGCTCGTGAAGAGAGCAACCCTGAACTCGCTGCCATCGACGGCCTGCTGTCCTCAGGTGTGCTCAACCCACCGACCGAAAGCGCAGCGAAACCGCATGCGCTGATTCGGGAAACGGCAAGTCAGCTTCGGAGCCGCAGCCGAAAGGACGAGCATGGAAGGCTGCTGCCCCGAGAACCCGGCGGTCTCGATGTTCAGGTGACAGAGGGGATTCTGGATCGGGCGTTGCAGATCATGTCCCAAGTTCTGTCCGTTTTGGAGAGGCAAAATCTCCGCGTAGAAATATCGGAGCAACATAGCACCGTCGCGCTCATTGAAGGTCAGCACATTTCGTTCGGCATAGAGGAATCGATCAGGAAAGTGATAACCCAGAAGCCACGCGTTCCTAATCCGACCGACCGCTGGGACTACGATCAGACCGTTACCTACGAACCCTCGGGGAGGCTGGCTCTGATGATTCAATCAGAAAGCTGGAGGACACCGGGGCTGCGGACGAAATGGAGCGACGCCAAAATCCAAAGGATCGAAAAGATGATCCCTGATTTTGTCGCGGGCCTGATGCGTATTGCCGTCGTGCTCCGGCAAAAGGCAGAGGAACAAAACCGGCGGGAACTGGCAGAGCAAAAAAGAGCGCGAGAACTAGAAAAACTGCGTAAAGATATTGAAGCAGAGGAGAAGAAGCTGAAGCAATTTGATGAGTGGCTGGGAAACTGGGAGCGCGCCAGGCGCCCTCATCTACTTGGTTAATGTGACCAATGGGACATTGCACGCGCCAAGTCCCATACAAGCAAGCGCGCGCTTTGGTTGGAGCAATCGCGATGGCACCGATTGCCCCAACCAACCTCACCACTGTCGCGAAAAATGCCCTTCTCGTCTTCATGACTTTCCCTTGATGGCTCAGTTCAGATTGTAGAGACCCCGTCGTTCTCCGTAGCCTCGGAGCTGCCTTCGAATCGGCTCGGTCGCACCTTCGAAATGGACCAGACGGTTGTACATTGTCATAGCGATATTTGGAACCGATACGC
>JBEKJF010000040.1:0-21471 GCA_050011375.1 Candidatus Sulfotelmatobacter sp.
AGTCCCATCTGGCAGACTTTCAGGCCTTGCGTTACCCAGCTGGATTGCACGTTCACGAAGTTCGAGAGATAGAGGCGCGAGATGGCGAGGACTTTGAGGTATTCGACGGCGGTGGCTTCATCCCAGTGGCGGCCGCCCAGGGCGGTGTTTTGCGGCTGAAAGCTCCAGGGGATGAAGGCGGTGAAGCCTCCGGTTTCTTCTTGCAGGTCGTAGAGGGCTTGCAGGTGGTTGATGCGGTGTTCGTAATTCTCGCCGACGCCGAACATCATGGTTGCGGTGGTGCGCATGCCGATCTGATGGGCGGTGCGGTGGACGTTGATCCAATCGGCAGTCAGGCATTTGAGGCGGGCGATTTTGTAGCGCACTTCGTCGTCGAGAATTTCAGCGCCGCCGCCGGGGATGGAATCGAGTCCGGCATCGCGCAGGTGCAGAATCGTGTCACGAATGCTGAGTTCGCTGTATTCGGCGATGGCGATGATTTCGGATGCTGAGTAACAATGAAGATGAATCTGCGGGAAGCGGTCTTTGATTCCGCGCAGCATTTTTTCGTGCCAGTCGATCTTGAGGTCGGGATGCAGGCCGCCTTGCATCAGCACGCCGGTGCCTCCGAGTTCGACGGTCTCGCGGATCTTTTCGTAGATGGTGTCGAACTCTAGAATGTAGCCTTCTTTCGCGGCGGGACCTTTCAGCGGGCGGTAAAACGCGCAGAAGGT
This sequence comes from Candidatus Sulfotelmatobacter sp., assembly GCA_050011375.1. Classification (GTDB taxonomy): domain Bacteria; phylum Acidobacteriota; class Terriglobia; order Terriglobales; family Acidobacteriaceae; genus Sulfotelmatobacter. The sequence continues at coordinate 714 of JBEKJF010000040.1, forward strand.
GCAGTACTCGGTGCAGAAGTTCGTGTAATTAATGTTGCGGTCGATAATGTAGGTGACGGTACCTTCGGGATGCAACTGGCGGCGGACCGCGTCGGCTTCCATGCCGATACCGATCAGATCGTCGGAGTGGAAGAGCTCGAGGGCTTGGGATTTGGTTAGGGACATATCGACATTTAATTCTAACGGAGTGCTTGGCTTTGGGCCAAGTGCGAGCGACTGAATCGCTCCCCATCCATCAGTGGACTTCAAGATCAAAAGCCTCTCACCGCGGAGATCGCGAAGAAATGCCGCGGAGGACGCGGAGAAAATCCATTGAGTTACTTTTCTCTCATGCGCAGGTATTGAATTAGCGACAGCACCGCGCCGATTACCGCAAAACCGATCAGGACTGCCATCGCGGGTTTGTAGTACTGGTTGAAGAAGCGCAGGATGTGGCGGCCGTAGTGGAATCCGAGGAAGGCTCCGATGCTGTAGCGAACGCCGCGGCCGACAGTTAACGCTCCCAGAAATTTCTTGGTCGAGTACTGCATGGCGCCGGCGGCCAATAGAAATGGCACAAAAGGAAATGGAGGCGGCATGAGGGCAGGGACGGCGACGGCGGCGAATCCCCAGCGCTCAAACGCTTTGGAAACCTGGGCGGCGCGGCGTTTTGAGAGCTTGCGCTCCATGGCTTCCTTGCCGCCTTTGCGCGCCAGCGCATAAGTAATGTAGCCGCCGATGACCGCTCCGAGCGTGGCCATGAAAGCGTAGTAGGGCCACGGTTCGCGATGACGTGCGGAGAGCCAAATGGTGAGGACGTCCATGCTGCCGGTCATTGGAATTATGGAATTATCGGCCCGCCCAGGCGGCGCAGTCGCTGCCACATCGTGACGACTAGCAGGGGATGTAAATGAGGCAGCATTCAGTTTTTGGTTTGCGCTAAACAACCGCGGTGTTCGCGGCTAGAAAACAGATCTCGGGCGCGGCGGGCAGCGCGCCGGTCTCGGCCGCATAGCGATAGAAAAGTTGCAGGCCTTCGAGACACGGAGGGTCCAAGTGGTAATAAATGTTTTCGGTGAGGTAGGAGCGAACATCTTCTTGCTTGAGCCCGAGCTTTGGCGCCCATTCGCTTGTAATCTGATCGAGGCTTGCCGGCTCTAGTCCGTGGTCGCGGGATTGCTGGAAAATTGTGGCTAGATCCTGCCACACGCTGGCGTCGCTTCGCGACGCGGACGGACGAATGCGTCCGTCCCCACACGATTGGTCTTCTTGGAGAGCATCTTGCCGCACCGCCCAGAAGGCGAAGACGAAAGGCTTGCCGGTGTGGCGAATCCATTCCTCGGCGAGGTCGAGCGTGAGATAGCGCGAGCGGTCGATTTGCAGCGCGGGGTCTCCAATGACTAACGCGGCATCGTGCTGGGACAGCATTTTTTCAATGTTCGGCGCCATTGAGGTGAACGTTCTGCCACCACCCAGCCATTTCTCGAACAGAATTTTGGTCAGCGCCACCGAGGTCATCGAAGAGGTATCGAGAGCCACGGTACGAATTTTTTCGACCGGCATGTTGCTGACCAACAGGATGGAACGCACGGGGCGACAGGACGCTATCGCTACACCGGGCAACACGACTAGCCCGGGGACTTGCGTATAAGCGGCTGCCGGGATGATTCCGATGTCGGCTGTTCCGGCTTCCAGAGCGCGAGCGCAGGCCGAGGGCAATGTATACGAAATTTCGAACTCGCCGCCAGCCTCGCCGTGCTCGAAATCCCACATGAGGGGAGCGGTGTTGAGGTAGGAGATCGCAGAGATGCGTAGAGGTCTCATTCCTGTTTTGATTCTAGCAGACCAATTTTGACGGGGAGTTGTGACGGCTGCCCTTGACGCTGGTTCACGCGGATGATTAGAGTCCGCCCAGTCTGTGTTTTCCAATCAGCCGTTGCAGTAAAGACTGGAGGGTCCCGACGTGCCCAATGCCGTAGCCCCATCGCCAACTTCTACTCATATTCTGGAGTGGCTCGCCATCTCGCTTACGCAGGGGCTGGGACCAACCAAGGCTCGCAAACTGGTGGAGCATTTCGGAAGCGCCGAAGCCGTCTTCCATGCATCCTTGACTGAGCTCGAAGGCACTGGAATTCAGGCGGTCTCGGCGCAATCGATCGCCACCGGAAAATCGGCGGAATTGGCGCGCGAGGAAATTGCGCGCGCTGCGGCGGCGGGAGTCACGGTGCTTTCGCTGGAAGATGCTTGCTATCCGCCGCGGCTGAAAGAGATTTACGATCCGCCCCTTGTGCTCTATGTTCACGGAAACGTTGAAGTGCTGACAAAGCCAGGGATTGCCATGGTGGGCACGCGGCATCCCACGCCGTACGGCTCGGGGATGGCGGAACGGCTGGCGTGCGATCTCGCGGCGCAGGGGTTGGTCATTATTAGTGGCATGGCCCGCGGAGTTGACACCGCGAGCCATCGCGGCGCAATCGCGGCCAAGGGCAGGACGGTTGCGGTGTTTGGCACGGGCGTGGACGTGATTTATCCGAAAGAAAATTCGCGGCTTTCGGAGCAGATTTTAGCGTTGGGCGGTGCGCTGATCTCGGAATTTCCGCTGGGTACATCTGCGTTTCCGCAGAATTTTCCTATCCGCAACCGTATTTTGAGCGGCATGTCCGTCGGCGTCCTGGTGGTGGAGGCCGCGGAATATTCCGGAACGCGCATTACGGCGCGCTGCGCCCTCGAACAGAACCGCGACGTTTTCGCGGTGCCGGGCAATGTGACGAACAAAAATGCCTGGGGTCCAAACACGCTGATTAAGCAGGGCGCGAAGCTGGTCGCGACCTGGGAAGATGTGTGGGAAGATCTGCCGACCGAAGTGAAACTGGCGCTGACTCCGGCCACCTCGCCTGAATCCGCGAGTGGCTCCTCCGCATCTCTATTCCCGAACGAAGGGCTTCCACCGCACGAGAAACGGATTTTGAGCCTTCTGAAGGCGGATGAATCCACGCACATCGATGAACTCGTGGAGAAACTAGAAAACGAAATGTCGTCCTCGGAAATTTTCGCAGCGTTGTTCGAGCTGGAGCTGAGTGGCAAGGTGAGGCAGATGGCGGGGAAGAATTTTGTGAAAAGCTTTTAGAAGGGCAGCTTCTAGCTCCTAGCTCCTAGCTTCTGGCTACTAGCTCCAGCCCTAGGCGGTGATCGATGGAAGACTTTAAGAATTTGCGGGTCTGGACGAAAGCGCACGAGTTAACTTTGGCCGTGTATCAAAAAACGCGCGCGTTTCCGAAAGAGGAGATGTATGGTCTGACGAGCCAATTGCGGCGCGCCTCCGCTTCGATTGGGGAGAACATAGCCGAGGGCTGCGGTCGAAGATCCGATGCCGAGATGAAACGGTTTACTCAAATCGCCCGCGGCTCTGCGAACGAAGTGGAATACCACTTGCTGCTCGCCAAGGACTTGTCATTGCTAACCAATGAGGAGCACCAAGATTCGGGTGCGAAGGTAATGGAAATCCAGCGAATGCTGGCGTCGCTCGTCCAGAGCCTGAAGGTCCCAATTTTGGCTAGAAGCTAGCAGCTAGAAGCTAGAAGCTCTCCGCGTAACTTGTTGCTTTTGTCCCATTCGTGCTAGGTTCAAAGCGAAAACTTAAGAACTGAGGGTTCCATTGTTGAAGAGTTTAGTCATTGTCGAATCGCCGGCTAAGGCGAAGACCATCCAGAAATATCTGGGAAAGGGATTTACTGTCGAGGCCTCGCTTGGCCACGTGAAGGATCTGCCCAAGAGCACTCTGGGAGTCGACACGAGCAAGGAGTTCGAGACCGACTACGTTGTCATCCCCGGGAAAGAAAAAGTTCTGGCCAAGCTGAAAAAGCTGGCGGGACCGATGGATGCGATCTATCTGGCGCCTGACCCGGACCGCGAAGGTGAGGCTATCGCAGCGCATCTTGCGTTTGAACTGGGCGGCAACGGCCACGGCAAGAAAGCGAAAAAGAAGAAGAAGGAAGACCCGGACGGGCCTCCGCGGATTCAGCGCGTTACGTTCAACGAAATTACGAAGCGCGCGGTGCAGGCGGCATTCGAACATCCTCGCGCCATCGATCAGAATCTTGTCGATGCGCAGCAAGCGCGGCGCGTGCTCGACCGGTTAGTCGGCTACCAAGTTTCTCCGCTGCTGTGGGATAAGGTTCGCCGCGGGCTTTCTGCCGGGCGTGTGCAGACGGTTGCGCTGCGACTCATCGTTGAGCGCGAACGCGAAATTAAGGCGTTCGAGAAAAAAGAATATTGGACGATCGACGCGCACCTGGCGGCCAGCAAGCCTCCTGCGTTCGACGCGCGGTTTCTGGGCAAGGGCGAAGAGAAGATTGAGGTCACGAACGGCGAGGATGCAGAAAAAATCCGCGCTGCGATCGAGCATGCCGACTGGCTGGTGCGTTCGGTTGACAAGAAAGAACGCCGGCGCAACGCAGCACCTCCGTTCACTACGAGCAAGTTGCAGCAGGATTCCTCCCGCAAGCTGCGCTTCAGCGTGAAGCGCACCATGATGATCGCGCAGCGTTTGTACGAAGGCGTGGAACTGGGCGAAGAAGGCCTGGTCGGCCTGATTACCTACATGCGTACGGATTCGACCCGGGTTGCGCCTGAGGCGATTCAGGAAGTGCGCGAATATGTGGGCAAGGAATACGGCGCGGCTTACCTGCCCGAAACTCCGAATACATATAAAGAGAAGAAGGAAGCGCAGGCGGCGCACGAAGCGATTCGACCGACCTCGGCGATGCGGCATCCCGACCTGGTGAAGCAGTACTTAAAAGAGGATGAGTTCAAGGTCTACAAGCTGATCTGGCAGCGCTTTGTGGCGTCGCAGATCATGCCAGCGGTGTTCGACCAGACCACAGTCGACATCGATGCGAAATCAAAGAATGGCGATGCTTATTGGTTCCGCGTGACCGGATCAGTGATGAAGTTCGACGGCTTCCTGCGCGTCTACGAAGAATCGAAAGAAGGCAAAGACGAAGAAGACGAAGAACTGAAACACAAGCTGCCGGCGCTGGAAGCTGGCCAGAAGCTTACGTTGAAGGAATTGAAGCCGGAGCAACATTTCACCGAGCCGCCGCCGCGCTACAACGAAGCGTCGCTGGTGAAAGAGCTCGAAGAGCGCGGCATTGGGCGTCCGTCAACCTATTCGGCGATTCTGTCGACGATTCAGGAGCGGCAGTACGTGCAGAAATTGGGCGGCAAGTTTACTCCCACGGAGATTGGACTCGTAGTTACCGATCTGCTAGTGGAAAACTTCCGCGACATTTTCGACGTCGCCTACACCGCGGGGCTCGAAGAAAAACTCGACGACATCGAAGAAGGCAAAGAGAAGTGGACCGACACGCTCGCCGAGTTCTACAAGAAATTCACGAAAGATCTCAAATATGCAGAAAAGCATATGGAGAACATCAAGCGGATGGAGAAACCCACAGACGAGAAGTGCGAGAAATGTGGCGCGCCGCTGGTGATCAAGTGGGGACGGCACGGATCGTTTTATGCGTGCAGCACCTACGATAAGGAAGATCCGAACACTTGTACGTTCACGAAAGAAAATCCGATCAACCTGCCCGATCTCGATTCGGCCGATGTGCAGGAGACTACGCAGGAAGAATATTGTGAGAACTGCGGACGCGTGATGGTGCTCAAGCGCGGGCGCTTCGGTCAGTTCATGGCTTGTACGGGATATCCTGATTGCAAGACTACGCGGCGACTCGACCAGGGCAAGAAGGTTCCGGATATTCCGATCGATGAACTATGCCCGAAGTGCAATCGAAATATGATGATCCGCCACGGGCGCTTTGGCGAGTTCACGGCTTGCAGCGGATATCCCGAATGCAAATACGTCAAACAGAACTACATCGGCGTGAAGTGTCCGGAGTGCAAAGAAGGCGATCTGGTCGAGAAGCGCGCTCGCAAGGGCAACACGTTCTATGGGTGCGGAACTTATCCGAAGTGCAAATTCACTTCGGCGCACAGGCCGATTGCAGAAAAATGCCCGAGTTGCGGCAGCGAGTATCTGGTGCAAAAATTTCTGAAAGATGGACCGGTCATCGCCTGTCCGAACAAAGAATGCGACTACGAGCGACCAGCGCCGGAATTAGCGGAGGCGACGAGCGCGTAGTCATTGAGCGATTGAGCCATTGAGTCATTGAGTCATTGAGCGACTGTAGAGCTCGAGGTGCTGGCAGTGTGCTATCTCCCAATCACTCGATCTCTCAATGGCTCAATCGCTCAATCCAACTGAGGTGTTCCCATGTCCAAGAAAGCAACGGCTACAGACGCTCAACTCATAATGAAACTCTACGATCTGCGCCGCGAGGCGGAGATGCGCAAGGCTCGCAACTGGTGGGTCGTGGAATTCTGGCCGCAGAACGCCGATGATTGCATGAAAGTTGTCGGGGCGATGGGCTCGCAGGAAAACAACTGGCTGCGCCAGGTCGGCGGATACTGGAGCATGGCTGCATCGTTTGTATTGCAAGGGGCGCTGAGCGAGGAGTTGTTCATTCAGCCCGCGGTGAGCGGCGAAATGTTCCTGATACTCGCGAAGGTTTATCCCTTCCTCAAAGAGCTGCGTGAAAAGATCGGCGATCCGCACATGTTTGAAAACATCGAGAAGATCGCCACGGGCTCCAAGTTCGCGCGCGAACGGCTGCAGCTCACGCTGAAGCGCGTCGCGGCGATGCACGAGAAGCGGGCCATGGCGAAGGCGAGCTAGCCCGCAGTAAATCGTTCGTGTGGCGGCGGACGCCTTCGTCCGCCCGCGAGCGAAGCGAGCGCTCAGAAGTAGTTAACGTGCAGCGCGCCCGGACGAATGCGTCCGGGGCTACATACGCTTAACTGCCCGTCCCACTGCCCGATCATCTGTTATCCTAGTGCGTTGTGCGGATGATCTGGTGGTTCCTGATCCTGGGTGTCAGTACGCTGGTCGTGGTGTGCGTGGCAATCGCGTTGTATATGCGCTTGCGGCGGCATCTGCAGGCCGCGCAGGCCGCTCGGGAAGGCACATCCGGCGAAACCGAACGCGAGCATCAGTCGAGTGACATTGAGCACTGATCTGGGCACTGATCTGAATTCGATGCTCTGCGCCGAAGATTTGGAGAGTCTTCCATGTCAAAACTGGCACCTCAAACTGTAGGCAATCAACAGGAACGCGTTCTCGAAGGCGCGCGGCAAGTCGCGATCGTAGTGAGCGCGAGCTTGTTCGTTGCTTTATGCGCGCGCATCACGATTCCAATACCGGGCACGCCGGTGCCGCTGACGGTGCAAAACTTTGGAGTGCTGCTGGTCGGCCTGCTGCTCGGCAGCCGGCGCGGCTTTGCGGCGCTTGCGCTTTATCTGGCGGAAGGTGCGGCGGGCATGCCCGTGTTCAGTCCCGTGGGCGTGGGAGGAATCGCGCATCTGCTTGGTCCCACGGGCGGATTTCTTCTGGCCTATCCCGTAGTTGCGGGGCTAGCGGGATATGTGATGGAGCATGGACGCAAGAGTTTCGCTCGCGCAGCTCTGGGCGGGCTTCTTGGTGAGATTGTGCTTTTCGCGAGCGGCTTGGCCTGGCTTGCGGTGCTGACGCACTCGGTGGTGCAAGCTTTCCGTTGGGGCCTTTACTGGTTCCTGTTCGCCGAAATAATTAAGGTGATGATGGCCGCGGGAATTGCGTCGCGCTGGCAGCGCCGTTCGAATGCACAGCAGTAGCACGGCAGCACTCGGTTTGGAGTTTAAACGATGACAGTAACTTCGGAGCTCGAAGCGAAACATTCCGGCGGCAATCCGGCTTCTCAGGTGCGCGAGATCAGCATCGCCCACAGCCCGGATTCCGACGATGCGTTCATGTTTTACGGGCTGGCCACCAGCAAGGTTCGTGTGCCGGGGCTGCGCTTCACGCACACGCTATGCGATATCGAAACGCTGAACCAGAAGGCGCGCGAAGGCGTCTACGATGTGACGGCGATTTCGTTTCACGCCTATCCTTATATTCAAGATTTGTACGCGCTCATGTCGTGTGGCGGCAGCGTGGGCGAGGGATACGGCCCGATGATCGTTTCCCCGCGTCCGTTCTCGCAGGATGAAATCAAAAGTAAAAAAATCGCGGTCCCCGGCACGCTCACTACTGCTTATCTCGCGCTGCAGCTTTTTGCTCCCGGAGTGGAAACCGAAGTCGTTCCCTTCGACCAGATTATTCCGCAGGTGCTCGAAGGCAAATACGAGGCTGGACTCATCATCCATGAAGGCCAATTGACCTACGACAAGGCCGGGCTGCACCGCATTGTCGACCTCGGAAGATGGTGGCAGAAGATGACCGGCTTGCCGCTGCCGCTCGGAGGCAACGCCATTCGCCGCGCGCTCGGCCCTGAACTGATTGCCGCCGTCAACACTGCGTTGCATGACAGCATTCAGTATGCGCTCGATCATCGTGAAGAAGCTTTGTCCTACGCGATGCAGTTCGCCCGCGATCTCGACACTTCGACCGCCGACCGGTTCGTTGGTATGTACGTGAACGAGCGCACCCTGGATTACGGTCCGGATGGCCGCGAAGCTGTGGTGCGTTTACTCGACATGGGCCACAAGGCGGGGATCATTGGGCCTGAGGCGAGGGTGGATTGGGTGTAGAAGAAGCTTCTAGCTGCTAGCTTCTAGCTCTTAACCGCTGGGCTAAGGATGCTCAACAGACTCTCTGGACAGCGCGCGGGGTGACCTCAATGCCAAGGTTCCTCAAGTTCTGTGTAATCGCGATTACGCTTATGGCGGCCTGCTCTGTTTTCTTGGTGGGGAGCTGCCTCGCTCAAGCGCCGCAACTATCAAGCTCAAGTCAAGACGATGCCCTAAGGAAGTTCCTTCAGCAACACCTTGGAAATCCTTATCCAGAATTCGAACAACAGCGATCGACGCGATATTCTTCTGCCATTGTCGATCTAAAGGAAGACGGGGCAAAGGAAGTTATTGTTTACATCACCGGTCGGACGTGGTGCGGGAGTGGTGGCTGTCGCATGTTGATCTTGGCTCCTGAGGGCACGTCTTACAGGGTGGTCACGGAAACTACAATCACGAGGCCACCAATCCGCGTGCTAACTACGAAATCAAACGGCTGGCATGACATAAGCGTTGTGGTGGCGGGCGGAGGCATTCAGCCTGGCTACGAAACAATACTTGCATTTGATGGGAGCACCTATCCGAGTAACCCTTCTATGCCCCCAGCTCGTCAACTTGAGGGGAAGGCTGCCGGAAAGATTGTGATACCTGTGAAGGTTGAAGGAACATCGCTGTATCAGTGAGTCAAACCTCGCGCGAATTGACACTGCCTTTGGTTCGCTAGAAGCTAGCAGCTAGGAGCTAGAAGCTTGCCCGCACAAACTCTCCTGATCGACGCCGACGACACGCTCTGGGAGAACAATGTTTACTTCGAGCGCGCCATCGCGAAGTTTATTTCGTTTCTCAATCACCACGAGTTTTCTGCCGAGCAGGTGCGCGAGGTGCTCAACGATGTGGAGCGCGAGTGCATCGTAACGCATGGTTACGGCCTGCACAGCTTCTCGCATTCGCTGGTTCGGACGTTTGAGCGGCTGAGCGTGCAGCCGGTCACTCCAGAATTGCACGCGCAGATCACCAGCTTCGCTCGCACCATCGAAAATCATTCGATTGAGTTTTTGCCGGAGGTTCCGCAAACTCTGGAGTATCTTCGCACGCGGCATCGTTTAATTCTGGTGACCAAGGGCGCGCAGGCGGAGCAATCGGGAAAAATCGAGCGCTCGGGATTGAAAGAATATTTTTCGGCAACTGAAATCGTGGCGGAAAAAGATTCCGCGGTTTATCACGCCCTGGCAGAGAAATACGAACTCGCTCGCGAATCCACGTGGATGATCGGCAACAGCCCGAGGTCCGATATCAATCCGGCGCTGGCCGCGGGTCTGCACGCGGTTTTCGTTCCCCACGGCGATACGTGGATTTTGGAACATGAAGAAGTGAATGCGGCCCCGGCAGGTCAGCGGTTGCTGATCCTGGGAAGGTTCGCGGAATTGCGCGAGCATTTCTGAGCAGTCTCAGAGTTACCCCCTTAAGAATTGTCATCCCGAGCGAAGCGAGGGATCTTGGTTTCTGCGCACGGCAACGATACTGATGGCGCAGGCAAAAACCAAGATCCCTCGCTTCGCTCGGGATGACAACACTTTTTGCACGCATGAGAACACTTCGCGCGTCATGACAAAACTGATTTGCGTCGCTGGCACGACTGTGCCAGCACCAAACTAACCAACAACCCGCTCTCGCGGCGCTCTGTTCGCGCATGCTACGCTCATTCTGCTCAGCGTTCTTGCACCACTTATCGTGGCCGTCGAGACCAACAATTTCCGCAGGCTGTTGCGCACCGTAGAAGCTCTCTCCGAACTGGGGCCGGAGCTGACGGCGGAGCGCGAATTTTCCGACACGGCACGCCGCATGCTCGCCGCAGTCATGGAAGCCGCCGGCGCACGCGAGGGCGCGCTTTTCGTTTTCAACGACAAGCCCACCATGCTGACTTCGGTCGCAGCCGAAGGCTTCGCCATGCTCCCCGAGCCCGCGTTCATTCCTCTTCTTCCCAAGCACGCACACGCGCTCTCCGCCGCGCGCGCGCCGATCGTGCTGAACGCTTCCACGTATTCGATCTTTCTCAGCTCCAATGGCAACGTGGCTCCTGAACTTTTCAAATGCCTTGCGCCATTGAAAGCCGCGGGCAAACTGGCGGGCGTCGTGGCGCTGGGACGGCGGCCGGGCGACTCCCCTTATGAAGACGCCGAACTCGATGCCATGGATTTGCTGTGCAACTACATTGGCCTCGCGGTGCAGAACCATGCGCTCACTCAAACACTTGCGCAGCGCGTGACTGAGAATTTGCGCCTGATGGCCTCGCTGCACGGCTTCTATGACACGGCGCTCGAGGCGTTCGCCACCGCAATTGATGTGAAGCACGTGAACATTCACGGCCACTCGCTGCGCGTGGGCCGCTATGCCGCTGCGATCGGCGAGGCCATGGGCGTCGATGCCAGCGAAGTCGCAGCGCTGCGCAGCGCCGGATATCTTCACGACATTGGAAAAGTCGCAGTTGACCGCCGTCTGTTCAGCAAGCCGGGAGCGTTGAATCCCGACGAGTTTCGCGAGATGGCGGACCACACCGTGGTCGGCCATCAGATTGTGAGCAGCGTGCAATTTCCGTGGCCGAAAATTCACGAAGCGGTGCGCTGGCATCACGAGCGCAGCGACGGCTCCGGTTATCCTGACGCGATCGGCGGCGACGATCTGCCGCTGCCCGTGCGCATCATGGCGCTGGCCGATACTTTCGACGCGATGACCAGCGTGCGTCCTTATCGCGAATCGCTTTCGCTGGGGAGCGCGCTGAGCGATCTGGTCCGCATGGCCCCGCAAAAATACGATCCCAACGTCGTGCATGCCTTGCTGATCCAGGTGCGGCGCGATGCCGTGGGCAGCAATCGAACTCCGCTCGTCTCCGATCACATGACGGTCAATCTTGGTCCGGCCGACGTTGACCAGTTAGCCGCGACCCTTCAGCACAAGGTTTCCCGCGGCAAGATGTACTTAACGTAACAAGCTTCTAGCTCCTAAGTCCTTTAGAACCTGCCGTCTTTGGTAATCACGGGCAGCAACCTTTTCCTTCCTTCCGGGTTGATAATAAGGAGTCCGTCGTTTCCCTTGGAGTCCTCATGCGTTTGGGCCGCGCGAAGTTCGTCATCCTTCTCGTCTGCTTCAGCCTGGCGTGTACGGTTTCGCAGGTGCTCGCGGGAAAAAAAGACAAAGACGAGGACCAGCAAGCATCGAGTCCCAACGACACTGCTCAGAGACGCGCTTTGCACGCGCTGAATCGACTCACTTTCGGTCCGCGCCCCGGCGATGTGCAGCAGGTTATGGCGATGGGCGTCGACCAGTGGATTGACCTTCAGTTGCATCCCAAAAAGATTGACGACAGCGCGCTCGATGCGCGCCTGGAGCCGCTCCGCACGCTGCGCATGAGCGCGAAAGAAATTGCCGAGGACTTCCCCGACGGCCAGGCGATTAACCAGGTGCGGAACGGTAAGCGGAGTATGCCGTCAGATCCGGCACGGCGCGCGGTTTACCAGGTGCAACTCGCGCGGCAGGAAGAGAAAAAAGAAAAGAAAAAAGAAGAAGCTGGCAAGAGCGTCACCGCTGCTACCGCGCCAGAAAAAATCAGCAGTGCGCCCGCTGAAAAATCAGAGATGGCGGCGAACGCCGCGTCAGACGGCGCCGGAAGCGCGGACGGCTCCGCAGCAAGTGGCGCAATGAACAGTGCTTCAATGAGCGGGGCAGCAAACCGAGCAGCGGCAACAACAGATTCCATGACTTCCAGCACAGCCAGCGACGCAACCATGGCTCCCTCACCGAAGCCGGCGAAGCTGACGCGCGAAGAAAAACAGCAGGCGCGCCTGCACGAGCAGGCACTTTACGCCGACCTCGAACTCCAGCAACTTCCTAGCCTATCGCCGGACGAGCGTTTCAAGAAAATTATCGGCATGCCGATCGACGCGCAGGTTGCGGTTGCCGACTCTCTGCGCGGAGGAAAGGCTCCCGAACTGCTCGAAGGCCTGAATCCAAAGCAAAAAGAAACTTTGCTTGCCATGAATAACCCGGCGGGCGTAGTCACGGGCGAACTGGCGCAAGCGAAGCTTCTGCGCGCCATCTACAGCCAGCGCCAGTTTGAAGAGGTGATGACCGATTTCTGGTTCAACCACTTCAACGTATTTGTAGACAAGGGACTCGACCGCCTGATGCTGACCAGCTATGAGCGCGACGTGATTCGCGCGCATGCGCTCGGCAAGTTCGAAGACCTGCTCGTGGCCACAGCGAAGAGTCCCGCGATGTTGTATTACCTGGATAACTGGCTGAGCGTGGGTCCGTTCTCGGCGAAGGCTTTGGGAATTCCGGAGCATCCCAGTCCTTACGTGCGCTATCAAATTGTTCGGCCAAAGGCGGGCAAGAGCGCACCCGGCCTCAATGAAAATTACGGCCGCGAGTTGCTGGAGCTACACACACTTAGCGTGAACGGCGGCTATTCGCAGCGCGACGTCACCGAGGTCGCCAAAGTTTTTTCCGGATGGACCATCGACGACCCGGCGCACGGCGGCAGCTTCAAATTCGATCTACGCATGCATGAACCCGGCCCGAAGTATGTTTTGGGACACAAGATCAAGCCCAAGGGTGAAGACGAGGGGCTGGAAGTGTTGCACCGCCTGGCCACAAGCCCGCAGACAGCGCATTTCATTTCGTTGAAGCTGGCGGAGCGATTTGTTTCGGACGACCCTCCGCCGGCTCTGGTGGATCGCATGGCGAAAACTTTTTTGAAGAAGAAAGGCGACATCCGCGAAGTGCTCGACACATTGTTCCACTCGCCTGAATTTTGGGATGACGCAACCTACCGCGCGAAAGTAAAAACGCCTCTTGAATTTGTGGCCTCCGCAGTGCGAGCCACTGGCGCGGAGATTGACGATGCTGTGCCGCTCACACGGCAACTCAACAACATGGGCATGCCGCTTTACGGCGCGCAGCCTCCGACCGGCTATTCCATGAAGGCGGAAACCTGGGTGAGCACTTCGGCGCTGCTCAACCGCATGAACTTTGCTCTAGCATTGACTAGCGGCAAGATCAAAGGCGTGAAAACGGATGCGGCGCAACTCACGGGAAGCAGCGCCGATCCGCCGGATGCGAACTTGACGCTAGCAACGCTCGAGACCAGCCTGATCGCCGGCGGGGTATCGCAGCAGACGCACAATTCGATCACGGTGCAGATCGAGGCGGCAAAGATCGAAGGGGCGAAAAAGAATGGCGGCGGGCAGTCGAAGCAAGATAATAAAGGCAAGCCTGCGGATTCCCAGCGTTCTCCAGATGCAAACACAATATCCGGACTGCTGTTGGGTTCGCCGGAATTTCAGAGAAGATAAAGCTGCTAGCTTCTAGCTACTAGCTTGAACGCCTCCGGTTCCGACGGGATACGAAGGGTGCTAGGAGCTAGCAGCTAGGAGCGATTTTTTATGTCCATCACACGTCGCGTTTTTCTTCGCAACAGCGCGCTTGCCGTTGTCGGCACGGCGGCGGTACCAAGCTTTCTCGCTCGCGCCGCCATGGGCGCGGCTGAGCCCGGCTTGCGCCCCAAGCGGCTGGTCGTGATCTTTCAGCGCGGCGCGGCCGACGGATTGAACATCGTGGTGCCTCACGGCGAGCAGCAGTATTACGCCATGCGGCCCACAATTAATATTCCGCGCAAGGCCGTGCTTGATCTCGATGGATTCTTTGGCCTGCATCCTTCACTCGCGCCGTTTCAACCGCTGTGGCAGCAGCGTCATCTGGCGATTGTGCATGCTGCCGGGTCGCCCGACTCTACGCGCTCGCACTTCGACGCGCAGGACTTCATGGAAGCAGGCACGCCAGGTGTGAAGTCCACCGAAGATGGATGGCTCAACCGGTCTCTTCACAACCTGCCGCTTCAGCAGCAGAAATCGGCTTTCCAGGCCATTGCCATGGGCCCATCGATTCCGCGAATCTTGAGCGGGATCGAGCCGTCGATCGCGATGAACAACATCAACGATTTTTCAGTCGGCGGCAAGGGCGCAAAGCCTACGCCAGCCGCGAGCGCGTTCGAGGCCATGTACAACAACTCCGTCGACGCCGTGTTGCACGGCACGGGCGAAGAAACATTCGACGCAGTGAAGATGTTGAAGGCTGCCGATCCATCGAAGTACAAGCCTGCCGCGGGCGCAGATTATCCCAAGGGACGCTTCGGCGACAGCCTGCGCCAACTTGCTCAACTCATCAAGGCAAACCTCGGCGTGCAAGTTGCGTTTGCCGATATCGGCGGATGGGATCACCACGTCAACGAAGGCGCGACCGAAGGTCAGATCGCAAATGTCTTGCGAGAATTCTCGCAATCGATCGCCGCCTTCTGGACCGACCTTGGCGATCTCGGCGAAGACACGGTAGTTGTGACGATGTCAGAATTCGGCCGGACCGCGCGCGAGAACGGCAACCGCGGCACTGATCACGGCCATGCCAATGTCATGTTCGTTCTCGGCGGACCAGTGAAAGGCGGCAAAGTTTACGGGCGCTGGCCGGGACTCGCTCAGTCGCAGCTTTATGAAGGCCGCGACTTGGCATTGACCACGGATTTTCGGCAGGTCGTGGGCGAAGCGGTCGCGCGGCACATGGGGAACAAGAACTTAAGTCAAGTATTTCCGGGGTATGACAATCAGCCGGGGAAGTTCTTGAGACTCTTGGGATAGTGATATCGACGTCCGGTCGCGCGAAGCTCGATGGTTAATTCCTCAGGGAATCACGCGTGATTCACAAGCGGCGATTGGCCTCGGACTCCAGCCCTTCCTGCCCAATCCTGTAGCCCGCTATCTTGTCGTCAATGAACCATCGTGTGCTGTCTTGTGGATCATAGTGAATCTCCAGTTTCTGCAAGGTCATTCGCCGGATTATCTCCTCACCGGAGTCGTCGAAAAAATCCAGAAGTGCGACCCTGCCGCTAAAATATTCCCCGCCGACCTGGTACGAGAAATAAAGCACGGGAGCCTTAAGTGGGTCCTGTCTGTTGCCGGTGCTGGGCACGCTCTTGAACGTACCTCCTTCGATCGTAGCTTCAGTCGTTGGCCATTGCTCGGCTAACCGTACGCGTCTCAGTGCCCACCAAACGGCTCCGATGATCGCGAGCACGATTCCTGCGACCGCGAAGACTTGAAAAACAATGATTCCTTTCAGGCTAATTGGCTTAGACCTCCACGAGCACGTCGCCACTTTCAATCTTCAGCGGATACACCGCAACCTTCATGCTGGGATTCTGCACGGCTTCGCCGGTCTTTAGGTCCCAGGCCCAACCATGCCACGGGCAGACGACTTTGCCGCCTTCGATCATTCCCTGCCCCAGTGGCCCGCCGCGATGCAGGCAGATGTTGTCCATGGCGCTGTATGTACCGTTCACATTCGCGATACAGATTGTTTTATCGGCGCAGGAAAATTCTTTGGCTTCGTCGGCGGGTGGGAGGTCGGATTGGGTGGTGAGCTTCAGAAAGGCAGACATGGTGTTTGAGAGTTCAGAACAGGGATTGTAACAGGAGGCGGCGGACCTCCATGGGCTTCCTCGGCCTTTCAAAGCTGGCTAGAGCTAGCGACCCCTTCGTGGGTGAGCAGGGAGAGACCGCGATCACTACCACGGCTTGAACCTCGGCCCCGTGGTCCTTGGCGCGGGGTCAATCCTGGCTATCTTCCAGGCTCCGTTTTCCCAGGCTAGATGAAACGTGTGTGGCGCCCGCAAGATCGTGGAGTTGCCGGCTGTAAATACCGTGAAGCCTTCTAATTTCACGATGTCGGAACTGCTTCCCACTTGTCTCAAGGCGGTCCTAGCCCCACTATCCCACCAGACACCGGCACCGCCCGCCCCTTCGAAGGCGATCTCGACGGTTACAAGGGCTTCCCCATTCTCCGCGTCGAGAGTTTCGGATCGGATCATTGCGATTGAGTGTTCTGCGGAGTATGTCCATCCGGACTGCTGCAATCCCTGGATCTCTGTCACCAGGTCTCCCTGGCAGCTGGCAGAAAGAAATGGTCTCGTCGTCGAAGGGTCTAGCATGGCTGCCGCGGCCAGGTACTTTGGCACAAGATAGGTGAAGGTCGATCCCTGCGCCGCTATCTGCTGTGAGTGAGAATCGGCATCCTTCAAGGCGTTGTTCATGGCTTCGACCGCCTGAGGGTCTTTGATTCGTCCCAGAGCCTCAGATGCAGACTGCCGAACGGCGGGATCCGCGTCCTTCAAAGCGGCGACCAGAGGCCCGACCGCGGGTAACCCGATTTCTCCCAGCGCCCCACTTGCGGCCTTTCGCACCCGAAGATCCGTGTCCTTCATGGCGGCGACCAGAGGTCCGACCGCGCGCGGGTCTTTGATTTCACCCAAGGCGGTTGCCGCCGATACTCGCAGGTTAAAGAAGGTGTCCCGCAGGGTGACAATCAAGGGTTCAACTGCTCTGGGGTCTTTGATTTCGCCCAACGCCCGGACCGCATTCATCTGGCGAATTTGGTTCGCGACGGCTGACGCTGCTGAGCTGGAACCCGAGTCCTTCAGCAGCGCGATGAGCGGGTCGACAGCAGGCGCCCCGAGCTTTGCCAACGCCTGGGCAACGCTAGTTCCAACCATACTGTCCGGCCCCTTCATGACGGCGATCAGGGGTTCGACCGCGCTGGGGTCTTTGATCTCGCCCAAGGCGCCAGCCGCCTTCATCAGGACAAGATCGTTCGTATCCTTCATGACTGCGATCAGAGGCGCGGCAGCACGGGGGGATTTGATTCTTCCCAACGCTTCGGCCGCACTGGCTCGGACTAATGCATCGCTGTCTTTCAGGGTGTCGATCAATGGTTCGACAGCATGTGGGTCTTTGATTTCGCCCAAAGCCTGAGCTGCGCCATTTCGGAAGTTCGGGTCCTTGTCTTTCAGGGCTGCGATGAGGGTGTCGACTGGAGGCGCTGCGAGCTTTCCCAGCGCCTCCGCTGCCCGGAATCGGACGTTGTAATCAGAGTCCTTGAGTTGGCTGAGGAACCGGCTCACGTCGTCGACCTGCCCGTAGCTCGCCGGTAGAAGCCCGACTACGCAGAGGTGAGCTAATAGAAAAGTGGAGAAGTGAAACCTCCATAGCCAGAATCTGCGGGCATTCGACGGAGTCATAATCTTGAATCCTTGGGAAGAACGGCCGAGCTTGGCTCGGCGGACAGCCGAGGGCGGCCGTCCCCACATGGTTCTTCCTGGCTTCCAACCTACTTTGGCTGCAGCGTTTGCGCGATCATCACCTGCCGCTTGAAATTCTCCAGCATATTCGGATCAAGCCGTACTTCCGTGGGCTTCCTGGCCAGCGTCATGGTATCGATTTTGTCCTGCAGCTTTAGCAGAGCGTAGAAAAGATTTTCGGGGCGCGGCGGGCAGCCTGTAACGTAAACATCCGTTGGCACGATTTTGTCTACGCCCTGCAACACGGCATACGTATTGAATGGCCCACCCACCGACGAGCACGCGCCCATCGAGATTACCCACTTCGGGTCGGGCATCTGGTCGTAGATGCGCTTCACTACCGGCGCCATCTTCAAGGTCACGGTGCCGGCAACAATCATCAGATCACTCTGGCGCGGGCTGGGACGAAATACTTCTGAGCCAAAGCGCGCGATATCGAAGCGCGCAGTCGACGACGCGATCATCTCGATCGCACAGCAAGCGAGGCCGAACGTCATCGGCCACACGGCAGACTTCCGCGCCCAGTTGAAGACGTAGTCCACCGTGCTGATCATGAAATTCTTTTCGAATTTATTTTGCAGCCAGCCCATGAGGTTTCCTCAGTCCGCACCATTATAGGACAGATGCGTCGGAAAGGCAGTTGGGGTTTGGCCACCGGCCGCCATAAATCTTTAACACGGAGGGCACAGGGTTACACGGGGTAGAACTTGCGGGGCCAGCTTGTGGCACCAGAGCCGCAATGTTTGCGAAGGCGCAAGGGTCAAGCTCACAAGGATCAGGCGCGCTTGCCCCTCGACTCCCGCTCAGCTACAAATAGATCACCCATGGATTCACGATCCGCCGTGGCCGCCGGCCGCGAACGCGCACTTCCTGTGCTCGCCAGTACGTGGCTTCACATCCGCACCTCGCAGTTTTGGATGGTGGCCATTGCGCTGTTTCTGCGCGTGGGCTGGATCATCGTCGGCCACACCTATAAATTCAAGGCCACGGACAACAACTTCGCATTCGGCTGGGAAATGGGACGCATCGGCGCTGCCATCGCCTCCGGGCACGGTTTCAGCGATGCGTTTGGCGCGCCGACGGGGCCCACCGCGTGGGAGCCTCCCCTTTATCCATATTTAACTGCGGGCGTGTTTCACCTCTTCGGAATCTATTCGCGAGGGTCGGCGTTTGTATTGCTCTCGATCAACAGTGTTTTTTCGGCGCTGACGTGCATTCCGATTTTTCTGATTGCGCGAAGAATATTTTCCGAGAAGGTTGCCGTCGGCTCGGCCTGGACATGGGCTCTTCTGCCCTACGCGATGACTTGGTGCACGCGCTGGGTCTGGGAAACGAGCCTGTCGGCTTTACTGATGGCGGTGATTTTTTGGCTGGCGCTCACCATGGAAGACCGCGACGGGCTGAAGCCTTGGCTGGAGTTCGGCTTACTCTGGGGCATCGCCGCGCTGACCAGCACCGTGCTGATTTCGTTTCTGCCGGCATCAGGATTGTGGGCCTGGTATCACTGTGCGAAGCGCCGCAAGCCGGCTTTGTCGTTGGCCGGCGTTGCGCTGGCGTCTGTCGTTTTCCTCGCCTGCATCGCGCCGTGGCTTGTGCGGAACTATCAAACTTTCGGCAAGTTTATTTTCATGCGCGATAATTTTGGCGCGGAGCTGCGCCTCGGCAACGGCAATGGGGCCGACGGAACATGGATGCAGTATTTGCATCCCACGCAGGATCTCTATGCCATGCGCCAATATGTTTCGATGGGCGAACTGGCATACGTGGCGATGTGCCAGCGGCAGGCTGTGACTTATATCAAAGCGGATTACCCGCGTTTTGCCGTGCTGTGCGTGAAACGCTTTGTCTACTTCTGGGCGGGGCCGCCTCGGCTGGCACAAATCTGGTGGCTGTCGCAAACGAAGAATTCGCTGTTCCTCGCGTCTTCCGTACTTGCTTTCTGGGGGCTGGGCCGCGCTTTACGCCGGCGCAAACCTGGCGCCTGGCTTCTGTTCTGGCTGATCTTGCTTTATCCTGCGATTTACTATGTGGTCTATCCCGGCCAGCGCTACCGGCATCCGATTGAGCCGGAGATGACAATCCTCGGAGTCTATTTGCTCACCGAAGCCGGCAGGAAGAACGACCAAGACAAGGCGTCTGCGAAGCCTGACTGAGAGCGCTTCGCTACTCAGTGGGACGCGACATCAACTGTATCGACCGCGGTCTTCAGCTGAAACCGGGTAGAACGAAGACACGAGGAGTAGCCTGCGGGTTTCGTCGCGTCCGACTCGGGACTTAAGCGCGCCACGCGATAAGTTCGCAGCGTGTAACATATCGCGTCATTCTGCTCGAGCGTGAGGATATGCTGCGCGCTTGATTCCAGGGCGCGCGTCTCAGGCGAGTCCTTCTTGATCTCGGACGCAGCCGATGAAGAATCATGGGTCTTGTCTGACGGGGACTGCGCTGCAACTGTCGCAACACAGAGCAAAATCAACAGCGAGAGAACCAGCAGCCGTCGAACGCTCATAGAACCCTCCACTTCAGCGAATTATAGCCCCGGTATGCGGACTGAGCATAGGGCGAGCAGACGCTAAATCGAGGGAACATCGCGGAGACATCCATCGTATATAGAAGTGTGGGGAGAAATGCTGGTGGCGATTAAGGCCTCACTAATTTCGAATCACTGCGTCGAACCCGTTGAAACGGAGGAAGCTTATGAACCGCAAACGTCAATTCCCGGCATGGTCCGGAGCCGTTTTGGGGACCATCTGTGCGCTGTTCGCGCTCGCCCTCGGAGCCCACGCCTCCGATCACCGCGCATTCACTGAAGAATTCCATCAGACCTATGCGCTCACGCCCGATGGCCGCGTCGAACTCGACAACATTAATGGTGACGTCCACATCTCCACGTGGGATCGAAGCGAAGTTAAGGTGGATGCCGTGAAATATGCCGACTCGAAGGAACGGCTCGATGAGGCGCGCATCGAGGTGGACGCGTCCAAAGAAAATGTT
>JBEKJF010000041.1:0-19925 GCA_050011375.1 Candidatus Sulfotelmatobacter sp.
GGCTTGTTGCTCAGCAGAATTGGCGCTGCGCACAGGCACTTGGCTGGACGCTCAGGGCGGTAGGTTACGCCTAATCGTGCTCGCGTCTTTTCCAGGTCGGAGCGGATGAGGAGCGGCTGCCCGGTCCGGATCACATATTCGGTGAAGGCATTCTCGAGTTTGCGCGAACGCTTGGGCAGGGTGTGATCGTTCTCGACTTCGAGTTCGAAGCGGACTTCGTCTCCTTCTTGAAAAGCTATGTAGAAATCGCTGGTGTTGAAAATCTGCCCGAGTTCGGAATGGATGGTGCGCAGCACTTCATCCTGATCGAGCCGCGAGCTGATTGCCTGGCCGATCTCGGTGAGCAATTCGTACTCTTGCGTGCGGCGGTGCGCGTCGTGCGCGATCAGGTAGTTATCGAGCGTAAGCCCAAGTTGCAGGGCGAGGCCCACCATCAAGCGCGGACCCGATGTGCCGAAGGCCTTGCGTTGCGCATGAGGAAATAAAATCACCCCGAAGGCGTGTTCGCGGGTTTGCAAGCTGACTGCAGTGAGGTTTCGTATTCCGGCGTCTGAGAGGACTTTCTTGAAATCAACGAATGATCCGGCTGAGCCTATGGGCAGCGGTTCGGTCATATGAGCGACGTCATGCACGGTGAACAGGCCGCCCTGCCGGTAGGCCAGTTCGCAGACGTACTCGCCCGCCCCGGTCCGGGTGAGGAGGTTGATAAATTCCGGGGAGAAGCCGCGCTCGACCGAGGGCAACAGGCTGCGCCAGCGTTCTGAGATGTAGATGACGGCTTGGCGCGCGGACAGCGCTCCTGCCAGCCGGTCGAGGGCCGACTGCATGCTGGGCAGCAGATCGTCAGCAGAGAGCAGGCGGCGCGGATCGACGCCGAGGGTGGAGAGCGCGAGCGTGTTTTCCTGCACGGCGTTGCGCTCGTTCTCGAAGAGCACCATTACCATGGCGATGCCGAGCAGCATTTGCGGCACCGGGCCAAGGACGTGGCCGACGCTGCCAAACATCTCCGCCACCGGATGGTTCGACTGCAGAGCGCCTTTCAGTACGGCCCACAGCGCCAGCGAAATCGCGAGGAGTTTGAATGCGCTGGAGCCCCGCCGGTGGGCGTATACGTAGAAAGCCGCCGAACAGTACAGCAGCATCGCCGTGATAAAAATGACTTCCAGGCTCAGTCCACTGCGCAGTGCGGGTGGCTTCAGGTGATCTATCAAATCAGTGCAGGACGCCGCCACGCCGGCCACAGCCAACGCCACGTCAAACCAACGGAGCCGGAAAGACCCGCTCGTCAGACGGGTCGAACCGAAAATACACATTGCCATTGCGATGGAGAACAAGGAACTGAAAAAGAAAGCGACCGGCGCCGGCGGATAGTAATAGCGGAATGCGTCGAGAGCATAATGAATGGAATAGCAGGCCCAGGCGATCTGCCAGGCGCGAAAGTAGGCTTGGCGGCTTTGCTGGTAAAGGTAGGTGAACAGCAGGCAGAGCAACAGGGCGACTACGCCCGGAATAATAACGATACTGGTGGCGATAGAATTCATGAGGCCAGGAGGGCTTCCCACGAAGGTCTTATCTGCGAAGATCTTATCTGCGAGATCTAGCCAGCACCTTGGGAGAGGCCGATTATGAATGTTTTCACACGCAAGGGTGTGAGCACAACAGGATTTAAGTACAGTGCCCCTGACTCTAGTTACCTGAAATCAATTACTTAAGCAATACGGGGTTTCTGAATCGAGTTTCTCGAGCAATTTGCTGGCTCGGTTGACGGTGCGCTCCCGGCACCATACCATCGAAGCTTTACCATCGAAGCTTCGCCATTTATGCCTGAATCTCAGCCTTTGACATCCTCTGGAACGGGGCCACGGGTGCGTTTTGCGCCGTCGCCTACCGGATTTCTGCATGTGGGGAGCGCCCGGACTTTTATCTTCAACTGGCTTTATGCGCGCCACAATGGCGGGACGATGATCCTGCGGCTGGATGACACCGACGTTGAGCGCAACAGCCAGGCTTCGGTGGATTCTATTTTTGATGGATTGAAATGGCTGAATCTGTCGTGGGACGAAGAGTACAAACAATCCGAGCGCATCGAGTTGCACCGCAAGACCGCCTGGGAGATTTTTGAAAAAGGCCTGGCTTACCGCGACTTTACTCCGGCGCATACGGGGGACGCGGAAAAATCGGGGGCGCAGGGGACCTGGCTGTTTAATCCGGGTGCCCGCGAAGTTTCGCGTGTGGAGAGCGACCGC
The DNA here is from genome assembly GCA_050011375.1 of Candidatus Sulfotelmatobacter sp. Classification (GTDB taxonomy): domain Bacteria; phylum Acidobacteriota; class Terriglobia; order Terriglobales; family Acidobacteriaceae; genus Sulfotelmatobacter. Next base: position 2,247 of record JBEKJF010000041.1, read on the forward strand.
CGTGCCGCCGCGGGAGAGCCGTTTGCGCTTCGTTTTCGCGTGCCGCGCGAGAGTGGGCAGTTGGTGCGATTTGCTGACGCAGTTTACGGCGAGCAGGTGAAGGCTGGGGCCGACATTGAGGACTTCGCTTTACTTCGCTCCGATGGGATGCCGACTTATCACCTCGCTTCTTGCGCCGACGATGCCGATCTTCGCATTTCTCACATCATTCGTGGGCAAGACCATCTTACGAATACTTTCAAGCACGTGCTGATCTTCGAGGCCGCCGGTTGTGCGCCGCCGCAGTTCGCGCATCTGCCGCTGCTGGTCGCGCCCGATGGCACGAAACTTTCCAAGCGCCGTCACGGGTCCGTGGTCAGTGTGACGACTTACCGCGATGCCGGATTCCTGCCGGAAGCTTTCATCAATTTTCTTTGCCTTCTGGGGTGGTCTCCGAAGAACGATCGCGAGAATATGTCTTTGGAGGAGTTGAAAGAAGTGTTTTCTCTTGAAGGCATTAATCGGTCCAACGCTGTTGTGAATTTCAAAGAACCGGCTGCGACTCCGGAGGAAGCTTTCGATCCCAAAGCGGTGTGGCTTAATGCTGAGCACATTCGCGGCTTGCGGGTGGAAGATTTGAGCGCGCGGCTTTTGCCGATCGTGCGCGGCGCGGGATTCGACGTTACGGCGGAGAAGATGCTGCGGATCACGCCTTTGATCCGGGAGCGCATCAAGCTGCTGAGCGAGGTGCTGACTGCCGCCGATTTCATTTTTGTTGATCAACTGCCGCCTTACGATCCGGCCGAACTAATCCCGCAAAAGGGAGACATGGCTATGGCTGCGAAGGTCCTCGCGCGAGCCCGAGAAGTACTAGCGGGTGTCGAATTCAAGCACGATCCGTTGGATCAGGCTCTGCGCGCCGCCGCGCTGGAACTCGGAGTGAAGGCGGGACAAATGTTTCAGCCGATTCGCGTGGCGGTGTGCGGGCGCAAGAATGCTCCGCCGCTGTTTGAGACGCTGGAGGTAATCGGGCGGGAGATTACGCTACAGCGAATCGAGGACGCTCTGCGGAAGATTAGGTAGCGCATCCTGCGGAACGGCGGCAAATAAAACCCCGAACCGTTTCCAGTTCGGGGCAGTCAACCTGTCCGGTTAAGTTGATTATAGAAGATGGGTCCTTTCAAGCAAACGTAACTTGGGGTCCTGCCGCCCGATTTTGTTGCATCCCCATCGCGTCTCCTTTTATCTACTCAGACACAGGCTTGTTTAGAAAATCTGAGAGCCACCGCAAGCTCTTCATCACAACCTTCATACAAGTCGCATAGAAAGGAATTCGCATGAAAGCCGTACAAGTTAGCAAGCCCGGAGGTAATTTCGAAATCGTCGAGCGCCCCAAGCCAGAGCCCGCACGAGGGCAGGTGCGCATCAGGGTGGAAGCCTGCGGCATCTGCCACAGCGACGGGCTGGTCAAAGAGGGGCTTTGGCCGGGAATTCAGTATCCGCGAGTGCCGGGCCATGAGATTGCTGGGCGCGTCGACGCGGTCGGCGCCGACGTTACGCTGTGGAAACCCGGTCAACGTGTGGGAGTGGGATGGCACGGCGGGCACTGCTTCCAGTGCGACCCCTGCCGGCGTGGCGACTTCGTCCTATGCCAGTTCGCGAAGATTACCGCCATCACCTTCGATGGAGGCTACGCCGAATACATGGTGGCGCCCGCGGAAGCAGTGGCCGCGATGCCGGATGACTTGCCCGCGGACGAGGCCGCGCCGCTGCTTTGCGCCGGAATCACCGTGTTCAATTCACTGCGCAACTCGGGCGCACGCGGCGGCGACCTGGTCGCGGTGCAGGGGATCGGAGGGTTGGGCCATCTCGGGATTCAGTATGCGCGGCAGATGGGTTTCCGTACCGTCGCCATCGGTCGCGGCAAAGACAAGCAGCCGCTGGCCCAGAAGCTTGGCGCGCATGAATACGTGGATACAAGCGCCGGGGCGCCTGCCGAAGCGCTGCAAAAGCTGGGAGGAGCGCGCGTGATTCTGGCGACCGCTCCCGATTCGAAGTCGATCTCGGCTCTGGTCGATGGGCTGGCGGGAAATGGAAAGCTGCTGATCGTGGGAGCAGGATTTGAGTCGCTCACGGTGACTCCGCTGCAGTTGATCGGCGGACGCAAGGCCTTGCAAGGTTGGCCCTCGGGCACGGCGAAAGATTCCGAGGAAACGCTGCAATTCAGTTCTCTCAGCGGCGTAAGGCCGATGATCGAGCGCTATCCGCTGGAGAAAGTTGCCGAGGCTTACGGCCAGATGATCAGCGGGCGGGCGCGGTTCCGGGTGGTGCTGACGATGGGCGGGTAGCGGGCTGTCAACGCCACCATCTCGGCCGAAGCCTTTCGGCGGAAGTTCAGCGGTCTTAATATTTGTGAAGTTTGAGAAAGGTAACATTTATGTTACCATTAAAGACTGTTGAGGTTCTGGAATACCTTCAGTCGGACGGTCGCAGCCCTTACGCCGAGTGATTCGACCGCCTCAACGCGCCGGCGGCTGCCAAGGTTTCCATCGCGCTAGCACGGTTGTCACAGGGGAACTATTCCAGCGTAAAGGGCGTGGGCGGCGGTCTTTATGAGTACAGGATCGACTTCGGTCCGGGTTATCGGATGTATTTCGGCAAGGACGGCGAACGCATAGTCCTGTTACTCGGTGGTGGAACGAAGAAGCGGCAGCAGAAGGACATCGCGGGCGCGCTTAGCCGGTGGCAGGACTATAAGCAAAGGAAAAACCAGGAGATTCGATAGTGGCTCTCAGTCGAGATTTTAAAGAAACGATTCAGGCGCGAGCTCGGCGCGATCCCGCATTTCGTAAAGAGCTGTTGCGCGAAGCGGTCGAAAGCTTCATTGCCGGAGATGTGGAAACGGGAAAGACCGTGCTGCGCGATTACATTCATGCCACCGTGGGCTTTAACGATTTGGCCGGAGGAACGCATCACTCGCCCAAGAGCCTGATGCGTATGCTCGGTCCAACGGGGAATCCGCAAGCTCGCAACCTTTTCGATATTGTCCAATACCTTCAGCGAAAGGAAAAGGTACGGTTCGTAGTGCGCGCCGCGGCGAGATAGCGTCCAGGCGCTTGATCTTGCGATAAGATCATCAGGTGAATTCTTCTCATCCCCCTACTGAAGCTGGAGAAAAAGCTGTGGCTGCCTCGCCCTCGCCCGCTCCGTCGAATTTTATTCGCGACATCATTCTGGAAGACCTCAAGGCCAATAAGCACGACGGCCGTGTGCAGACTCGTTTTCCTCCTGAACCTAATGGGTATCTGCACATCGGACACGCCAAGGCGATCTGTATCGACTTCGGACTGGCCGACGAATTTGGCGGGCATACGAATCTGCGTTTTGATGACACGAATCCTGAGAAGGAAGAAACAGAATACGTCGAGTCGATCAAGGCTGATGTGAATTGGCTCGGCTTTCAGTGGGACGGTCTCTTTTACGCTTCGGATTATTTCGACCAGCTCTACGAATGGGCGATCAAACTTATCAAGGATGGCAAGGCTTACGTCGACGACCTGACAGCGGAGGAAATTCGCAAGCATCGCGGAACGCTGACTGAGCCGGGCAAAGACAGTCCCTATCGCAATCGGCCTGTCGAAGAGAATCTGAACTTGTTTGAGCGCATGCGGGACGGTGAATTCCCCGATGGGTCGCGGGTTCTGCGGGCGAAGATCGATATGACTTCACCGAACCTGAACTTGCGCGATCCGGTGATGTACCGCATTCTGCACGCCGAGCATCATCGCACTGGCAACAAGTGGTGCATTTATCCGATGTACGACTACGCGCATGGGGAATCGGATTCGATCGAGCGCGTGACGCATTCTCTGTGCACGCTTGAGTTTGAAGATCATCGCCCGCTTTACAACTGGTTTATTCAGCAGTTGGGGATTTTTCCATCGCGGCAGATCGAGTTTGACCGACTGAACCTCACCTACACGCTGTTGAGCAAGCGCAAACTGTTGCAACTTGTGCAGGAAAAGCGCGTGAGCGGGTGGGATGATCCGCGCATGCCTACGCTTGGCGGCATTCGGCGGCGAGGGTATACGCCGGAGGCGATTCGAAATTTTATTGCGTCGATTGGCGTGTCGAAGACTACGGGATCGATTGAGTTGGCCATGCTGGAACACTTTGTCCGCGAAGATTTGAATAAACGCGCGGCGAGGGTGATGGCGGTGCTGCGTCCGCTGAAAGTTGTGATCGACAACTATCCGGAGAATCAGACGGAGCAGATGGAGGCGGTGAATAATCCTGAGGACGCAAGCGCGGGCACGCGGAAGGTGCCATTCTCGCGCGCGCTTTATATTGAGCAGGATGATTTTCGCGAAGAACCGCCGAAGGGATATTTCCGGCTTTCTCCGGGCCGCGAGGTTCGCTTGCGCTATGGATATTTCATCACCTGCAAGAGCGTGGTGAAGAATGACGAGGGGGAAGTGATTGAGGTGCACTGCACGTATGATCCGGCGACGCGCGGCGGGAATGCGCCTGATGGCCGCAAGGTGAAGTCGACGATTCACTGGGTGTCAGCGGCGACTGCGATTGACGCCGAGGTGCGGATTTACGAGAACCTGTTCACGAAAGAAAATCCGAATGAAGTGGCGGAAGGTGAGGACTTTACGGCGAATCTGAATCCGCTGTCGCTGGAAGTGATTGCGAATGCGAGGTTGGAGCCGTCTTTGGCCAATGCCGCTGTGGGCGGCCGCTATCAGTTTGAGCGGTTAGGATATTTTTGCGTCGATCCGGATTCGACGGTCGGGAGGCTCGTGTTCAATCGGACGGTCGCTTTGAAAGATGCCTGGGCTCGGAAACAAAGTGGAAAGAGCTAAGCGCGCTTCCGTGAAAACCCTTACAAAAGCAAAACCCCGCGCGTGAATTCAACTCGGAGCACTAGCCCGTCAAGCTCTGAGTCGTAGTATCGGCAGCTAGCGGCTTGCAGTCGAGATTACTTTGAGGAGTTCGCCCGTCCTGAACTCCTCGTCAGATTCCCTACCCGTGCCGCAGAAACCCGGAAGTTCTCCCTTAATGCGCCAGCGCGCCCGCCCAATCGCTGAAGCTTTCCGCTTTCCCGCCATGCACCACCGTGGTGTAGACGCGGTCCAGGCCCATATGATTGCGGGGGCTGAACTTCAGGTGCGCGTCCGCGCCCAGGCCAACATCGAAGCCGTTCATCGACTCGATGGCGTCGATGAACTTTTCCCGGGTGGGGTCATGGCCGGCGCGTTTCATCGCCTCCACCATAACCACGGCATTGGTAAACGCTTCCAGGCCGGTCGAGCTGGGAGCGCTGGCCGAGGCGTACTTTTCGAGGCACTCGCGGTAAAGCTTCACCGTTGGGAGACTCGTGGCGTCGTAGGAGGGCACAATCTGCATGCTGATGACGCCTTCCGCGTCTTTTCCCGCCGCCGTGATAAAAGCGTCGGTGCCGATGTAGGAGCCGGAGACAAACACCGGCCGCCAGCCCAGCCCATGGATCTGTTTGACGACTTCGGCGGCAGCCGCGTAGGTACTGGCAAGGAGCACGACTTCGGACTTCGCGGCGTGCACCGCTGCAATGGCCGGACCTACCTCAAGCGTGTTGCGGGTGTAGGAGCCTGTGGCCACGGGGGCGGCATGGTGCTTGGCCAGCGCCCGCGTGGCGGAGTCGAGGACCGTCTTGCCGAAGGCATCGTCCTGGTAGATCAGGCCGATGCGGCGCGCGCCCGCTCGCCACAAATTGTCCACCAGTTCCCGGGTCTCGTCGTCGTAAGAGGCCCGCAGATTGAAGATGCCGTGCTTTACTGGCTCATAGATAAAGGGCGCTCCCGAGTAGGTGCCCACCAGCGGCATGTGCTCGGCTTCCAGCAGCGGGATATACTTGGCGGTGGTCGCCGAGCCGAAAAAAAAGCCGGCGGAAAACACGTTCTCCCGCTTCAGCGAGGCGAAACAGGCGCCGGTCCTCTCCGTATCATAGCCGTCGTCAAAGGACGACAGGCTTAAATTCCGGCCGAAGACGCCCCCGTGATCGTTGATGTAGTGGAGGTAGATGGTAGCTCCGAGCACAATCTGGATGCCATACTGGCGGTTCGGTCCGTCCAGCACCGTGCAAGAGCCAATCTTGATCTGGTTGTCACTCACTCCCGGGGTCTGCGTGGCCGCGAGTGCGGTCGTGCAGCAAACCATTAGCAACGCCCATGTCCACCGGCATTTCCGCCCCTCAGACACAACACGGTCGATAAGCATTTAGAAAATCCCCTTTTTTTGAAAACCGGAACTCGCCGGCTCAGGCGTGCGAATCAAGATGCGGGCCGCGAAGTCCGTACACTACGGCATGTTTAGCCATTAATGTAAAACGGGGGCTGCCATTTGGCGAACTAACTAGTTGTGTACGTCGGGACTCTGCGCTGGTTCGCGTGTACTTGGACGGGGAACCCGTGTTCGTCGGACGGTGGCGCTGAAGGATACTAGGGCGAAGGTGCAGAAGAAGGCAAGGGTTAAGACCTACCAAGAGCCATCCCGAGCGCGGAATTCAACTCGCGGTAGCACATCAGCCCACCAAGCTCTGGAGATAATGTCGGCAAGGCGACAAATAGGCTTTTAGTCGGGAATGAAAAACAAAACCCCGAGCGGGAATTCAACTCGGGGCGTAAGCCCGTCCAGCTACGAACACAATTATCGAAACATCGGAATCGAAAGTCAAGGTTACTTGAGGAGCCTCCTTGTCCTGAGACTCCTCGCCAGATTCCCTACCATGGAACGGGAAACTGTGGACCCGACGGGATTCGAACCCGCACCTTTCAGCTGGACAGGCTTACGTGCTACCAATTACACCACGGCCCAAGAACAGGCTACCCCTTTAGGTGAGGATCCGCGGCCTTCCCTGGTTTCATTTTTTGAGCGCAAGATCCACTTCGGGAATTCCCTCCGGCTTTTCGTCGTACAATTTGTAGCGGTTTATTGATCCGGGAAAAACGTGTGCTGAATAGAGCACGCGATTTTTGGCTTGGTATCCCATGCACACAACGCCTCTCGCCGTCTTTTTCGCGATCTCTCGCACGCCGGCTTCAATGTGCAGCGCCGGCATCCTGATTTTTCTTATTGCGCTGTGGGCGGCGAGAGCCGATTTGGCGAAGGCCCGCGGCCTCGACAAGATCGTCGCTTTGAGCAATTTGTGTTTCGCCATGCCTTTGGCTGTGTTCGGCGCACTGCATCTCGCGGATGCAAGAGATCTTATGACCATGGTGCCCTCATATGTGCCAGGGCATTTGTTTTGGGCGTACTTCTTCGGCTTTGCGTTGATCGCCGCGTCTCTGAGTATTGCCACAAAAATTCAGGTGGAGTGGTCCGGCCTGTTGTTCGGGATCGCGATGTTCTCTTTTGTGGCGATGCTGATCATCCCAGGAGTCGTCGCTACCCCCAACGATCGATTTGGATGGACGCTTATCTTCCGGGAAGGCTCATTCGGCGGAGGAGCGTGGATTCTTGCCGGAAGCGCCATGCGCGAGCGAGGCCGCGGGCAATGGGGAAGCAAGCTTATAAGAGTAGGCCGCGTGTTGATCGGGATGGCCTGCTTACTCTACGGAGTTGAACATTTTCTGCACCCGGCGAACGTTCCTGGAGTTCCGCTGGAAAAATTCATGCCCGCCTGGATTCCGGGGCACGCGGCTATCGCTTACGTGACCGGAGCACTTCTTCTGATTGCCGGAGTTTTTATTCTGCTGAACAAGAAGACGCGAATGGCGGCGACTTATCTTGGGACCTGGATTGTGCTGTTGGTGTTGTTCGTCTATGGCCCGATCCTGATTGCGTCGCTGATGGACCCGAGCGCGGCAGTCCAAATTGAGGGAATCAACTACTTCTTTGACACGCTGCTGTTTGGGGGAACGATTCTTGTGCTGGCTAGCGCTTCGCCGCGCGCGGATTAGAGTGCGAAGGTCCAATCAAAGGCTTTAACCACAGAGGTCACGGGGTTTCACAGGGTAAACCGTTTCGATGAAGCCCGATAGCCGAAGCCGATCTAGTTAGTGCACATTCGGGCTTTGTGCGGGGTTGCGATGGTTGCCCGCAGTGGGTGGTTCTTTTACCACTTTCACTTCAAAATTTACGGGCAAGTTTTTCGGAGGGTAGCAGGCGGCGTTGTCGCAGGCCTGGTAGCGGAGGACTCCTCGCATTTCGTATTTTCCCGGGACGACTGAGTGCAGCGGATGCACGGCCACGGCGATGGTGAAGTCTCCGCTGTAGACACTTAGCTTTTCGTCGGGCGAGAAAGGGAAACTTCTATCTTCGCCGGCCGGATATTCAATTTTTCCCAGGATGATATCGGTGGGCAGGTCCATCTTCAGGGCGGTTGCGATCAGGAACTCCGACTTGGGCGTGTTGGAGTTGACGTGATAGCCGGGAGGAACGCGGAAATTCAGGTTCACCATCGTGGCCTGGGCGCGCTGCGCGGTGACCGGAGGGATGGCAGCCACTTCGATTGTTGGGGCTTTGCCTAAGGTCTGTGCGGACGAAAGACTCGCTGCTGCTAGAAGAACGAACCCTAGCAGGATGCAGCGCGACGCCTCGCTGCGAGGTTCGTGGTTCCGCGGATTCTTTCGCTCGATCGTCTTTCGGTCGACCGCTATTTTGTTAATCATCATTCTGTCAATCGTCATTGTGAAACGGAACTCTTTTCTGAAGCGGATGCCTGGCTCGCGGCGGGCCGGGTGTTGAGCGCCTTCTTGATTGAGTCTTCGATCTCGGCTTTGCCCCTTAGGCCGATGATCTTGTCGACGATTTTGCCATCGCGCGCGATCAGAAAGCTTTGCGGCAACGCGGGGACGCCGCCGTACGCATCGCCGACCGAATCTTTTCCGATGAGGATGGGATAGTTCACGCCCATATCTTTGGCGAACTTGGCGATGTCTTCCTTGCTGCCGTCATCCATGGCGACGCCGACGATCTGGAATCCTTGCGCGCGATATTGATTTTGCAGGTCGACGAACCAGGGCATCTCGATTTTGCAGGGGCCGCACCAGGTCGCCCAAAAGTTGAGCAGCACGGCTTTGCCGCGAAAGTCGGAGAGGTGCGTGGTCTTGCCGTCGAGCGATTCGAGAGAGAAATCGGGAGCGATGGTTGATTGGCTTATGCGAGGCGTGGACGCGTTGCGCCGCGCCTGGTGATAGCCGAAGTACAGCATGAGCGCCACCACGAATGCCACGACTACTAGAGCTAAAGGACTGCGTTTCACGGAATTCTCCATTCAGTATCTGAGCGCGGTATAAGGATCTAATGAGCGTCGGTTCCCTCAGCGGCTGAAGCCGAATTGAGAACAGAACCCATTATCGCAGCGCTGAAGCGCTGCGCCTCCCTAAACCTCACAAAGCAAAATCCTACAAGGCAAAGCGGTTCAAGAACGAAAGCCAATTCGAAATCAACGTAAAGCGGCCGATCACGAGCAAAATTCCGAGACCGATCAGCAAGGCCCCACTGGCTACTTCCAGCGCGTGCATGTGGGAGCGGAAGCGGCTGTAAAACTTTAGAAATCTTTCCATCAACAGAGATGTCAGCAGAAAAGGTACAGCCAGCCCCAACGAATAGACCGCCAGCAGCAGGATGCCCTTCACCAGCGTATCTTGTTCTCCGGCAATTGTAAGGATTGCCGTGAGGATCGGGCCCAGGCAAGGAGTCCAGCCGAAGGCGAATGCGAAACCGATCACGAACGCGCCGAGCGGAGTACTGCTGCCTTTCACGCTGTGCAGGCGAGCGTCCGTGTAGAGCGCTTTGATCTTAAAGATGCCGGTCAAATGCAATCCGAAGAGGATGATGACGACGCCCGCTACTCGGGCCAGCGTGTGCTTGTACATCCCGAGCACCTGGCCGATTTCGGTCGCAGCCGCTCCCAGCGCGATGAAAACTACGCTGAAGCCGAGGATGAATCCGATGGAGTTCACCATCACGCGCTGCATGAGGTGGGCTTGCGGCGCTTTCAGTTCTTCCAGGCCGGCGCCGGAGATCAGGGAAAGATATCCCGGAACCAGCGGCAACACGCAGGGCGAGAGGAATGAAATCAGGCCGGCAAAAAATGCGGCTAGCGGAAGTGGAAGGCTCGACATGCGTCTTTATTGTACCCGCCGGGGTTGTTCTCCGTAAGCAATCAGACGATTGGGACTGCGTTTAGTTGCAAGGAGCCGTGTGGATTCTAGTCTCGCGGCCCGGTTCCGAAGTGGCAGCGCCTAAAGGCGGCTTCCAAATATTGTCTTGACGGCATCGCTGAAGCGATGCCCTGATACGAACCTTGCCAATAGGAACGTTGCTTCTATGAATCTTGCTTGTCGATTCTAGCGTGACTTCGCCGGCACTTTATCGGGCTGGGCGGCGGCAGGTTCGCTTCGCTCGGACGCTTCTCCCGCCAGCATCTTATGCAGAAAGCCCAAGGGCATGGCTGCGGTGAGAACGGCGCGGTCGGATTCTTGCTTGATCTGGAGGCTGTCGAAGAGCGCTTTCACATCGGCGTCGTTGCCGTGGGTTCCCACAGAAGTTTCGGCGGCGTGCGTCATCGCGAGGAAGACGTTGACCTTGTCGGCGACGGCGCGCGCGTCATCGGGAGATTGCGTGAAGGCTTCGGCGCGAAGGTGAACCGCCTGCGCCATGGGATGAAGCGGGTTGAGAGCGCTTCCTGAAATGACGAGTGTTGCCGGCTTATTGAATACCACGCTCAACCCGCCAGCTTCGGGTGCCGCAGGATCGATGCGCGCCACCGCCCAAACCAGACTGGCCAACTGAACGTGCTTATAGTATTGGCGTAAAAGCGCAGGCCCTCCGAATGGAGAAGCCAGGCGCCGCGAGCGGTCGATCATTCCCTGAATCACGGCAGGGTCGTCATGATTGGACGCAGCTACCGAATCGGGGCTCAGCACCGCGACACGCAACTGCCTGCCTTCGAGAAGAATCGTGAAAATCTCGACCGAGTTATAGTTCTCGACCGACTTTGAGAGCTGCCGCAAATAAGCGGTAAGGCGCTCGCCTTGAAATTTTCCCTCGAGCACTTCGGAGAATCGCACTTCCGGCGCCGAGCCGCCGGTTCCGCCTCCAGGCCACTTGCCCGGGTAGTGAATGGCGAAGGCGGCTTTATCGAGATCGCGCTCGAACTCGAATCCGGTCTCGCGGATGAACTGCTCGTACTCGGGAGCGTGGCTGACGGAGGGCAAGTCCTTGCCCGAGTTTGCCCGGCGCACCGCGCTGAGGTTGAGATAGAAAAAGGCGTCTGCCCCGGGCAGCAGGCGGGCCGGCTCCGGCGGGGCGTGCTTGCGCAGCTGGACAGCGAGGGTCACTGCCGCGACGATCGCTACGACCAGCAGGACGATAGGAAAGGTGCGCCTAATTCGCATGGAATGCGGTCAGGGAAGAAATGATAACACTGTGGGGAGGGTGGGGTGAGACCTACGAGCAGAGAACGGACTTCATTGAGTGTAAGAGCCTGGTCACGCCGCTTGACATTAAGTTCCAAGTGACCTTTTAGCTTGGAACTACGGCTGGATGAGTGTGCGTGAGAACTGATCTTCCGCCCCTTCGGGGCTTGCTCATCTCCCACATTCTACCCACGGCTTGCGCCGTGGGCTGCATTCTGGCGCCGCTTCGCGGCTAAACGCCGAATTTCATTCCACCGCGAGAGCGCGAACCTAGTTCTCACGCACACTCTGGATGCCCTCATTGTTTTGGTTGCGATGTCGCGGGCTTGGTAGTCGCGACGCGAGTTTCCTTCCCGCTTACAAACACCTTCATGGAGTCCTCGCTTTCGCCCGACTCATCGGTGTATTCAAAGGAGTCCCTTGAAACAAACTTCATGGTGTACCGGGTGTGATAGACCTTTCCGGAAAAAGTGCTCTCGCCAAAAAAGGTCCACGTGTCGCCGCTGACCGTACCAGTCTTGTCTTCTACGCCTCCGGAACTGTCAACCGCGTGATATTGGTAAGTCTTGGCAGTCGGATCGTAGTAGAGGAAGGAAGTGTCGGTATATTTCTTTGCGCCCATGTGGAGTACTGTCGTGCAGATCACCGCAAATCCGCCGGACGCCCATCTGCAATCGTCGGTGCCGGTGTATTTCATCGCTGGCGAGTTCGGCCCCATTGCCCCGGCTTTCAGTTCGTCTTCGACCGTGAACCTGCCGACCATCACTGCGAGCTTCTCGACTTCCGGGCCTGGGCCACGCTTCGGGGGCTTCGTCTGAGACTGATCGCCAGCGATTACGCTTAAAGCGGACGCCAGCACAAATGAGAGCAACCTTTTGGGACCACACATTGGATTCTCCGTTCACAGGTGCCACGGATGCAAGCACAAAACACGCGGGAATCAGGAAATGCGACCGCCCGGACGAGGGTAAAGGTGCGCCTAATTCGCATGGAATGCGTTCAGGGAAGAAATGATAACACTGCGGGGCGGGCGGGACAGCGCAGGGCTGAGAACGGCTCATCTAGTGAAATGGCCTGATAGCGTCAATCATCATGGAACTGCACAAAGATTCGGAGTAGAGTGTGTCTGTGAAACAGGTAGTAATCGAATTGCTGATGTTTGCGACTCTGCTTGACCTTACGCTCCTTTTCGGACAGGCACACCTCTCAACGAGTAGTCCACAGAATGGCGATCAGAGTCTAAGGATTACAAAAATCGGTGAAGGATATATGTTCGGTCGTCACGCGGCGTTCCGAACCTACGAGACTCCCGATCACGCTGAAGCACTGATCTGGTACGGTGAATTTCGGTCGGAAGAGGAATCGAAGCTCGCAACCGAACTGTCGCTCAAAGAGCATCAGATAACTGGTATGGAGTACGTTAAAGATGTCAATGGAAATGTAATCGGCGATCGAATCGTAGCGGCGCCGAAGGACGAAAAGAAAGCGTTCATGGTCATTCGAAGGCAAGGTCCCAACTACTGGATTATTCAGTCTATCTCGCTCGCAGTTGCGATGCGGGTGGATGAGTTGATAGAACCGCCGCTCCCGGCGGCGTTTGCAGAGAACCCTTCGTCATGCGACAGATCCAGCGAACTTCTGCTGAAGCAGCAGGTGTCTAAGGAGGAGCAAAAGAGGGTTAACCAGGTTCGAGGGATGGTAGCAATCGTGATCAGCGCGGATGGTGACGTTGTCGGCGCGAAGGCCATTTCGGCGCGTCGCCCCAGCGACGGCAACGAAGCTGCATTGTCGTCAGCGGAGGCGGTTGACGTTTTGCCGTTTCAGGCCCGATCAATGAAATTCAAAAGTCGGCCAGGTTGCGGGGACTTCCGATACGTCTTGAGCTTCTGAACTTCACGCTTCAAGGCATCTAGACTGGCGACATCGCCGTAGCGTTCGTTTGCGATCAACTGTGCTCTGACCGGGCAGAGCGTGCATCGCACAGCGGGGTCACAGCCGCAGCAACCAAAGATCCCAGACGGCAGTTACTTCCTCAACTCCGCTGGCCAGTTCGTTACCAACTGCAGCGGCACCGGGCCCTCGTCTTCGGAGTGGTTCACCAGCAAGCGCTTGCCGTCGGAGGAGACGTCGAACGCTATGCCGAGGCCGGGCGAAGCGGCGTGGAACAGATGCTGGGGCGCGCCGACTTCTACCTCCGATCCCTTTGGGGTTACGGTGCAGACTAGGATATTGTCAGTGAGGTCCTTGAAGAATAGTTCTCTCCCGTTCTCGCTCCACGCGGGATAGGCACCGCTATTGGTCGATACTCTCCATTTGCCCTTTCCGTCGGGAAAACTTGTTATGTAAATCTCCTGTTGTCCGGATTCGTCGGAGGCGTAGGCCACCCAGCGACTGTCGGGAGAAACTCGATAAGCGGAGAGATTCGATTGCGCGGAAGGCGGCTGCACAGCCGTTACGGCCTTGCCATCTCCATTGACAGGCTTTATCCAAAGGGAAACCATTTTCTCGCCGTCGCCCCAAAGGTAGGTGAGATATTTTCCATCGGGCGACCAGCCTGGCATGTGATAGTTGTTGCTTTGCTCGATAAGTTTCTTCTCAGCGCCGCTGCCGTCCGCGGACTTGGATCGGATTTCGACGTTGCCGCCGCCCCCGGTGACCAGCGCCGTGAAGATCAGCGATTTCCCATCGAGAGACCAGGCAGGTTCCTGTACCACTTGCTCGTCGAAGGTGATGCGCGTCTTGGTCTTGCGATCAAGGTCGACCGTCCAAATGCCGTTGCCACTGGCAAAGGCCACTCGCTTGTTATCGGGCGAGAGCCGCACATCGCGTACTCCTAACAACCCGCGCGCATTGGTGGCGTTATTCTCTTGCGGGTCGTAGTCGGCGAGCGTCTTGCCTGAACGGTCGAACATCACGAGATGACTCTTGGCGGAGTCAGTGCTGCCCAGTTGGTACACCATCAATCCGTTCTGGGAGACAGAGAAAATACTGCGCCACACGCCAACGTCGTCGCGAAGGTAGGTCACTACTGGAGTGGGCGAACCAGACAGGGTACCGTTGCTGGGATCGAAGGGCTGCGCTACTAACGCCGTGTTGAGACGGTAGAGAAGATAGCCGGATGCGTACTGCGCCGCGGAATCTGTGGCCAGCACGAAGTGCGTTTCTTTGCTGTCGACGGAACCGAAGTAGATTCCGTTTTGTTTGGGATCGCCTCCGGTATGGCTGGTGGCGAGAAAAAGAAAATGTTTGCCATCGGGCAGAAACCAGGGCCAGCGTTGGGTAGTGTGCTTTGTTCTATCGAGTATGGTCGCGGGCTCCGCGGTGCCGCCCTGCGCGCTCACTTTCACCAGCGCTCCCGTAAAATCCGGGGCGAACACAATCACGTTGTTGGCGCTCCAGCTTCCGCCGCGGGAGTTGGACGCATCACCTATGGTAGCGGCCGGGCCGCCATTGGCGGAAATTTTCATCACCTTGCCGCCGGCAAAGAAGCCGATGAAGAGGCCATCGGGCGACCAGAAGGGATGCGAAGCTCCAGAGGTGCCTTGAAGAGGTTGCGCCGCATCGCTGCTGAGCGAGCGAACCCAAAGCAGTTTGGTTTCGCCGGAGTGGGCGACGAAGGCGATCTTATCTCCTTGCGGAGAAATCACCGGCATGCCGCCGGCATCGCCGGTTGCGTCCAGAGAAAATTTATCGGGCGGAGGGATTTCTGCGTGCAGCGATAACGGCGTCTCGGAAGATTTTGCCCAGCGGTATCCGGCGAATGCGGCGAGCGCGATGAACGCAAGAAGAAGAGCGGCGAGGCCGCCAGTCCACGCTCGAATGAGCGGCAGAGACTTCGTCGAATCTTCCGCGGTCGGATCACTAATCGACTCGACAACCCATCGCAGATCCATGGCGAGATCGTGCGCGGATTGCAGGCGATCCGCAGGATCTTTGGCGAGGCAGGCGCGGACCACGCGATCGAGCGCGGGCGGAGCGAGTGGCTCGCTGACGGTGATCGGCTCCGGATCTTTTTCCAGAATGGAAGTGAATACGCTGAGCTGCGATTTGCCTTCGAAGGCGCGGCGTCCGGTGACCATTTCGTAAAGAACGCAGCCGAAGCTGAAGAGGTCGCTGCGGGCGTCGGCTTCGGCGCCTTGCAGAAGTTCGGGCGCAATGTACTGGAAGGTACCGACAATCGAACCCTTCTGCGTGAGCGGCGACACGGCCGCGGTGAGCGACGCAAGATTCATGGTCGGCGTGGAGGGAGTGAATGCGCCGACGGCCTGCGAGGCGATCGCCACTTCTGGCTTTGCCAAACCGAAGTCCATCAGCTTGGCGCCCGCTTTGGTCAGCATGATGTTCGCCGGCTTCAGATCGCGATGGATGATGCCTTGTTGATGTGCCTTCTCCAGGGCTTGCGCGATTTCCGTCCCAACCTTCAGAACTTGATCGACGGGTAGAGGGCCTTTCTTCAGGCGGTCGGCGAGAGTTTGGCCTTCGAGGTACTCCATCACAAGGAAGTCGGTGCCGGACTGCGAGCCGATGTCGTGGAGCGTGCAGATATTGGCATGCTGAAGCGCAGAAATGGCTTTGGCCTCGCGCTCCATGCGTTGTCTCAATTCCGGATTCGAGGAAAGATGCGACGGTAGGACTTTGATGGCGACGGTGCGGTCGAGGCGCGTGTCCTTGGCGCGATAGACCTCGCCCATGCCGCCCGCGCCGAGCGGGGAGAGGATTTCGTAAGGACCGAGTTTGGTGCCGGAGGTAAGGGCCATGGGTGGGCACAATTATAGCTTGCATGGCTTATCTTCTCGGCAGCGTGCCTTTGCGGAATGGTTCGGCTACTAGTTGCCATTCGTCTTCGTAGATCACGTAGCCGGGTTTGTCCGTTCTGATTTTCTTCACGTAGGTGCCGTTATGTTCGAGGATACGGACCATCTCCCAAATGCGGGAGATGTGATCGGTGGCGTCGGTCTTGAACCAACAGATGCCGAGGCGAAGCTTGTCACGTCCGAAGGAAGTTGGCTTTTCCAGATTCTCGCTGAACCATGCTCGCAACTCGTTCAGTTCGTCGGCGTCGGAGCCCGTGATGTTTTGCCACTCCAGCGCCAGCGCGGCAGCCTGAAAGATTCCCTGCTCAACGTTACTGTCCTCGTCTTTGCGGCCGATGACAAAGCGGACGTATTCGCGTTTTTCTAGCGGATCGTGCCGCTCGAGGATGAAGCGTTCATCCTCTGTCTCGACGAAGGCGAGGCGTCCAGGAATGCAGGAGAGGACGGTGCCCATGCCACGCCCGACGATCTGCTTGAGAGCGTCGACGAGCGGGAGTTCCTTCTGGTCGAGCGCGGGGTCTTCGGAGATGGCGGAGACGATG
Source organism: Candidatus Sulfotelmatobacter sp. (assembly GCA_050011375.1). Lineage (GTDB taxonomy): Bacteria > Acidobacteriota > Terriglobia > Terriglobales > Acidobacteriaceae > Sulfotelmatobacter. Next base: position 18,990 of record JBEKJF010000041.1, read on the forward strand.
TTGGGAGAGTGCCGTTTCTGCAACTCGCGCGCAATGTTGTCGACAAAAAGTTTGTCGCTGGGGATCGATAGACGATACTTGGGATCGAAGTCTTTGAAGTGCGCGAGTTGGCTGGTGAACTTGTGGCGGAGGCGCGAGTTGGAGAGGATCTCCCTGTAACGGTCGCGCTTGCTGCGCTTCACGAAGGCTGCGACGAGTGCATGGTCTTTGAGCACGGAAAGGAGTGTAGCCCAAGTCCCCTTTATGTTCAGTTATTTCGAGGCTGGCGCCTAGTTGTTAATATCGCCCTGGCACACAAGAGTCTCCGCTAGCGACCACCAAGCCGTAACCGGGTTGCGCGAAATTTGTCGCTTGTGATAACTTAATAAATTGTCCCGGACATCTGGAAGGGATTAAGGGTCTACTTGTGCCCGGGAAGGTACTTGTGCCCGTCATGCTGGCGTAGCTCAGTCGGTAGAGCATCGGTTTTGTAAACCGAGGGTCGGGGGTTCGAATCCCTTCGCCAGCTCCAGTATACGAAGATCAGAGCGAAATTCAGGCGGGCAGCGGAACTCTTAAGTGGCGCAACAGGTTTTTCCAACGCACTTCATTCGGAACTGCTCCGGCGTGCAGTAATCTTCGCGCGGCGCATTCGTAAAGCGCGAGTCTTGGTTTCCCTGATTTGCGAAAAAGCCGATTAGCGAAGTTTGCGAAATCTAGTTGTCGGGCCGGAAGTAGAAGTGTGCTGCTTTCGGTTCGCGGATTCGCACGATGTCCTGCTGGATGAAGCGCAACGGCTGCATCGCCCGGCGGTTTTTGCACAGGTGGGTGAGTGGTTAAAGCCAACAGACTGTAAATCTGTCCCTCCTAGCGAGGTACGAAGGTTCGAATCCTTCCCTGTGCACCAGAATATGTAGTACGGAATTTGTTGTGCGGTTCGTGCGGCGGGAATTATGA
>JBEKJF010000042.1:0-20257 GCA_050011375.1 Candidatus Sulfotelmatobacter sp.
GGCGGCTTTGGCGATGATGCGGTAGAGCTTCTCCATCTCGGGGGCGCGGCCGACTATGCCGCCGTATCCCTGCTTGGATTTAAGTTTCTCGCGCAGCATGCGGTTTTCGCTCTTCAGCTTGAGGTGATTCGAAACGCGTTCGAGCAGGAGCTTTAATTCGTCGATGCTGAAAGGCTTGGTCACATACTCGTATGCGCCATTCTTCATGGCCTGCACCGCCGATTGCACGGTGCCATAGCCCGTCACGACGATGACGAGAGCCTCGGGGCGTTGAGCCTTGATATGGTGAAGAGCTTCAAGGCCTCCTGCGCCCGGCAGGCGCAGATCGAGCAGAACGGCGTCAATACTCTGAGTTTGCAGAATGCGGTAAGCATGTTCAGCGGAATCCGCGACATGGGCCATGAAGCCCAGGGAGAGTGCGACCTCGCGGCAAGCGTCGCGGATGGAGCGTTCATCGTCAACGATGAGAAGGTTGAGAAAATTCGCGGCCATGATCTGAGGAGTGGCGATAGAGTGACTTAATGCGGCTGACGTCATAAGTGTGATTCCTTCTTGACTTCTTGAAATCTTGTTGCGGATGCGGGCCCTGAATCTGGAGTGGGGTCCAGAAGATCGCTTTCGGCAGCCTGAGATGCCCGCGGGAACAGGATCATCACGCGAGTGCCACGGCCAGGTTCGCTTTCGAAGTGGATGAGCCCGCGATTGGTGGTAACGATGCTGCGGACTGTAGTTAATCCCAAGCCGGTGCCTCGACCGGCGTTTTTGGTGGTGAAGAATGGCTCGAACAGGCGTTGGCGCGTGTCGGCGCCCATGCCGCAACCGTCATCGCCAACCACCAGTAGGACACAGGGAAACGCCGGGAGCGCGCTGGGCACCATCCCGGCTACGGGCTGGAACTTGCAGTTTCTGGTCTCGATGGAAATGCGGCCGCCGTTGGGGAGTGCGTCACGCGCGTTGAGAACCAGGTTCAGGATGATCTGCTGGGCTTGCGCCTGATCGACTTTGATGGAGCCCAAGTCAGGGTCGAGATGCAGATTCAGCGCGATGTTTTCGCCGATCAGGCGGGTCAGCAGATCGCGCATCGCCGCTGCAACTTGGTTCAGGCACAAGAGGCTTGGCGCTGTTACCTGCGGACGCGCAAAAACGAGAAGCTGCCGCACCAGGCCGGAGGCTTGCACGATGGCGGAGCGAATCTCATCTGCATAGCGGCGGCGGCGGTCGCGCGCGTCGAGACTCGAAAGCATCAGATCGCAATACAGCATGACGCCGGTCAGCAGATTGTTAAAGTCGTGGACCACGCCGCCTGTCAGGCGACCGACGGCCTCCCATCTCTGGGTTTGAAGCACACTTTCCTGCGCGGGAAGTCCGACGCTGTTCGCGGCGTCGTTGTTCTGAGCATAGTTGCTCCGGTCATCGTCTTTTCGCTCCACCATGAGCAAGGCATGGTCATCTCCTCCTTTGAAGTCGGGCTGGCGCCACGCTGTCCATTCGAAGCTGGCTCGTCCATGGCTTGCGCTTTGAGCTTCCATGCGGAGGCCGTCGCGCCGGGCATCGTCGGTCGGCGAGTCGAGCAGGTCGCGCAGCAGCGCCTCAGTTTTCTCGCGGTCTTGCGGACAAACTATGTCGCTGAGCCGCAACCGCCGCTGGCTGGCCAAGCCGAGATCCAGCGTTCGCTCAAAGGCCGCATTCATCTCGACGATCAGGCCTTGCGCGTCGCAGCGGGCCACGGCGATGGGAGCGTGTTCGAAGGCGGCGCGGAAGGCCGTGCTCCGGCTCTCTCCGGCGGGCGGATCGGACCACGGAAATGGGGTCGCGGTGTTCATAGTGCTACTGTGGCGCGGAACGATTCCCGAAAGGAAGCCTACGATGGGGTATGTGATACCTAAGTGTTCCCATAATGGGAGCATTTACGCCGCACAGCCAGCCGCTTTCCGGCATCGAGGCCCACTATAGGAGTGTTCATGGGATGTTGCGAAGGTCAGATGTCACGCAAGAATGGGGAAGGCCCTGTGGAAAACTCGCCAAGTGTTTTACTCTCTATTGTTTGAAGAAAATAATAAAACAGAAAAAAAGATTAAAAGCGCTGGATTTTGCGCTGAAATGCGCAGAAATAAACGAGATATTTATTCGGTAGGAGAACCTAGGGACTGGTTTGCCATCGATTTCGGCTCATTCAGCGTGACCGGGGAGGTCAGGCGGAAAGTCAGACGACGGCCTTTCTGCACCAGAAACTCGTCAGAATCCCGAAAAGTTCCCTTGGCAAATAGGCTCGAAGTTTGAAGGACGATTGCTTTGCCCTCCACGGTGATCGCGTTCAGCGTGAGCTGGAAGTAGCCGGAACCGGCCTGCGAACGCACGGATTCGATATGTCCAGTGGCCGCCGTGCCACGCCCGATCAGCGAATCGCCTTCAACCGCGAGCGGAGCGGCCATGGAGGCCAGGAATGTGTCGCCAGCACGAGCTTTGGCGGCGGAGAGAGTGTTTTCTAATTGCACGGTCAGAAGCGTTCCCGAGGGTAAAATTCGCGCGTGCGACCCGAAAGGCAGAGCACTAGTTGCGTTGGGCTCGGGCGAGACTGCGGGATGGGAGTCATCGCTCGATGTCTGACCAGCTTCCAGATGAAAAGGAAGCTTCTGATTACTAGCCGCCAAAGCAGCCTCGCCCCGATGCAACGGCTGGGAGTGACTGCAGCTCACGCTCAGCCCCATGGCGAAGCAGAGCAACCCGAAGACGGGCCCGAATGGGAGTAATTTCTTCATCGCATTGATGGTCTCGCGGCTTTCTGGTCTGGGGTAGTGGCAAATGGAGTACCAGACCGGGAGTTAAGGAAATCAATTAGATGCGAGGCACATCGGAAACCATCTGTGTAGAAGTTGCCTGATCGCTGCCCGACCAGCACGGGGCTGATCGGGGAGTTTTGAGCAGTGATAGAGTGCAAGCCATGATTTTTCTCGAGACGCAGCGGCTGCTCTTCAGAACGCACGAGCCTGGGGACGAAGCCGACTTCATTGCCATGCACACCGACGCCGAAGTCCGGCGGTATGTGGGAGGTCAGCCTTGGCCTTTAGAGAAAGCGCACGATCGTTTTCGGAATCAATATCTCGGGCGGCCTTCAGAAACCTACGGCCTATGGGCAACGATTCTCAAGGACGAAGGAAGGTATATAGGTTGTTGCGGCTTACGGGCTCTCGAAGGTGGCACGTCAGCCCATCTGGGATATTATTTCGCCCGGCCTTATTGGCGGCGCGGGTTTGCCACGGAAGCTGCCGGGGCTTTTATTGACGTTGCATTTGGCCGCCTTGGAATGCTGAAAGTTGCGGCTGACGTGGAAAAGGGCAATTCGGCATCGGAGCGCATACTGCAGAAGTTCGGGTTTCAATACGTGAAGCGTGAAGAGATTCCCGGCAGCCGCCGGGTCATCCTGTCCTACGAACTCTCAGAAAGCGAGTGGGAAAACAAATTGACCTAGCATTGGTTTCCTCCTTCCGCTTGGAAACATCGGCCGCCCGGAAAATAAATCGCGGAGAGCGTCACCGCTCTCCGCGAGAGTTTTAGGGTTGAAAAACGCGAGCTAGTTGGATCCGCCGCTAGCGCTCTGCGTTTCGTCTTCCGGCTGCGCGATCACGCCGTCAAATGGCGTAGCCGCTACGTAGCGCCCGTGCACTACGCTGATGCGGCGCAGCGGGAAGCCGGAATCCGGTCCACGCTGCCACGTGCTGCCGCCATCGCTGCTCTCGAACACAACGCCGGTCTGGCCGCTGGTTGCGAGCAGGCGTTTGTGGCTGCCGTCATAGGTTAACGAAGTAATGTCCTTGTCCGGCAACCCCGCGACTATGTGATTCCAGCTCTGGCCGGAATCTCCGCTGTGAAAGGCTCCTTCATGCGTGGCTGCGAAGATCTGGCCATCGGGCGAAACCGTTACACTGCGAACGTTTACCGGATAGATGGCCAGCGCCGCCAGATGCCAAGCTGCTCCGGCGTCCTCCGAAACCAGGACGCTCGAGCGGGTTGCCGCCACCAGAAGTCCATCCTGCGCCTGCACCGAAATCACGTCCTGCTGACCGGCGATAGGGCCGCCCGTCCATATCTTCCCCTGATCCTTGCTGGTGAAGAGTCCGGCGGAAGTCGCCGCATACCAACGGCTGGACCCAAGATAAGTATCGCTCACACGGCCTTGAAGAACCGAGTGGGTGCTCGATGTAGAGTTCACGGTCTTGGTCTTGCCACTCTTCAACTTTACAGTTTTCGCGACTGTTTTTTCGATCACAACATTGTTGATGGGGTGCCACATCGTGGTGCCCGCAGGCAGTTCAAACATGCCGCGGTTGGTGCCGGCCACCAGCGTTCCGTTGCTCGCTTGCTTCAGAGTGAAGACATCGCGACCCTCGAGGCCCATGCTCTTCTGCTTCCAGTTCTGTCCGCCGTCATGACTGTAGAACACGCCACCGAACTCGCGGTCATTCACGAGGCCAATGTAAAGCGTGTTGGGTTCTTTGTTGTCGGCCAGGATGGCGCTGACATAGCGGTGGCTATATCCGTGGTTGGAGCTGGTGAATGTTGCGGTGGCGTCGTCGCTGGCCAGCACGCCGCTGCGATCCGTAGCGAGCAGTACGCGCTGCGAATTGCGCGGATCGATGAGCACATCGTTTACCACAACTTCGGGATTGCTCACCCTCTTCCAGTTCTTGCCCTCGTCGACGCTCTTCCACAGACCTTCAGTCGTGCCGGCATAGACGACGGCCGGGTTGCTGGGGTCCTGCTTCAGCACGCGCGTGCGTCGCGCTGTAAACGGAATGCCCTGAATCTTTTGAAACTGATCGCCGGCGCTGGTGCTCTTGTAAATTCCCGAACAGGCGCTGGCAAACACTTCCGAAGAATCCGCCGAACTCACAATAATCGAGAAAACGTCGGAGTCGTCGATCATGCCCTTGTTGATGTGCTGCCAGTTCGCGCCACCGTCGGCGGTTTTCCACGCCAGGTGCCAGGTTCCCGCATAAATCACGTTGGGATTTTTTGGATCGACCGCAAGCGACTCGATATTCTTCACGCCGGCGTCAGAAATGTGTTCCCAATTTTTCCCGCCATCGCGGCTGCGGTAGACGCCATCCAGCGCGCCTGCTACTACGGTCTTCGGGTCGGAAGCTGCAATCGCCATGGCGCGCACTGACTTGCCGTGCATGGCCGGTAGAGCTTCCCAGTCTTTGCCGCCGTCGTGGGTGCGGAAAATGTCGCCCGCACTCTGATCCTGAACACTCCAGGCAGAAACGAAAATGGTCTTGGAGTTCTGCGGATCAAACGCGATGTGATCGAGCACGTAGTCGTCGCCACTTCCCAGCTTGGCAAATCGAGACCAGTTATGTCCGCCATCTTCAGAGACGAAAATCACACCCGTGCTCGTGCCCAGAAAAACGCGATTCGGGTCCTGCGGATCGTAGGCCAGGCTGCGAACGTCACCCCCATCCGGCCCCAGAACGGACCACTGGCGGCCAGCGCCAACGGCATATACGGAAACGAACATCAACATCGTCAGCAGCTTAAGCCAAGTCGATTTCATAGCGGTGTCGTCCCCTACGGGAAAGAATTGGATGCGCATTCAGCCTGACAGGGCAGCGCGTCCCCAACAAGGTTACTGAAGGACATTCCAAAAAAGGAGCCGGTCGACATCGCCGACCGGCCCTTTTGACCCTGCTACAAGGTTACATCGCCTTCTTTTTCTTCTTGGCCATCGGCTTAGGATGATCCGGAACATTCTTTACTTTGGCTTCATCCACAGGCTCGGTGCCAGTCGAATCGAAGGTCGCACCCGGAGGCACGATCCAGTACTCAGCCGTCATCGTGCCGCCGCTGCCGGTGCGCACTTCGATGCGGCTCGGGTCAATGTGCTGCTGCGCTTCGCCCTCGGTCAGATAGTACTTGGAATTGATGGCACGTTCTGCCGCCAGATTCTTTCGTTTCTCACCGGGCTCTGCGTTCCCAACGATTACCAGCTTGCCGTCGGGGTTCTGCTGCAGGTTCTTGGCTACGTCATCCAGGATGGCCTTGCAGGTGTTGTCGACGCGCCAGGGCTTCATCTTGTTTGGGAAGTCGCACTGGCTTAGTTTGGACGCCTTCGGCGGCGCGGGTGGCGGATTCTCTATCGTCACCTGCGTCGAACCCGGTGTGGCCAGGCCGCGTGAATCGGTACAAGTAGCACCGACCGTGATTGTACCCGGCGATGCGCCACCGGTATTCAGCGCAGCTGAATTACCGCTGCCGGAGACCGTGCCGCCGGATGCGGTCCAACCGCCGACGGTAACCGGAACGCCGTCAGGGCTCGTGCAAGTCGCCGACAAGCTCACCGTCCCACCACCTTGCAAGCTCGTGGGGTTGGCGGTGATGGAGATGGTGGGTGGGTTCTTCAGCGGCAGCGGCTTCACCGTAAAGTTAGCCGTGCAGCTCGCCTCGTTGTACTTCTTCTCTTTGGCGTCGGTCACATGAGCAGTGACGGTGTAACTGCCGGGCGCTACGCCGTTGGTGTCGATCTGCGCAGTCGTATCTTTCCCGGTAACCTGGCCGCCGTTGCCAGTCCAGGCGTACGTTACCGTATGCTTGGGATTGAAATTTGTGGCGGTGACAGTTGCAGTAATCGGCTCACCCACCATCACTTCAGTGGGCTGCACCGAGCAAGCGGCGGTCGGCGTCAGAGGCACCGCGCCACCCCAGCTGAACACAAGGCCGGTGCGCAGACGAACGCCTTCGAATGTCGGACGCCGCAGATCAGGAAATTCGAGCGACGCATAATCGGCATAGTTGTGGCGAGCCCAGACGTAGTCCGCTTCAAACAGGCGGAATGCCAGCCATTTGCGGATGGGCAGGTCCATGCCACCGCCGAGGATCGCTCCAATTCCATTACTTCCATTCAGGCCATTGACGCTCAAGCGATTCAGGCTCAGCATCCCATGCAGGAAGAAATTCACAGTATCCGTGCGCCACATAAAGCGCGGCCCAACCGAAAATGTGGTCTCGTGCGCATTTGGCATGCTGCTGTTGCCACCGGCGTTCGTGCCAAAATCGAATTCCCCTCCCCAATGCCGGTCAAAATTGTAGGTAACGGCGGCGCCGCCGCCCTTCGGCATATCCGGCACCTCGAATGCGACTGCGCTGGTGTTGGGGTCGCCGGGAGTGGGAACATTGCCACCTGGGTGCAACCACTGATATCCCAGGAACAAGTCCCACTTGGGATTCGCGTCGCTTTGTGCCAACGCTGGACTCGATAAGAGGGTTACCGCCAAAGCGATCAATAGGCCGACTGCTACCCGGCCTCTGTTAGGTCTAGAGCAAAGTGACATTCCGTCCTCCGAAAATGGATGCGCGACTCGCCGATGCTTCGATGCATCGGCCGCGGTGAAACTTGAACACGAGTCCTGAAACGTAGCCGGTACTTGAACCCGCAATTCTAACCCACGGCATCGACGACTTCAAAACTATGACAGCATAGGGCAGAGGATAGTGTTCCTTATTGCACACTATCTCTCGGATTGCCGCCCAGCATCGATCGCCTTCTCGGCAGCCAAGCAATACAAATACTACAGCGAACCTTCGCTTTTCAAGGATTTCCTGAACTCGGCTCTAAGGACTCACCTGGATTCTCCTGTCTCACAGTGACACGCAATTCAGTGGGACCGCTCTGCCAGCGGCCGCCATTCAGCGGACGGATTAGCTAGCAAGACCTTGCCCGGTGGGAAGCTGGCCGCGTATGGTTGTAGTCTCGGTTCCAGGGAACCGCAGTTTGGAAGAAAGCCATTGAAGCAGGCCACGAACCCAGGGATGAGCCACGAAAAAGTACTGATCGTTGAGGACGAAGAGAACGAGCGCACGGGCCTTGCCGAGTTAGTTTCCTCGTGGGGCTACCGGGCAGAAACCGCCCGCGACGGAGTGGAGGGATTGGAGAAAGCGGCGCAATGGACTCCCTCCATTGTCGTTAGCGACCTCAAGATGCCCCGCATGGGAGGACTCGAACTGCTCGAACGGCTGGGCGAGCAGTCACAAGCCATGGCAGTCATCATGGTGACCGCGCAAGGCACCATCGACAGCGCGGTACAGGCCATGCGGATGGGGGCTTACGACTACATTACGAAACCCATCGACACCAGCCGGTTGCGCACCATGCTGCAAAACGCAGCCGCGCTGGTGGGAACGCGCTCCGAACTGGAAAGCGCACGCCGCAAGATGCGGGATTCCAGTTCGCTTGGCCAGCTCAAGGGAGCATCGCGCAAGATGCAGGAGATTTTTCGCCTCATCGAACTGGTTGCGCCCAGCACCGCGTCCGTGCTGATTACCGGAGCCAGCGGCACGGGTAAAGAACTGGTGGCGCGCACCATTCATCAGCTGAGTCCGCGTCGCGACCGGCCCTTCGTCGCCATCAACTGCGCAGCCATTCCCGAAACGTTGATCGAAAGCGAGATCTTCGGTCACGAAAAAGGAGCCTTCACCGGAGCTCTGGAACGCCGCACCGGCTGCTTCGAATTGGCCGAAGGCGGCACGATCCTGCTCGACGAAATTGGAGAGATGCCCGTGGGAACGCAGGCTAAATTGCTGCGCGTGCTCGAAGATCACAAGCTGCGCCGCCTGGGCAGCAAAGTCGAAACCGCAGTCGATGTGCGTGTGCTCGCCGCCACTAACAAAGTTCCGGACGATGCTGTCGCCGCTGGTGAGTTGCGCAACGATCTTTATTACCGGCTCAACGTTTTCAATATCCACATGCCTCCGTTGCGCGAACACAAGGAAGACATTGCCGATCTCGTCGAGCTTCTGTTATCTGAGATGAGCGCGAAGCACTCCCGTAAAGTCGCCGCGGTAAGTGAAGCCGTGCTGAATCTATTCAACAATTATTCCTGGCCGGGAAACGTCCGCGAGCTGCGCAATACCATTGAACGCGCCGTCATTGTTTGCGACAGCGGCATGATCGAAACCAAGCATCTTCCTCCCGGGTTCGGCCACGCGCCCGTGCGTAGGTCAGCCAATGACCCGGACGCCGTGCGCTTGGGTATAGGCACGACGGTCGGCGAGGCGGAGAAGATGCTGATCCTAAAGACGCTGGAATCTACCAGCAATAACAAAACGAAAGCCGCTGAAATCCTCGGCATCAGCCTGAAGACCTTGCATAATAAACTGAAAGAATACGGCAGCAGCGCCCCGGACGCTGCGCCCGAGAAAGAGGAGATTTGAAAGCAGTCGCCAATCGATATTGTCATCCCGAGCAACGCGAGGGACCTTGGTTCTAGCCAGCTCCACGTTTACTGCGGACGAACACCAAGATCCCTCGCTTCGCTCGGGATGACAGATCTACTGTCCGCCTCGCGGGAAGCTGCTTCCCAGCCGGAACTGGCAACTGGCAACCGTTCACCATGCGACGCAAAGCCATCATCGTGACCGGCATCACCTTCATGGTGACCGTGATGGTGGCTGCGTTCTCCTATCTCTACATCACGCAGATTCTTCGGCAACGCATCACGAGTGCTTACGAGAGCGCCAGCCGACTGACGCAGCAACTCGCGTACTTCGCGGAAAATGATCTGCCGGATTTAAGTAGCACGCCCGTCGATACCGATGATCCGGTCGCGGTGCGCCGCGCACTCGCCGAATACCTGCCGATGGATACCAATCTTTTAAACAATTTGGAATCCGAGGTCGCGCTTTGGCCTTTCATCTACGACGCTTCCGTGGTGGACGCCAACGGCAAAGCGCTCCTCCACACTAATCCCCAAATGGTCGGCAAACAGATTGCCGCACGGCCGGATTTTTACGCGGTCACGCGCGCTCGCACCTTGGATCAATTTCGCCTGGTGTACCGTCCTGCGACCGTTTACGATGTGAGCTTCCCGCTGCAACTCAACGGAGCGCCCTTCGGCACCATCCACACCGGCGTTTCGACTGTCTTCCTCAAGAGTGAAATTACGCCGCGGCTGATGCACGCTCTCTATTTCTCAATCGCATCGATCATTGCATCTCTACTGCTTGCTGCCGGAGTGTCGAACGTCGCTCTCGGTCCACTCAAAGCGATCAGCCGAAATCTGGATAGCGTGAGCGAGGGCTCGACCGAAGAACTCTCCGGAGACGAATCGGCATACGACGAACTCGGGCTGGTCACGCTGAAGATTGCCAACCTCGGCCGGCAGATGCGCGACAGCCGCGAGATTTTCTCTGCGTTGAAAGACAACGTGGATCAACTGATGTCGAAGTTGCAGGATGGCTTGATGCTGTTCACGCGCGACTCCCGCATAGTGCTGGTGAGCGCCCCCGTTGAACGATTCCTCGCCAGGCCGCGCTCCGAACTGCTCGGGAAAACGGCTCGCGAAATCTTCTCCCGTGATTCTTCGCTGGGCACGCTTGTGATCGATGCCTTCGATCACAAGCGTCCGCTTCTGCAACGCGAATCAATCGCCGCGGCTGGGCGCCGCGTCCAGGTCTCTCTAGATTTTGTGCAGGAGAAAAGCACTCAGATCGGCGCTCTCTTGATCATGCGCGACGCCGAGTCCGTCCGCCGCATCGGGGACGAAATCGAGATGTCCCGCCGCCTCTCTGCCAGCGGCCGTGTGACTGGTGGCGTTGCTCATGAAGTGAAAAATCCTATCAACGCGATCGTGCTCCACTTGCAACTCTTGCAGAACAAGCTGTCGCAACTGGACCCCGACACGCGCCGCCACATGGATATCATCGGCAGCGAAATTCATCGACTCGACCGCGTGGTGCAGACCCTGGTCGACTTCATGCGCGCCCGCGAGCTTCGTCTCGAGGAAGTGGACTTTCGCCGCGTGCTCGAGGATGTGTCGCTGCTCGCCTCTCCGGATGCCGAGCAGCACGGCGTAACCATCAAGCGCGAGTTCCCCGACGATGCGCTCCCTATCAAGGCGGACCTCGACTTCATAAAGCAGGCTCTTCTCAACGTTGTGCTCAATGGAATCCTGGCCATGCCGAATGGCGGCCAACTGACGATCTCCGCGCACCGCGAGGGAGATGCAGTGATCGCAGAAGTTTCGGATCAAGGCGTGGGCATTGCTCAGGATGTGCAGGATAAGATTTTTGAGCTTTACTTTACCACCCGCAAAGACGGAAACGGAATCGGCCTGGCGCAGACTTACCAAATCCTGCAGTGGCACTACGGCTCGGTGGAATTTGAATCGAAAGAAGGCGTGGGCACAACATTCCGCTTTCGCTTGCCTCTCGCCGCCTCAGGTTTGACCCCAGAGCATCGGCTCGAGTCCCGCGTTGAACCGGCAATGTCAGAACCCGGATCTTGATTTCTGCTCCGACCCAATTTCTGCTGCGATCCTCTTCTGCTGCGGCCTTCCGAAGCGTAAAATTTCAGCAGTTTCGCCTCGCACGGATATCGAAAATGACTCTGGCCGCAATCCTCGCCGTCTGTCTATTGAGCCAGGCGGGCTCATCGCAGGCGCCACCCGCGCAAACTCCAACCACTCCCGCGCAGCCGGCACAGGATTCTGCGAATCCACCCAAACCCGCTCCGAAACCTCATCGCAAGAAACCGAGTACGTCAAACTGCCCCGCGTCCGCACCTTCGCCAACGACTGCAGAAAATTCTGCTGCTTCCTCAACGCCCTGTCCGCCTCCGAAGAAAGTTGTACGCAACGGCGGATCCGACGAGCCACCCGTGCAGTTTTCGAACGGCACGCCAGCCGATCAAGCCATGCACGAACGCTCCACCGGCCAAATCATTTCTGAAACCGAACAAAACCTGAAGAAGATCGCCGCACTCCAACTCAACTCCAGCCAGCAGGAGATGGTAAGCCAGATCAAGCAATTCATCGAGCAATCAAAAACAGCCGTCGCCGCCGGAGACCTCGACCGCGCACACAATCTCGCCATGAAAGCGCATCTGCTATCCGAAGACTTGGTGAAGCCATGATTGGACCTTACTTCCCTTTCGCTCGCGCCGCATTCACTTTGGCGAGCAGATCTTGCGAAACCTTCTGCCACGGACTCGAAATCTTCACGGCTTCGGTTAGCACGTCGCGGGCCTCTGTCAGCTTGTTCAACTTGCCGTATGCATACCCCAATCCATACAGCGCCCGCGCGTACTGCTGATCGTCTTGTCCTTTGAGCAACGCAGCCGCCGTCTTCAGTTCCGGAATCGCTGCCGAGGTCTTCTCCTGTTTGAAAGCATAGGTATAACCCACAATGGTGCGCGCGACTCCGCCGGAAAGCTTGCTCGATTTATCCGCCTCGGGTGCGTCCGGCTTCGCCACTTCAATCGCCTTCTGCGCATAAGAGATCGCCTTGCCAGCGCTGCCCGGCTTGGTGTCGTCCCCGTAGAAGTTCGCAAGTAACAGCAGCGCTGGCAGCGAGTTCGGATTCGCCGCCAGCGTCTTCTCGCCATAAGCGACCAGCCGTGTCTGATCGTTCAACTGGCCGAGCGAATACATGGCGTAGCTCGCGACTTGATCCTGAAACTTCGAATTCGGGAATGCGGCGGTATATTTCTCGATGTCAGCCATCCGGCTCTTGGCATCGTTCTCGCCAGTAATCACGTTGAAGCCGACTGACTCGAGAAAGTCGCAATTGCTCTGGGCCGCGCTCGTCTCATTCGCCACCTGCTGCTTGAACTCTTCGTCGCTCATGCCATCCGGCTTGGCTCGCTTGCCGATGGAGTTGCAGACTTCTCCTCCCTTAGCCGCATAGTCCATTAATTTCGTATTGTCCTTGGCCTGTTGCGCGATGCTCGCCTGCGAGACCAGAATATCTAAGTTTCGCGGAGCACCGGCCAGCGCTTTATCTCCGTATTCGAGCGCCTGTTTTAAATCCCCGGAGGTCTGGTAAGCCTGCGAAATCTCCCAGTTCCCGTAAGCCACAGCCGCCGGGTTGGCCGCATACTTCTGCACAAAATCCTGGTACATCGCGAGCTTTTTCGCCGCATCCTGCTCGTTCGAGATTTGCTGAAGATCGTGGTCCTCGGGCGTGCCCGCCGGAATTACGATCTTGTCGATCTGTGCGCTGGCTGCAACTGCGAGGAGTTGAAAAAACAGCAAGAGAACAGCGGGCAACAGCAATTCCTTATAGCGTGTCATCGGTCACCTCCGCCCCTAAGCGAAAATGAAATCTCGACCTTCAAACTGCAGGCGAATCCTAGCGCCGAACGCGAGTGGAAGCAAGAAAGAACGGTGGTCAGTGTTCAGTGGTTTCCAATGCTCAGTGGTCAGTAAAAACGGTTATTAACTAGGCTTTTACTAGCCACTGACCACCGATCACTGACCACTTTCTTCCTGCTAAATTAAAAACATGCGTTCCATTCTAGGCCGGCGTCCGCTGCGCTTCGTCTTCGCCGCCAACGTGATTTCCATGTTGGGCAGCGGGATGAACTCGGCCGCCGTCGCTTGGTACGTCCTCCAGGCTACGCACTCGGAGATGGCGCTCGGCACCTTCGCCGTCCTGCAAACTATCCCCGCGATGCTCATGCTTCCCTTCACCGGCGTCATCATCGACCGCGAAGATCGCCGCCGCCTCGTCATGTGGCTCGACGCCGTGCGCGCGGTCATCATCGTGACCGTAGCCGTTCTCGCCTTCCAGCACAGAGTGCAAGTCTGGCAACTTTATTTGATGAATACTCTCGTGGCCGCCGGCTTCTGGATGTTCTGGCCAACTATCACCGCGTTGATCCAGGAACTCACGCCCGAAGGCCAATTCGTGCAGTCAAACACTTTTCTTCTCGCCGGAGTCCAAGGAGGTTGGCTCATCGCCGGCGCGCTCGTCGGCTTCATGTACAACCACATCGGCCTCGGCGGAGTGCTTCTGATCGACGTCTCCACTTACGTGGTCTCGTTCCTGTGCTACTTCGCCGTGCGCAAGGGACGCCACGTCGTGCTGCGCCCAGAAGAGTTACGCGCCGATATTCTCGCCGCTGAAACCCAGTTCGAGCGCTTCTGGCGCGAGATGCGCGAGGGCCTGCACTTTCTCCGCGACCATCGCGCCGTAGTGCTGCTCGGCATCGCCTGGGCATTGTTCCTCGGAGCCATGGTCACCGGCGTCGTGACCACGCCGTCGTTGAGCGAGCGCGTTTTTCATGCTGGTGCCGTTGGCTACGGCTGGCTCAACGCGGGATGGGGCACCGGCGCATTCCTCAGCGCGTTGTATGCTCCCGCAGTAATCGCCAGCCTCGGAGGGCGCAAGGCGGCCGCGTTTTCTATGGCGATCATAGCGGCGACCATGGTGTGCGCTCCGGTGTCCCACTGGCTCGTCGCTGCTATCGCGCTGTTCGCAGTAATGGGATCAGCTCGCGGCGTTGGCGGCATCGCCATGAACACAAGTCTGATGGAAATGGTCCCGCCTCACCTGATGGGACGAGTGCAGAATACTTTTTACTTCTTCGGAACCTTCCTCCAGCTTGTGCTCGCACTCGCCGTCGGCGCAGTGGCGCACCGCGTCAGCCTGGTAGCCGCGTTCGCCATCCTGGCCTGCGTTTACGGCCTGTCGTTCGTAGCCGCAAGCTGGCCGGTCGAGGTGGCAGTGGCGGAGGAAGAAACTAGTCTTATTAGCAAGTGAAATAAAAGCATAGGGAGGAACATGAGCCTATCAGCTCTTGAGAAATGGTATGCGAGCCAATGCAACGGTGAGTGGGAGCACGGTTGCGGCGTGCGTATCGACACGCTGGACAATCCCGGCTGGCACGTACAAATTCAATTACAAGGGACTAAGAAGCAGGAAGCAACACTGGTGCCAGTCAAACTGACTCGAAGCCAGGACGATTGGATATTTTACTGGGTCGAAAAACAGGAGTTCCAAATTACCTGTGGGCCCGAGAACCTGTCAGAAGCGATTGATCTCTTCGTCAGTTGGTTCGACTCAGTCTGACGATGCTCCGCCTCTCAGTTTTCCTCCGTGCCTCCGTGTTCCGTGGTAAATATCCGCTCCCTGCTGTTATCCTTTCCCATTCCAAGGAGCATTCATGTCCTCAGACCTGCAAGGCCGTACTGCCGTAGTCTTCGGAGTCGCCAACAAGCGCTCGATCGCCTGGTCCATCGCCCAGGGACTGCACGCGGCCGGCATGAAACTCGCCATCACCTACCAGAACGAGCGTCTGGAGCAGGAAGCCAAAGACCTCATCCTCTCGTTGCCCGGCGCCGAGGCCTACATGTGCGACGTCAGCAAAGACGAAGAAATCGACCGCCTCTTCGCCACGCTGAAAGAACGCCACGGCAAGCTGCACACGCTAGTGCACTCGGTCGCGTACGCTCCCGCCGACGAACTCAAGGGAGACTTCATCAACACCACGCGCGAGGGATTTCGCATCGCGCTCGATGTCAGCGTGTATTCGCTGGTAGCAGTAGCCCGCGCCGCCGCGCCGCTCATGGAAGACGGCGGCTCGATCATAACCATGACGTACTACGCTTCCGAAAAAGTCGTGCCCCGCTATAACGTGATGGCTGTGGCCAAAGCTGGCCTGGAGTGCTCGGTGCGCTATCTCGCTTACGACTTGGGAAAAAAGAATATCCGCGTGAATGCCATCTCTGCCGGACCGGTGAAAACCCTGGCTGCACGCGGCATTTCAGGCTTCGGCGATATGCTCAAAGCCCACGCCGAGCACGCCCCGCTCGGTCGCAATGTAGAAATAAAAGAGGTCGGCTCAACCGGAGTCTTCCTCGCCTCCGACGCCAGCAGCGGCATCACTGGCGAAGTCATTTATGTAGATTGTGGGTATAACATCATGGGATTCTAGAAAGGCTACCGTCGGCGCCGGGATCAGGGAGAAATAGACGGTGTCCATCTCAGTCTCCGGTTCAACGAGTGCTATAGAGATTTAACGTCAATTAAGGAACTTCGTTTTTCATTTTCGAAAAGAAGAGGCGTGGTGCGTAAAGTCATAGTTTTCATTCTCTTGGTGTGCGGAATCGCGTCATCCGGGCTGGTCCCAGATCTTGCGGGGGATTGGGTCGGCCAGATGAACGGAGGTTTCAAGGTCCGGCTACACTTCGAAAAGACTGACTCTGGCTATAGCGGGAAACTCATCAATCCCAGCGGCGCTGAAACCGTTCTAGATCAGGTCACGTCCGACGGGACCCACGTACATTTTGCGGTGAATAAGCTCAACTTGAGCTTCGACGGCGAGTGGAATGAGCAGGAAAAAGGTTGGTCCGGCAATCTGACATTTCAGCAGGTCTATCCGCTGATCCTGAGGCGCGCCACCACCGAGGACATGGGCACAGTCGCCCACAAGCGCCCGCAAGAGGACGCGATCAATGCCGGACCGGCGCCCTATGTGCAGCAAGAGATTCACTTCGCCAATAATACCGCCCATAACCATATCGCCGGGACGTTAAGCCTACCGACTGGAGACGGACCATTTCCGGCCGTTGTGCTGATCTCAGGAACTGGACGCAACACGAGAGACGAAGACGTTTGGGGCCATAAGGTATTTCTGGTTCTAGCCGACACATTAACCCGGAATGGTTTCGCTGTTCTGCGCTATGACAAGCGAGGCGTCGGCGGCTCTTCAGGGAATTATGACGCAGCAACCACAGCTGATTTCGCCTCTGATGCCGAGGCTGCCGTCGCATGGCTAAAAACCCAATCTCACATTGACGCGAGGCGCATTGGTGTGCTGGGTCATTCTGAAGGTGGCATCATAGCACCCGCTGTTGCGACCTCAGACAAAGACGTGGCCTTTGTCGTCATGATTGCCGGTCCTTGCATTCGGGGCGACAAATTGTTTGTCCTGCAATCGGCAATGACCGCGAAAGCTTACGGCGCGCCGGACGATTACATCGCAAAGCGCAAGGTTTTCGACGCAGAACTCTACAACGCTATTATTTCAGCGCCATCGGAATCAGCCGCGCTCGACCGCGCTAAAGCAATGATCACTCGTGGTGTGGCCAACAAAATCATTGATGCGAATGAGGCAGAATCGTTAGCCAAAGACGACACAACACCCTGGGAGCGGTATTTCCTCGCCTATGATCCCGCGCCCATTTTGGCACGAATCACAGTGCCGGTTCTGGTCCTAAATGGCTCACTGGATGTACAGGTGCCAGCGAAAGAAAATCTCGCCTCCGCTCGCCAAGCTTTGAGAAACAACCCGAAGGCAACAGTCGTTGAGTTGCCGGGCATGAACCATCTTCTGCAGGACTCCAAGACTGGGGCTCCAAACGAATACAACGATGTCGAAGAGACCATGTCGCCCATCGCCCTCAAAACAATCACTGACTGGCTAAATAAAATGGTTCAAACCCACGGCAGCGAAAGCGCTGGTTAGTAAATGCTCTGACTGTCTTCCACGCATACGTCGATAAGCGACCTAGTCGCTGATGTTAATTCGCCGTCCGTCCTCGCTTTCACGCTCCAACGAAATCTCCACATCCCGCTCCCGCAGGAAGCGCGGGAACTTCTCTCCCCACTCAATCAGCAAAACGCTGCTCTCGGATCGCAGATCGTCCAGCCCCAGCGTTTCGAGTTCTCGTTGAGTATCGACGCGGTAAAGATCAATGTGATAAAGATTGGCTCGCGGCCCGCGATACTCATGCACCAGTGTGAAGGTGGGACTAGTGACGTCTTCTTCCTCAGCCGCCTCGAAGCCTGCGGCTATACCTTTCACCAGCGTGGTTTTCCCCGCGCCCAGATCGCCGCGCAACAGCACCAGCTTCGGCGGGGACAACAATTCCGCCAGCGTCCGCCCGAAGGCGATCGTTTCCTCCGGCGAATGTGTGGTAATCTCTCGCGTCATTTCCCGTCCGGTCACGGCCATGTGGTGCAAACCACGACCAGTATAGCGAGAGCGGACTAAATCGTCCCCGGCACACTCAATGCCACGGACCTGAGGCCCAGCAGGTTCCGATCAGCAACGTGATCCAGCGAGGTCCGCAAGCGGCGGTGGTCGTCGTCCTCAAGCGCGACAAAACGAAACGGCTGCAGCACGCCATCCGTCGTTTTGCGCATAGGAGTCAGGATTTCCGCCATGCCGTGCACCGGACCCGAATGCGTTTGAAATGCAACTTCGACAAACGAACCGTTACCTAGCGAGCACGGCATTTGTAACAGCCCGCCAGTCGTCGAAATGCTTTGAAGTTTAGCTTTTGTGCGCCGGCCATCTTCTAAACGAATCGCAGCCAGGACAGACGCACCTAGCTGGACCCGGGCCGCGCGCCGCGAAGGGTGCGCTTGGGGGAAGTGAGTCATAAGCTGTACGCACTATCCCATCGACGGCCAACGGGTAACAGGTTACGGAAGCAGATGGCCGGATTCCCGCGCTGGACGCGGATTCTCAGCAGCGCGGGCGCTGAAGCGCCGCTGCATGCGGCCGGGCTTCGCCCAGGCCTGGACGGGCGAGGCGCCCGTCCCCACCCAGGCTCACCAACGCACAGGTTTCTCCTCCGCCATCTCTCGCGTGCGCCGGAACGCGTCAGGCAGTCCCTTCAGCAGATCGGTCGCGACCAGCGAATGCTCGCCAACGATCTCGCGCATCCCGTCGCCGGCAAACCCATGTAGATGCACCGCCGCAAGCACCGCCAGAAAAGCCTGCTTCGGATTCTGCGCAATCATTCCCCCGACCATCCCCGTCAGAATGTCTCCCGTGCCACCGGTAGCCATGCCAGCATTGCCCGTCGTGTTGACCCACGCCTCGCCATCCGACTGCACCACCAACGTACGATGCCCTTTGAGCACAACAATCACTTCGTGCTCGCGCGCGAACTTCCGCGCTACTCGTAACCGATCTTTCTGCACATCGGCAATCGTGCATCCCACAAGGCGTGCCATCTCGCCCGGGTGCGGAGTAATCACCATCGTCCGACCTTTGCCATTCAACCCATCCGTGCGGCCCTCAAACGCATTCAACCCATCGGCGTCCACGACCATGGGAAGTTGAAGTTTTGTAACCGCCGTCCGCACCAACTCCGCAGTCTGCGGATCCCGCGAAATCCCCGGCCCAATCGCGATCACACTCATCCCTTTCGCCAACTCGTCGATTCGACTGAGTGCGCTCGACGAAATCGTGCCCGCCTCGGTCTCAGCCAAAGGCTCAGTCATCAACTCCGGATGAAATCCCGCCACAGTGTTCAACACGGACTTCGGCGTCGCCACAGTCGAAAGCCCCGCTCCAGCGCGCAGAGCAGCCATGCCTGCCATCGCCACCGATCCGGCTTTCCCAAACGACCCTCCGACCAACAGCACATGACCATAGCTGCCTTTGTTCGATTCAGCAGGGCGCGGCCCGATTAGTGGCGCAACATCGCGCGCGGTAATCACATTCAGGTGCAAAGCTGAAACAATCGCCTCCTGCGGCGAACCGATCTCGGCCACCAACGTGGGCCCAGTAGTTAACAAGCTGAAAACGTGCGCCGGCCGCGGCGCGGTGAAAGTAACAATGGCGTCAGCTCGGGCAATCGTCCCCGCTTGCGCACCCATGGCGTCCGCATCCGCGCCGGAAGGGATATCGACAGCAATGACTGGAACTCGGCTCGCGTTCATGATCGCAATCGCGTCGGCATACAGTCCGCTCACCGGAGGTTTGAAACCCGTGCCCAGCACCGCATCCAGAAACAAATCAGCGGCCGCCAGCAAAGACCGCACTCGATCGCCGTTCAACTCTTCGCTGGAACGAACTGCGATGGCCTCGCCCGGCAGCTTGCCAAACATCGCCCCTGCATCTCCCCGCAGGCCGTCAGCATCCGCGAGCAAGATGACCTCAACTTTCTTGCCGTGCTCATGCAGCCGCCGCGCCGCCACAAAGCCATCGCCGCCATTATTTCCTTTACCGCAGCAAACCACGATGCGCTCCGCCGAAGAATGATGCGTGCGCACGTAATCCGCCACAGCCGTGCCAGCATCCTCCATCAACATGAGCGAAGGCACACCGAAGCGCTCGGTAGTAGCGCGGTCGATAGCTCGCATTTCATCTGCGGAAACGATCTTCATAGGAGATCATCGCTGGCCGCGAACCATTGCGCCTAGGGTTTGGCCGACGACGAACGACCAAGGATCGATCTTAAAACAAAAAAGCCCTCCGCGTTTTGCGGAAGGCCCTTATCAAAATAATTTCCACCCTTACAAGCGACCGGCGTCTAAGTGTTTGACTGACGACGAACGACCAAGGACCAACGACCGATCTAATCAGCCATACTCGACGCGCCGCCGGTTTCAGGACCGGCATTCAGCGCCTGCACTTTACTGTGCTTGCGTCCGTAGCTGAAGTAGATCACCAGTCCGATCAGCAGCCAGACAATGAGCCGTAACCAATTGGTCCAACCGAGGCCATAGATCATCGCGCCGCAGA
>JBEKJF010000043.1:0-19835 GCA_050011375.1 Candidatus Sulfotelmatobacter sp.
AAGGGTGCAGCCGCGGTTCCACCAACTTGGACCGACGCCGTTTTCCCCCGGGCTTCGCCTGCGCGCAGCGCCGACTTCATCACGCGGATGTGGTCGGGAGTAGTTCCACAGCATCCTCCGACAATGCGCGCGCCTGCCGCCACGAACTTGCGCGCATAGCTCGCCATGTACTCCGGGGAGCACAGGTAAATGTTTCTGCCTTCCACCGACCGAGGAATGCCTGCGTTCGGCTGCGCGGAAAGCGGCAGGGAAGTAGCGGCGCGCACTCGCTCAATAGCGTCAAGCATTGCCACGGGGCCCACGCTGCAGTTGCATCCGATCACGTCGGCTCCCCACTCTTCGAGGCGCGGAGTGAAATTCTCCGGAGTGGAACCATCGAGGCAGTTGCCGTCTTCGTCAATCGTGACCTGCACCACCAGCGGAAGTTTCGCGCCTACATCTTCCGCCGCCAGCATGGCCTGATGAAGTTCCTCGAGGTATCCAAAGGTTTCGAACATCAGCAGATCGACGCCGGCCTCTGCCAGGGCCTGGATCTGCTCGCGAAAGGCCTGGCGAGCTTCCTCGAAAGAAGTTTTGCCCAGCGGCTCGATTCTCGTACCCAGCGGGCCAACCGATCCTGCAACCCAAACATCGAAGCTTTTGGCGGCCTCTCGAGCCAACTTCGCGCCAGCATGGTTAATGTCGCGCACTTTGTCGGCGATACTGTGGCGCGCCAGACGGAAAGCATTGGCTCCAAAGGTGTTGGTTTCGATGATTTCGGCGCCGGCCTGCAGGTAGTCGTGGTGAATGGCGCGAATCAGGTCAGGCTGGGAGAGGTTCAGTTCGTCGTAGCAGCGGTTGATGAAGACGCCCTTGGCGTAAAGCAGGGTTCCCATCGCTCCGTCGCAGAGGACCGGGGATTGCTTGATCCGGGTGAGAAGGTCAGCCGCCATATCCATGGTCAGAATACAGGATCGGTGCGGAGCGTGCATCTGGAGGGCAGTGGTCAGTGATCAGTGGTCAGCGGCTAGTAAAGACACGGGCGGCCGCCGCCTCTATTTTGCTAACCACTGACCACTGAGCACTGACCACTTGTTTCCAACTTGCGGATGATGTTGGCCTTAACGGTCTGCTATAATCCGCTATTTCGCACCTAAATCTCCATCTTTCATGTCGTTAGGAGCAAGCCGTTTGAAGTTTGATCGGAAGAGATTAGCGCTTTTGCCCACTCTGCTCGTGGTCGCCAGCTTCAGTTTTGTCGCTTGCAGTCACAGCGGGCCGTCTATCGCTACGGGGCCGAGTGGCGCAGTCGCACGGGTTCTGGCTTCGCAGAGTGTCGCGAGCCCGACTGCGTTTCCTGGCCTGATCATCATTGACGGGCAGATTGACTCGCGGATCAGAGGGGGCGAAATCAGCGCCGGCAGTGGTCCGACGTTTATGGCGGTTTCTCCCGACCGAACGGCCGTGGTCGCCTTTAATTCCGTGGTCAATAATTGGGCAGCGGAGCTTGTCAGCACCGGAAGGGAAGCTCAAAGCGGCAGCATAAACTTGCCGGGACCGACGAGCAGCATCGTCGTCCTGAATACGGGTTACGCCTACGCGGCAGTGCCCTCCGCGCCATTTACGTCCGGACCCGCTCCGGGAGCTATCATGGTGATGAGTCTCTCGCAACAAGGCAGCGTCATCGCCACCGTCAGCGTTCCCAACGCGCAAACCGTGGTGTCGAATCCGGATGGAAGCCAGCTTCTGGTTTTTAACAACTCCACAAGCGTGACCGTAATGTCGCCTCTTCTGGTGAATACGGGGCCCCCGGTCACAACGACTGTGACGGGGTTCGACAGTCCTGTGAATGCGGTCTTCAGCGCAGACGGCAGCACGGCCTATGTCTTGAATTGTGGTCCGCAGTGCGGAGGCACGCAGGCCAGCGTTCAGCTTCTGAACATGACGACCACGCCGCCCACGGTTGGAGCCGTCATTCCTGTGAATGGAGCAACGGTCGCGCTTCTTTCCGGGTCAACGCTTTATGTGGCCGGGAAAGGAACATTGACCGGCCCTCTTTGCGCTTCACTTCCGTCCGCAGCCCCCACCGCCGCCACGTATTGCGGCACGCTCGACCTGGTCAATCTGACCACTTTGCAGGATCCCTATTACAACAATCCCGCGACTGAAATCGCCATCACCGATGGCTACCATGAACGCATGGACTTGAGCGTCAACGGCCAGCTTTTTATTGGCTCCTCCGATTGCACGAACGTTGGCGATGTCAGCAATCCTCAAGGGGAAGTTCGAGGCTGCCTCTCTATCTACGACACAACGAATGCCTCAGTCGTCATTCCGCCGGACAATGGCGATGTCACCGGACTGCAGGGTTTCACCAGCCGAGAGGCGGAGTACGTGGCTGAAGGCGGGAACTTGCGGGTCTATGACACGGTCACCGACAGTTTGCTGTTGACCGACTATATTGAAACCGGAACCATCCTCATCACCGGCTATATTGTCGACGTGAAATCCATCGACTTTTTCTGAGCCGTTTTGCTGACGCGCTATTTGCAGAACTATTTTCCTGGTTCGAGCACCAGGCGATGTGCCCCCGTCGATTCGACGGCCTGCGAGGTAAATGGCAGCGTGAAGGTTGAGCCCTCATACCAGGCCTTCCATTGATCCATGTAATAGGGACTTAGAAAGTTTCCGGCCTGTCCGGTAACTGTGTTCAAAGTGGATTGGTCAAGGTCGGCAAGATTCGCGGTAAATCGCTCTGACGGCCCGTGATGCGCCGTCACAGCTTTCACGGTGTAGCCGCTGCCTGACTGCTCATTCACTCCCGGCGCGGCCCAGCGCCGAATCAGCGGAATCTTTCCGAGCACCGGGTGCTCGATTTCTACCTCGTTCATCCCACCCCAATGCCACGAAGAAAGATCCTGAGGAGCTCCCGACTCGTTCACTGCAGCTTCCACGGCGGCAGTGAGCAGTTCGTTGTAGTTGGAATATTTTTCCGGCAGCCAGCGCTTCCATTGATGGAGCAGAACATTTTGCAACCACACCGTTCGCATTTCCCAATGGTAGGTCTTCCAACTCAAAGTGGTTTCCTGCTGTTTGGGATCCTCCGGGGCAGATCCCAGCCGGGGCTCGAGTAGCAGCCGCGTTAACTCTTGCGCCGAGCGCGCGGCAATCGTGGGCGCTGCAAGCGAGCCAAGCATTCGCCCATCCCAGTTGCGCATCAGTTCCGCCGCCTGCTTGGCACGCGCGGAGGGCTTCGCAGCATGGTCGATGGCGTAAACAAACCGTTCCGCCGCGAAAAGATCGTTTTCCGAATGAACGTCGTTCTCCAGGGCAAGCATGTCGGCGGCTGCGAACTTGCGACCTGATTCGAGCACGTGATAAATGCGCTCGGCGCGCCATGGCGCCTCCCACTCGGCGCTGATCGAATTGCGATAGCCATCCGGTGTGATGCGCCCGTTCGCGGTCGCGATCACGCCCGAGGGAGGATTGTAGATGCTCGGCATCTTGTCGAAGGGAATGTAACCCGTCCACTCGTGAGCATCGTCGGCGCCGCTGACCGGCAAACTGCCATCGCCTTTGGCGCGAATCGGAACGTGCCCCGTCGCCTGATAACCGATGTTGCCATCCACGTCGGCATAAACCACGTTCTGCCCCGGCGCGTCGAGTTGCGAAAACGCCTTGCGGAATTCCTCCCAGTTCTGTGCCGTATCGACATCGAAGAATGGCATGTGCAGCCCGTCATACAACGTCCAGCGCAGCGCGATCTGCCGCGTCTCTCCGGGCAAGGTGTCGGTCAGAATGTCTGAAATGATCGGCCCGTGCCGCGTGATCTTCACATCGAGCGCGACATCCGGCTGACCCTTCACGTGAATCACCTCGGCGCGGTGCTCCGGCTGCTGCCAGCCTTGCGGCGTCTGGTATTGACCCTGCGCGTTGAAGTTCTCGATGAATGCGTCGGCGACAGTAGGGCCGACATTCGTGAATCCCCAGGCGATGCGTTGATTGTGGCCGACGATTACGTAAGGCATTCCGGGCAGCGTAACACCTGCTACGTCGAGATTGTCCGATTGATTGGCCGACTGGTTTACCAGCTTGAGATGCGCTTCGTACCACAGGTTCGGCATCTGATGATGCAGGTGCATGTCATTCGACAACAGCGGTTTTCCCGTGACTGTGTGCGCTCCTGAGATCACCCAGTCGTTCGATCCGTTCACCGCTTCCGGCGCGTGCTGCGCCCAGATTTCGGTCCCTGCGCCACTTCCTCTTTGCTGCGTGACCGAGTTATCGGGACCGTCGTCATCATCGTCATCGTCGTCGTTCGAGTCGCCCGGATTTTCCTCATCGGTGAGGTCTTCGCGCATGACCGTCGGCGGACGATCGTGCCACGAGCGGTTCACATACAAATCGGAAGTCAGCTCCGGCCCAAGCTTGGCCAGAATTCTTTCTCGCGAGAATGTGTCGCCAAAGGCGTAGTAGTTGAGATCCTTCACCATCTGATTGGCGATGACGATGGAATCTTCGGCTTGCCACAGCTTCGGCCGGTACTTCAAAATACGGAATTCAATGGGAAGGCTGCTGCCATGAGTCTCGATGAACGCATTCACTCCCCGCGCATATGCGTCGAAATAGGAACGATCACGCGGACTCGCCATCAGCAATGATTTCCGCGCCGCCGCCCGCAGGCCCAGAATGCGCTGCCCGCGATCGACCTTCAGCAAGTCCGGCCCCAGAATTTCTGAAAGTTCTCCGCTGCCAAAGCGCCGCATCGCGTCCATCTGCCAGAGCCGATCCTGCGCCGTCACGTAGCCTTGCGCCAGAAATAAATCCTCCAGCGTCGCGGCCTCGATTGCGGGCACGCCGTGGCCGTCTCGCGTCACCTTCGCCGGCGCGGAAAGTCCTTTTACTGCGAGCGTTCCATCAAGCTGCGGCAAGGCTGAGCGCGCGACGAAGTAGGCGTAAGCCGCCCCGCCCGCAACCAGCACAAGCAAAATCAATAGCAGCCACAAAAAAACGCGAAGGCCGGCCGAACGCCGGGCAGCAGGAACGCCAGTGACAGTCAAAGTGCTCATGAATAAGGTTTGATTCTAGCAGCGATAACGCTCAGATTTACCCTGTGATCCTCTGTGACCTCTGTGTTGAAGATTTTCTTGAACTGGCCACGCCGCACTGAAAATGAATTTCATTTTCAAGATGCCCCGGTGCTATTCTGACCCTTCATGCTGCAGAAGCGAATCGACGACCAGCCCTCCATCTCGCGTGAGATGGTGCGCGAGGCCCAGGAAATTCTCCACCAGCACCTCAAGCGCGTCGGCCTCAAACAGACGGCGCAGCGCGACACCATCTTGCGCTCGTTTCTCGAAACGCGCGACCATCTCTCTACCGACGAACTTCACCGCCTCGTTCAAAAAAAAGATGCCGGCATCGGCTACACCACCGTCTACCGCACTCTCAAGCTGCTGGCCGAATGCGGACTGGCCAGCGAGGTCGCCTTCCACGACGGCATCGCCCGTTACGAACATCAGTACAACCGCCGCAGCCATCACCACATGGTCTGCACGGAGTGCGGCGGTTCGGTGGAATTTTTTTCTCGCGAAGTCGAACAATTGGAGAAGGAAATCGGTCGCAGGCACAGCTACGCCACAACTCGTCACACTTTTCAGATTTATGGCGTTTGCGAAGACTGCCGCAAAAGGCAGCCGGCCTGAACGAACAATCGCGCCAACACCTGCGGCAACGATTCTGCTTCTCTAAAACAAATTTGATCCATTCACCATGCAATGCTGGCGTGAGCCGGTCACATCCACCTTGATGGTCCCGGATTCGTCAGAGCAAAATGATCGCGTCCCCGATTGATTGGGGGCTTGGGGGTAGGCTACCACCTGATACCTCACGTTTGCCGGGTTCCCGGCGCGCGCGCGGCATCCTAGCAGTTCAAAGATATATCCGTATTTCGGTCCGTTGGCTAACCGCCTGTCGATTAACCCAGCGTCAGCAAGATCCGCCAGCGAGCAGGTATATCCCGCGTCGGGATGGGACGAAGCGTAACCAGTCTCGGAAACGATTAAGTCTTGAACCGAGCGTATCGCCGATGCTTCGTTCGCCGCTATGCGTGCCCGCAAGAGATTAGGAATCGCAATCGCAGCGATGATCAGGATCACTGGAATAATCGCCAGCCCGACGTAGCCCAGAATAAGTCCAGCGATAGCCATACCTTCGCCCCTGAGTCGCCCGGCGCTCCTGCGGATCTCGGAAACGGCGAGATGCCCAAATATTATCGCCAGGACCGACAGCGGAAAGGCAAACAGAAAAAGACCGCAAACCAGACTAGTGATTGCTTTACCGCTCGTCTGCGCCGGGAAAACTGTGCCCTCAGCCGCCGGTCCAAGAGTGGAGGCTGGCGCTGCAGCGACGGAAACTTCCTTTCCGCATACCCGGCAGAACCTCTCACCTGTTGGAACTTCGTTTCCACAGCTCGAACAGAACATGAAGTTTCACCCCCCAAGTCGAACGAGCACACTAAGCGCCCTTGCAGAAATTTGCTGTGAACAGTACTACTCAGATTATGGCGGGTCAATCTCTTTAACGGGATGCCGCGCGATGTTTGCCATGCCGCACCGCGTTCTGATAAGGTGCGCGGCAACGAGTTACCCTCAATCATGCCGATTTCCTGCCCCGCCTGCGCCGTTTCCATGCCCGATACCGCCGCTTGTTGTCCCGACTGCGGCCACCCGATTCATCCCAAGAAAGTCGCCCGCGCACGCGGCACCGTGGGCGGGATCCCCGAGACGCTCGCCGGGGCCCTGGCGTACTTCCTTCTTCCGGCGATCGTTTTTCTTTTAGTCCCGCCTTACAGCAAGAATCGGTTCCTGCGCTTTCATTCTTTTCAATGCCTCGGATTATGCCTTGCGGCCCTGGTTATCGGCGCGATGCTGAGGGTTGCGGGCTTCGCTCTGTTTTTCATTCCAACGCTCGGCCGGTTGCTTATCCTGCTGGTTTCTGTGGTGATCCCGCTCGCGTTTTTTGCAGTTTGGGTCGTCCTCGTGGTGAAGGCTCTGCAAGGCGAGATGTTCAAGCTCCCCGTGGTGGGCCACTTTGCGGAACGGCAGAGTCCTGCGAACTAATCTCGCCCCAACCACAAACTTGTTGATTGCTTCCCGTGTGATTTTCTGGTATTTTTCCGCATCGTCGTTCGGGGCCGAAGGCACGTGGCTTAAAAGAAGCCGGGGTTCCCAGCGAAAATAGGGGGGCTTCAATGGCATTTTGCAATATGTGTGGCACTCAGATCGCCGATGGCACGACCACCTGCGCGGCGTGCGCCGGCCGGACCGCAGGCACGCCCGCCGCGGCTGCGACGGGAATGACTGACAACATGGCCGGGATGCTGGCCTACATAACCTTTATTCCAGCAATCGTCTTTCTTGCGACCGCTCCCTACAACCAGAGCCGGTTCGTCCGCTTCCATTCCTACCAAAGCATTTTCTTCAGCGTGGCGGTGTTCGCTATTCAGGTCCTGCTCTCGATTTTGACCTTCGTTCCGTTCTTGATTTTGCTGACCGGACCGCTTCACCTGCTTGTTATGTTGGGGGCATTAGTTCTCTGGATCATCCTGCTGCTGAAGGCGAATCAGGGCCAGATGTTCAAGCTGCCCATAATCGGCGACCTGGCTCAGAAGCAGGCGGGATAGGCTCAGTCGAGTCTGTCTCCCTTTTGAGGGGCGTCATCTTTCAGGGGCGTCATCCCGAAACCCGGCGCACTTCAGCCGGGTGAGGGATCTCCGATAGATACACCCATCGATTTAGGAGATCCTTCGCTTCGCCTGCAAGGCGGCCCCGCTTAAGGTGTCGCCAAAGACGAAACTTCAGACTGAGCCACCGCCCGCAATCGATCGCCCTTGACTTTCTTCCCCTAAGCTGTCATTCCTATTAGCTTTCCCCTGCCGCCCGAAATGCACTGGGATAGTGCCTTTGCCGGCGGCGGGATCTTTGGCGAACTGGGGCGTTCATTTGAAAGTCAGAGTCTTTTATCACGACAAATGTTTCGACGGCGCTTCTTCCGCCGCCATCTTTTCCCGCTTTTATCGCGAGCGCATTCGTGACGACGCCGAGTTTGTCTTCTCAGGTCTCGTGCATCGCGCGGGGTCGCTGTTTGACGAATCTCATTTCGATGGCGACGAAAACGCCATCGTCGATTTCAAATATTCCCCTTCGCCGAAAATCACCTGGTGGTTCGACCATCATCTAAGCGCGTTTCTCTCGCCGGAGGATGCGGCGCACTTTGAGCGCGACCAGAGCAATCGAAAGTTCTACGATCCGGATTTCAAATCCTGCACCAGTTTTATCGCCATGATCGCGCAGCAGCGCTTCGGCTTCGATCCCACTCCGCTGGCTGACCTGGTGCATTGGACCGACGTCATCGACGCCGCGCTCTACGCCGATGCCAAGACCGCCGTCGAGATGCAGGCGCCTGCCATGAAGCTGACCATGGTCATCGAATCCGCGCCAGACCGCTTCGTCCCCAACCTCATTCCACTTCTTGCCACGAAGTCGCTGGCAGAAATTCTGGAAGTGCCCTTCGTGGCTCCGCTGCTGCCTCCGCTGCTTCGCCGCCACGAACTCTCGATTGAAATTCTTAAGCAGCGCGCGGAGTGCGTCGATGGAACAATCTTTTTCGACGTCTCCGATCAAGATCTCGAGGGCTACAACAAATTCGTGCCTTACTATCTCCATCCCGAATCCATCTACAGTGTGGGACTCAGCAAGAGCAGCTTCCGCGTGAAGGTCTCGGTGGGCTCGAACCCTTGGGCTCCAGAAGAGCCGGTCGTCAATCTCGCGAAGATTTGTGAGCGCTACGGAGGCGGCGGACACGCTCGCGTTGGCGCGATCTCGTTCAACGTCAACCAGCATGCCGCAGCCATCAAGGCCTCTCGCGAAATTGTGAACGAACTTCGCGCCGCGGTTCGCTCCGGGAAACGCTGATTCTGAAGGATCGGAAACCTGAAAACGTTGCGCCAACCGTGGTACCCTGAGAATTCCTTGCGCGCCGTATGCTCTCGGCCACGAAAATCGACCTGCAAAC
This sequence comes from Candidatus Sulfotelmatobacter sp., assembly GCA_050011375.1. Taxonomy (GTDB): domain Bacteria; phylum Acidobacteriota; class Terriglobia; order Terriglobales; family Acidobacteriaceae; genus Sulfotelmatobacter. Next base: position 9,055 of record JBEKJF010000043.1, read on the forward strand.
CGCTCAGAAAAATCTCCTGCGCGCGGTTGCTTCTTTCGAGTTCGCCAAGGGCATTTTTGTTTTGTTGATTGGCCTCAGCGCCCTCCTGCTCGTCCACAAAGATGCCTGGGTGTATGCCGAGAGCCTGCTCGCGTTGTTGCACATCAGCACCGACCGGCACTGGGCGCAACTCTTTCTCGATTTCGCCGACAACCTGACCGACGCGCGCTTGTGGGCCGCCGCGGAACTCGCCTTTACCTATTCCTGCTTGCGTTTTGCTGAGGCCTACGGCCTGTGGAAGCAACGTACCTGGGCAGAATGGCTTGCCTTCGTCTCCGGGACCCTGCTTCTCCCGCTCGAAATCCGGGAGCTTATGCGCGGCATCACGATCGTGCGCTCGGTGATGTTTGCCGCGAATATTGGGATCGTTCTCTACATGTTTTTCCTGCTGCGCGCCGGCCGCCGCAGGCGCCGCGAGTTACAGTCGATGCAGCCCGAAACGCCCGCCCAGAGCCCAGACCCGAAGCCGCATTAAGGTAAGGATCAGAGCCCTAAATAGAGTCCAACGACTCTCGCCTCGATCCCTTCTTCTGTTTCATAATCGACAACTGCGGCAACTCGGAGGTTTCCAATGCGCGTCCGCCTTTGCGTTATGTTATTCGTTCTTTCAACTCTTGGTATCGCCATCGGTCAGGATACGAACTTTCCCTCTGGCCCGCAGTATCTGATGAATTACGGGTCGCCTGTTTTCGCGCGTTCCATTTCCACGCCTTCCATTACGTTGACCGACCCTCCGCTCCAGGTCGGCGCCAGCAATGCGACGGGCGTCCTGATTGCCGGCGCCGCAGATCAGACAGTCCTGCCGCCAGCCGCAGACGCTCAGCCCGCGACGGATTTGTTTCCCATCTACTACGGCGCACACGCGCCCAGCGTCATCGAGATCAGTTTTACCGCTGAGTCGGCTTCCAACGAGCTTCCGGCAAGTATTCTCGACACTGGAGTCTCGGAGATGACCACGGTGCAGGAACTACGCGAACGTGGCTATGGAGTCACTGTGGTCGAAGGAGCGGCCTATGGCAGAGCGCAGACTCGGCGCGCGACCCGCGTCTATACCAATGCCGATATCGATCGGCTGCACAGCGGCAGCTAGAGAATTGCCTCGTAGAAAATTGTCAGATTTAATCGCAGATTGCCCAAACTACCGTGAGCCGCTAAGGCCAAACCGGGCTGACGGGTTCGCCCCCTCGGCATAAAGCCCAGCATGTAAGTACGCCGATCGCCACGATTCCAGTTCCTTTCGCCCAAGGGCTATTCAGAATGGCTCCTTTGGCGTCCACCGGAGCGGGAGTAGACCCTGTGCGGCATCTTTCGTCTCGAGTAATTTGCTCCCCTCGATGTACGGTCACGTCCGGCGGTCCGGCCTGCTTCGACTGCCGAACGGCCGCGCCCGCATCGTGAATCTTGACGTCATTTTCGTAGGCAGCCACCATGACTTTTCCGCCGACATCGCTGACGTCGTAACGCGTCCAGTCCTGCGTCAGGGGAATGATCGTCATGCAGTTCACGCGCACTTTCATTCCGCGGGCACTATTCAGTTGCAGGCCGCCTCGTTCGAGGATGAGTTCTTCCCCCTCAAAAACCAACACGGTGCGCGGCAGCACGGTTATCGTGGAACCTTCGGTGTCGATCTTGGCGGTGCTTTCCGGGCGGGTCTCGATGCGATCGTGCAGAAAAATCGCGGAAGAATTAGGCGCAGCTTTCCCGTTCAGCGATGCTCCTCCATCGCTGTGGAGCATCGCCCGTTCTGAGTCCTGCCCCAGCAGCGGCGCTGGCAACATCACAATCGCCGGAACAATGATCGGCACAGCGATCATCACGCCGCAAACCAGCTTGCGCCACTCAGCCAAAAATAACCCCCGCACGATTCCACACAACGGCTTATGCCAAGCTTAGCCCGCGCCATTCACGCCTGCCATTGCCTTGCGTGATTACCATTGCCCTCACGCTCAACTTTTCTGTCTGGCTCAGTTAATCGCTTGGCGGCTTGCCCGATTCCGCCGGTCGTGCCCGGATTTTTCGCTGTGGAAACAACTTCAGACTCGCCGTAGGCGTGAGGCGCGGCACCGGAAGAGAATTATGAGTGGGGATCGAACTGGATGCTGACTTCGATGAGTTCTCGGGAATGGCCGGCGGTATAAACCCATTGCTTCACGGCAACTATCGCAGCCTCACCCAGAATTGGATTCCCTCCCAGCAACTCGACCTCCTCGACATTGCCCTTGGCCGAGATCGTTACTCGCAAACGAACGGTGCCGCCAATCTTAAGCCGCCGCAGAGTCTCCGGGTATTCCGGCTTGACACGGCGAATCACCTTTCTTTGTGCATTGTCCTTGCTGTCCAATAGGGTAAGAGTCTTCACACCCTCCGTGCTGGTTGCGATGCTTACATAACCGATGGCGCCCCTCGTCCTGGCGACATAGGCGACCACCCCGGCATCGGAACTCAGTTCCTTCGGCATGGAACCTCTGCCGGTGAACACCAGAGCACGATAGTAGGACTGCAAATCGTCGCTGCTTCTGCCGAGGCACTGTTGCAGGAAGGCCCGGTGAACCGGCCCATCACTTTCCAGTACGGGTTCGACGTGCGTTCCGTCGCTCAGCGAGCTACTCTCCTCCAGGAAGATTTTCTTCAGTTCCTCCGCGGAAACGCTATCTGCTTTCAAGCTTGAATTGGCAATCAGCTTGAAGTCGCTGGCCAGAACAGGGAAAGGGCCAAGCATTGCGACTAGGATTACGCCGACGGTAAAGAGAAGAGGAGACCTTCCGTTTTTCATCGCGATGTTCGGTCGACGGCCTCCCTCGTTTAGAAATTAAAACTGGTCTTGACGACCAGAGCGTTCGTGGTTGTGCTGAACCCGTGCAGATTCACTTGGGGGTAGAATCCGTTGGGATACGGAGCGTCGCCGTAGCCATTCATGAAGTGGCCTTCCACCTTCACATTCCAGAACCGGTTTAGGTCAACCCGGCCGGCAACAACCTTGTCATAGTCGTGGTTTGCCGGGAGGCTGGTATCGGTTGCCGGAGTCGCGATGGCGCTAAGCAGGCCGGCGGTCCTGTTGGTGACTGTGTAGCGGGAGTAATAAGAGCCGAATTGAAATCGCTTCGAAACCCGGTAGGCGCCGGAGACGTACCATCCGCGGATGTCGGCCAAGTCTTCGGACGTGCCGTTGAACACTTGCTGGTTGCGCCAGTAACGCCGGTACTCGGAGTCGACCCGCAGTTTGCCCCTTTCGTACTCCCCATAGACCTGGTTCACCCAGTCGGCTTTCGAAGACTCGTAGTAGGGTTGCACGCCGGCCATATAGTTGAAAGGGCTCACGCCCACGCCCTTTCCGGTAATGTCCTCATCCAGGCGGGAACCTCCTACCAGAAGTCCCTTCAAAGGCGTGCGCCAGTGTAGGTCTGCGCCATACTGCAGGCCACCAAAGCTCTTGAGGTACGTTGCGTACTGGCTGAGGAAATAGGCGTAGCCGCTGTAAATGCTGTCGCTGCGATGGCCAGCGTAGGCGGTGTAGGAGAGATCACCGAGGCCGTGCTTAAGGGAAATGTTGCCGTAGACATCGCCGCCCAGGTGGGCGATGGTGGCGTCGCGCAGGTCGGCCGGATAGATGCTCTGCGGAAGCAGCGCAAAGACTCGGAGGAAGTCCAAATCCTGAGTGTCCGTGTAAAGTCCAAGTGTGGTTTTGACTTTGCCGCCTCGAACGCCGAACCAACTTTTGAAACGGTAATTCGCCAGGGCCCAGTCGAGCGAGGGATGGTATTGCCCGAGTTGGCCCAGATTGCGATCGTAGCCTTGCGCGCCGACCCGGAGCTTGTCTGTGATCTGGCTGGATGCGTTCAAAGCCATATCGGTCATGGCGGCACTGCCGGAGCTGGTGTCCATGGTCAGCCAATTGTTGTCGTTGGTGTAAACGAATCCTTGCGACACGTAGCCATGGACCTGAACCGTGCGGTCAAAGAGCTTAAAGTCCTGCGCCTTCAGGATGACCGGGTCCGCGCACAGGGATACACAGAAAAAGGCCAATCCAACGATTCGTCGACGCATTGGCTCTCCTGAATTGCCGGCCAACCTGTCAGATCGGTGAAATGGCGGAAAACCTTGAGTGCGTGCGCAACCAGAATGCGGACTTGCGAGAGATGACCATGGTAACGGTCCTGCCGGAAACTAACTGGCCCTTGCGATTGACGATTCCGAACTCTCCCCCTTACCCTGTAACGTGCACTTGAAAAACTCTGAAGTCTCCCGTTTAGAGGTCGCCGATGACATCACGCAGTTGGTCGGCGGCACTCCCATGCTCCGCCTGAAGCGGCTGGTTCCCGCCGGCTCGGCCGACATCTTTGCCAAACTCGAATATTTGAATCCGGGCGGGAGCGTGAAGGATCGCGCCGCCATTGGCATCATTCGCAGAGCCGAGCAGGAAGGCAAGCTCGCGCCCGGGGGCACGATTGTGGAAGCGACGGCGGGCAATACTGGAATCGGGCTGGCGCTGATCGGAGTGAATCGCGGATATAAGGTCAAGCTGTTCGTTCCAGAAAACTTCTCGCAGGAAAAAGTCATCATCATGCGGGCGCTCGGCGCCCAGGTCGATCGCACTCCCGACCAAGAGGGGATGCAAGGCGCGATTCGGCGCGCGAAAGAACTGGTGGCCAGGGATCCCGGTGCGTTTATGGCGGGGCAGTTCGAGAACCAGGCGAATCCTGATTACCACTACGAAACCACCGCCGTTGAAATGTTCGAGCAGATGGATGGAAAACTCGACGCCGTGGTTCTGGGCTGCGGCACGGGCGGAACTTTTTCTGGTGTGGCGCGCTACATGAAAAAGCATGTGCCGGGAGTGTTGAAAGTTGCGGTGACCACGCAAGGTTCCGTCCTCGGCGGTGGAGAGGCCGGCCCGCACAAAGTCGAAGGCATCGGAAATAATTTCATCCCAGAAACATTTGACCCAGCGGTATGCGATGAAGTAATCGCAGTGAACGATGAAGATGCTTTTGCCACGGTGAAGCAGCTCGCGGCGCGCGAGGGTGTGCTGGCAGGGTCCAGCGGCGGAGCGGTGGTGTTTGCAGCTTTGCAAGTGGCGAAACGACTGGGCGCGGGGAAGCGTGTGGGAACGATCATTCCGGATTCGGCCGAGCGGTATCTGTCGAAGAAGATCTTCGAGGGCGGAGTCTAAGTCGATTCGCTGGAATTTTCAGCGAGCCTTACCCCGTGTGACCGAGCCTGCCCTGAGCGCAGTCGAAGGGTGCCCTCCGTGGTTAAAGATCTCCCGGAATTCTCCTTGACTCAAACGACAGCGAGGTGAAACCCTTACATAGTCGTCGGACTGAGATTGGCATGCACAAACGCCATCGCGATTGGTCTACGAGCCATTTTTTGCGACTAACTTGTTTGCCCTCAGTATTTTGCACGATAAGTCTTAAAGCTGTGCGCTGATTCTAAAGGGCTTACAGCTGCAAGCATTGCATAAGCCCTTTGCTTTCAATATTTTACCCGCAACTCACTGATTCAATTGGATCTTTTCGCGTTTTGCCGCTAAGTTGAAGATTCTAATATACCGGGGGGAGGGGGGTACCCTCCCAACTCCAGCACCTCCCAAATTGGAACTGTCGAATGAAATCCACTCAGCAACTCGGTTTTGCCACGCGCGCCATCCACGACGGACAGCAGCCCGACCCTTTAACTGGCTCGGTCACAGTCCCGATCTATCCCACTTCTACCTACGTGCAGCAGGGCATCGGCGAGAACAAGGGCTACGAATATTCCCGCGTCTCGAACCCCACGCGAACGCGCCTGGAAGAAAACCTCGCATCGCTTGAAGGCGGAGTTGCAGCGCCGGTGTTTGCCAGCGGAATGGCTGCGATCAACGCGGTCGCGTGCATGCTGAAGTCGGGCGATCACGTAGTTTGCGGGAACGATTTGTATGGCGGAACTCCGCGGCTGTTTAACCAGGTGCTGACCAACTTCGGACTGGAATTTTCCTACGTGGATACTTCGGATGCCGAAAACGTGGAGCGTGCGATTCGCAAGAACACGCGCATGGTGTACGTGGAGACGCCAACGAATCCGCTGATGAAGTTAAGCGATCTCGCGGCGATCAGCCAGATTTGCCGCCGCAAGAAAGCCGAGTTAGTAGTGGACAACACATTTATGTCTCCATACTTCCAGCAGCCGTTGGCGCTCGGTGCGGACATGGTGTTGCATTCAACCACGAAATTTCTTAACGGGCACAGCGATGGACTCGGAGGCGTAGTGGTATGCAGCAAGCCCGAGCAAGCGGAAAAGTTGGCATTCCTGCAGAAGGCTGCGGGAGCAATACTTTCTCCGTTCGAATGTTGGCTTCTGCTGCGCGGGGTGAAGACGCTTGCCGCGCGCATGGAGATCCACGACCGCAACGGCCGCATCGTCGCGGATTTTCTGGCGAAGCATAAGAAGGTGAAGAAAGTTTTTTATCCGGGGCTTAAGGATCATCCGCAGCATGAACTGGCAAAACGCCAAATGAGCGGCTTCGGGTCGATGATCACGTTTGAGACGGGATCGCTGAAGAATGCCAACAAGATGCTCAAGAAACTTCGCGTCTGCTCGCTGGCAGAGTCGCTCGGCGGAGTGGAGACGCTGATCTCGCATCCGGCAACCATGACGCACGCCGGACTCGGCGTAAAAGGACGCAAGGCAATCGGCATCACTGACGGCATGGTGCGCATCTCGGTGGGGATAGAGGATATCGACGACATTCTTGACGATCTGGAAATGGGCTTGGCCGCGATCTAGAACGGCCTTGGCCACGGATTTGCACGGATTTTACGGATAAAGCGAAATCAAATGATTCACGAAAACGGTCTGTTGCTTCCGAGTATCAGTCTCGGTCATTCTTCCACTGAAACGGATTCGGCGATCCAATCCAAATAGCTCGGTGACCCATCTTCGATGGTCAGGCAGACGCATTCGGGGACTTCGTAGGAGTGGAGTTCTGCAATTGCATCGCGCACTGCTTCAAAGGCCGCGGCCGTTGTCTTGACGATCAAGAGCCACTCGCGAGCTTCTTCAACATTATTCTTCCATCGGTAGATCGATGTAATTTGCGGGACGATGTTGACGCACGCAGCCGCGCGCCGTTCCACTAGATGGCGAGCGATCTTGTTCGCTTCTTCTTCCGAGCCAGCTGTGGTGAGAACGATTCGTTTGTCGGTCATAGAAAATCGGCTTTCAGCTCTCAGCGGTCAGACATCGGTCAACTGATGATGAGAGAGTAGCAGCTCTCAAGCCACGCAGCGGAAGTTGACGGTTATATGTAACCAAGTTGGTTCGCAATCTTTGCGGCGAGAAAACTTTCGCTTGACGTCACAGGCAACAGAGCAGTCCACTGAGATGCTGACCTCTTTCGAAGACGGCTCAGCGAAGTTGAGCGAGGCGGCGAGGCAATGGATTTTCGAGTGGACGATAGTTCAAGAATTCGGCGATTTCCTAGTCCGCAAGATGGGTTACGCGCGATGGCCGAGAGAGCGCCACAGGCGGAGGCGCTGGCTGCTTCATGGGTAGGGATTTTTCGTCCATTGGGGATGCGAGTTTATTCCTTGCGGCGGCGCATCGCGACGATCACCGTAGCGGTGAGTACCGGCTTACTGTTTGTACACGTGATGTTCGGCGTCAACGGGATGATTATCTACAAACAGAAGCGCCTTGAATACAAATCCCTGCAAAAGCGGATTGCGCTGGAGCAGAAGGAAAACGAACTCTACGCGCAGAAGATTCAGGGATTGCAGACGGACGAAAAAGCGATCGAGAAGGAAGCGCGCGAGCAGTTGCGGTATTTGCGCCCGGGAGAATATGTGTACGTCCCTTCAGTGGCGGCGACTCCAGTGCCTCCAGCGAATCACTCAGCAAAAAAGTGAAGGCATGCTTCCGCTTGTTCCAGCGCGGAAAGCGTCCGCCTACGTGACAATCGTAGGGTTCCTGTGTGGTATAGTTTGGGACGTTGATCGTTGATTGTCGATCGCCGATCAGCGGCGTTGAGTTGCTGCCGCACCTGGGATTAGATTTCCTGCCATTCACCTGCCGACCGCGATCGGAATTTCAAAAAGGAGAAAAATCGGCCATGAGAAAAGTTCTAGTGCTTTGTCTTGCAGTATTGTTTGTGTTCGCCCTGACGGCTTTGGCGGTTGACGATATGGGGAAGAGCACCACCGTAAATGGTTGGGTGACTGACGCGAAATGCGGCGCGAAGATGGCGGGCGCTGCCGGCGCGGCGTGCGCTCAGAAATGCGTGACGGCGGGCGAGAAGATGGTAGTCGTCACCGACGGCGATTCGAGAGTTCTGGCCGTGGATAACCAGGATGCGCTGAAGGGTCATGCGGGACACCATGTCGCTGTGACCGGAACGCAGAGTGGCGATTCCATTCACGTTAACGGCGTGAAGATGCTCTGAGGTAGATTTGGCTGTGAATCGGGCGGCTGCGGCCGTCCTTTTTTTATTGCGGATTTACTACTGCTGCGGTTTGCCGATTTCCCAGTGATGGCAGAAGGGATCGACGATTCGTCCCAAGCGCCAGCCATATTGGTTGGCCACTGGCCACACCACTGTGGCTCCCGCCGCGACGGCCCGTTCGAACGCGGCATCCGGATCTCCCACAACCATCACCATCCGTACAGAACCTCCTCCGAGAGATTCAGGGCTAAAGTTTTTGTTCTCTGGAGATTCGTCAGCGACCCAGAACTCGGCGCGACCTACGGAGAGCCGAGCCACTACATCTCCGTCGTCATTGTCAACGCGGTACAACTCCCGTGCTCCGAATGCTGCCTTATAGAACTCAATGGCCTTTGCTCCGCGGCGAACCGAGAGCATGGGAGCGATGGCGGTGGTTGAATCTGCAGCGCGTTCTGAAGAATTGCTCATGGCTTGCGGGGCCGGACTGCGCTCGGCGACCGGTCAAAGACCCGGTCCTACATGTTCGCAAATCTAACGCACCACGCCTTCTAGCGGGGAACTCGCCGTGGCGTACAACTTCTTTGGCATGCGGCCCGAAAGGTAGGCCTGGCGTCCGGCCAGCACGCCGTGGTGCATGGCTTCGGCCATCAGCACCGGATCTTGCGCTCCCGCGATTCCTGTGTTCATGAGGACGGCGTCAGCTCCGAGTTCCATGGCGATGGCGGCGTCGGAGGCTGTGCCGACTCCGGCATCGATAATCAGCGGAACGCCGGTGATCATTTCGCGCAGGATGCGGATGTGGGCCTGGTTCTGAATGCCCATGCCGCTGCCGATGGGAGCGCCGAGCGGCATCACGGCGGCCGCGCCGGCATCGACCAGGCGCTTGGCGTAGACAATGTCGTCGGAGGTGTAGGGCAGAACGGTGAATCCTTCGCCGACCAGAACGCGCGTGGCCTCGAGCGTGGCTTGCACATCGGGGTAAAGCGTGGCCTGGTCGCCGATGACTTCGATCTTCACCCAGTCCGAGAGGCCGACCTCGCGGCCGAGGCGTGCGGCGCGGATAGCTTCATCTGCGGTGTAGCAACCCGCCGTGTTCGGCAGCAAGAAATACTTCTTGGGATCGATGTAGTCGAGCAAAGATTCCTTGTTGCGATCGAGGTTGACGCGGCGGACAGCAACTGTGACCATCTCTGCGCCGCTGGCTTCGAGGGCGCGCGCGGTTTCCTGGAAGGATTTGTATTTTCCCGTGCCGACGATAAGGCGGGAACGAAATGTGCGGCCAGCGATTACGAGTGGGTCGGTCATGAGTACATTGTAATGAAAACCTGGCTGGGATGGGATAGTCCCGATGTGATGAGGGCGCCGTGGCGGACAGGAAAGCAGGTTCCTCTGCGGCTGCGCCGCTTCGGAATGACAACATCGCTAATGACAATATCCCGAATGACAACATCGCTAGGGTGATGCGGCTTCCGCTTGGGCGTAAACTTCGTCGATCTGTTTGCGATAGCGATCTTCGATTATGCGGCGGCGGAGTTTTAGCGTGGGCGTGAGCGAGCCGTTGTCAGCGGTGAATTCGTCGGGAAGCAGCAGGACGCGTTTTAGTTTTTCGAAGCGCGCGAGATTCTGGTTTACGTCTTCTACAAATCCTTCGTAGAGCGCTTGAATTTTCGGATCGGCTACGAGCTCGGTGCGCGAAGAAAAAGTTATGTTGTTGGCGCGCGCTAATTCTTCGAGTAGTGTGAAGTTCGGCGAAATTATAACGAAGGCGAACTTGCGCTTGTCTCCAACGACGACGGCTGTTCCTACTAGCGGATACAACTTCAAAGTGTTCTCGATGGGTTGCGGAGCGATGAATTTTCCGCCTGAAGTTTTTATCAGTTCTTTCTTGCGGTCGGTGACCGAGAGATATCCATCGGCGTCGATGTTGCCGATGTCTCCGGTTTTGAACCAGCCATCTTCGAATGCATTCTGAGTTTCTTCCGGGCGTTTCCAATATCCCTTGAAGACTGAAGGGCCACGGACCAGAATTTCTCCGTCGGCGGCGATGCGCACTTCGAGGTTGGGCAGGATTTTGCCGACAGTGCCGATGCGATGGTGGATAGGCGTGTTGACGGCGATGACTGGAGAAGTTTCGGTCAAGCCGTAGCCTTCGTGGATGCGGATGCCGACGGTGGCATACCAATCCGCGAGTTCGCGGCCGAGAGGTGCGCCGCCGGAGATGAATGTTGTGACCTTGCCGCCCATGCCAGCGCGAATCTTAGAGAAGACCAGTTTATTCGCCAGCTTCCAACTGATCGAGGCAGGAGTTTCTCCGGCGAGAATC
>JBEKJF010000044.1:0-19205 GCA_050011375.1 Candidatus Sulfotelmatobacter sp.
GCCGTCGAGTGGGCGCAGGGAGCCGCTGCCTGCGGAGCGGGCGAGATTCTGCTGACTTCGATGGACCGCGACGGAACTCAATCCGGCTTCGACTGCGAACTGGTGCGCGCCGTGGCCGAAGCAGTTTCGATTCCTGTAATCGCCTCAGGAGGCGCTGGATCGGCGCGCGACTTCATCGAAGTATTTCGCGAAGGCCGCGCCGACGCAGCTCTGGCGGCTTCCATCTTCCACTTCGGCCTCGAAAACATCGGCGAACTAAAAATCGAACTGAGCAACGCCGGCATCCCTATGAGGTGGCCATGCTGATTCCGTCGATCGATCTGATGGGCGGCAAGATTGTGCAGTTAGTGCAGGGCGAGACGAAAGCGCTGGAGTTCGACAACTTCGATTATTGGATCGAACGCTTCTCAAAATATCCCATCGTTCAAGTCATTGATCTCGATGCAGCGAAGCGAGTCGGCAACAACCGGGAACTCGTGGCTCAAATCTCAAAGCGCCTCACATGCCAGGTAGGCGGCGGAATTCACAGCATCGAAACTGCCCGCGAAGTTCTGCAAGCCGGCGCGAGTCGAGTCATTCTCGGGTCGTCTTTAATAAAGGACGCTCAGATCAATACAGAATTCGCCGCCACGCTGGCGAATGCACTCGGCACAACGGCGCTGGTATTCGCGCTCGATTCTCGCGGCGGACGCGTTGCCATCGACGGCTGGCGCAAAGAAACCACGATTACCGCCTTCGACATGATTCACGCTCTCGAACCGTTCTGCGAAACTTTCCTCTACACCAATGTCGACACAGAAGGTTTGATGGGCGGAATCCCGATAGAAACCGTGCTGGCAATCCGCAAAGCCACATCGCGTCGCCTGATAGTCGCCGGAGGCATCACGACACAACAGGAGATCGACAACCTCGAGGCGCTTGGCATGGATGCCGTCGTCGGCATGGCCTTGTATTCGAGCAAGCTCTCGGCGTGACTGGAGCAAATGAGGCTAGACCAGATTACTTGATAGAATAGCCGCCGTGACGATGCCCGACGAGCGCGGCGCGATCAAGCAAGAAGCAATCAAAGAAATCGACGTGCTCTGGATCACCGCCGGGTTAGGCTGCGACGGCGACACCATCGCCATGACCGCAGCCACTCAGCCCAGCATCGAAGAAATCGTCCTCGGCTCTCTGCCCTGGACTCCCAAGGTTAATCTGCACAATCCCTTCCTCGCGCTGGCGAATGGTGACGATTTTTTAAAGCCTTTCCATCAAGCCGCCGAAGGCAAGATGGAAAATTTTATTCTTGTCCTCGAGGGCTCCATCCCGAACGAACACAATAAGGAGGAAGGCTACTGGGCCTCACTCGGTACCGACCCCAAAACCGGCCAGCCGATCACGACCTGTGAATGGATCGATCGACTCGCTCCCAACGCGTGGGCGGTGATCGCGGTGGGAACCTGCGCCACTTACGGCGGCATTCACGCCATGGAAGGCAATCCCACCGGGTGTATGGGGCTCCCCGATTACCTCGGCTGGAAATGGAAATCGAAAGCGGAGATTCCTATCGTGTGCGTGCCCGGTTGTCCGGTGCAGCCCGATAATTTCATGGAGACGCTTCTCTATTTGCTTTACATGGCCGCAGGCCGCGCGCCCATGATTCCGCTCGATGATGCGTTGCGCCCCACATGGCTCTTCGGCAACACAGTGCACGAAGGCTGCGACCGCGGCGGCTTCTACGAGCAGGCGCAGTTCGCTGAAGAGTATGGATCGCCGCTCTGCATCGTGAAGTTGGGATGCTGGGGTCCGGTGGTTCAGTGCAACGTTGGAAAACGCGGATGGATGGGCGGCATTGGCGGCTGCCCCAACGTTGGCGGCATCTGCATTGGATGCACCATGCCTGGCTTTCCCGACAAATTCATGCCTTTCATGAATCAGCCGCCCGGTTCGCTTTTGTCTTCGGCCGCGGTTCAAACTTACGGACGCGCGATTCACGCCTTGCGCCGCTTCACGCAATCCTCGTTAAATAAGGAACCGAGCTGGCGCAAGCGGACACAGTAGTTTAGCGTGCAAGTACCCAGTCCCAAGTCAAAGCTGCGTTTCTGGGTACTAGGTACTTGTTCTGGGAGTAACGAATGGTTTCGTTTTCGCGGCCAAAACAAACGAATGGCGCCGCTGACGCTCATGCGCCTTCGGCTGACGAGCCCGATCTCACTCCCTCGCAGGCCGAGGAAATTCTTCAGGGCTTGGCCGGAGTCTTTAGCCAGAGCCACACTCCCGCCAAGGCGAAACGCGTCGTCTATCCGCCAGAAAAGCTGGATCAGGGCTGGTCCAAAGATGGTGACAGCGACACACAGCTGCCCAATATCGAGGCCCGCTATCGCGCGCTGGTAGAGCAGATTCCCGCAGTGGTGTTCATGGCATATCTCGATCGCGGAATCGGCGAAGCCTACGTCAGCCCTCAGATCGAAGCCGCGCTGGGTTTTTCTCAGGAAGAGTGGCTGGAGGATCCCGTCCGCTGGTACCGGCACATCCATCCCGATGACAAGCAGCGCTGGAGCGCGGAAGCCGCCGACATGTTTCTCACCGGCAATCCCTTGCGTTCCGCGTATCGCGTGGTTTCACGCGATGGCCGCGTCATCTGGTTTCATTGCGAAGCAAAAATGATTCGCAAGGAAAACGGCGAGCCTTGGTTCATTCATGGAGTGGGCTTCGATATCACCGATCTCAAGCGCACCGAAGAAGCATTGCAGGACGAGCGCAACGTCAGCAAGCGTGCGGAGGCCAAGTTCCGCGGCCTGCTGGAAGCCGCGCCCGATGCGGTTGTAGTCGTCAATCGAGAGGGCAGAATTGTTCTGGTCAACGCGCAGGTAGAAAAATTGTTTGGCTACCGCCGCGAAGAGTTGCTGGGAAAAGAACTTGAACTTCTAGTCCCGGCACGATTGCGGCAAAAACACCCCGAGCACCGAAAACATTTTTTCGGAGAGCCGCGCGTGCGTCCCATGGGCACGGGCAACGAGCTCTATGGCCTGCATAAAGACGGCCGCGAGTTCCCTGTCGAAATCAGTCTCAGTCCACTCGAAACCGAAGAGGGCGTGCTGGTTTCGAGTGCGATTCGCGACATTACCGAACGCAAGCACCTGGAGAAAACCATTCTTGAGATTAGCGCCCGCGAACAGCGCCGCATTGGTCAAGATTTGCACGATGGACTGGGCCAGCATCTCACCGGCATCGCCTTCATGAGCAAAGTGCAGGAACAGAAGCTCGCCGAAAAAAATCTGCCGGAAGCCGCCGACGCCGCCAAGATCGTCACCCTGGTGAACGAGGCGATCCACAAAACACGCGAACTCGCGCGCGGATTGCTCCCCGTTGTATCTGACGCGGAAGGACTCATGTCAGCACTGCAGCAATGGGCAGGCGAGGTGGAAGATTTATTCGCGGTCAGCTGCCGATTCCAATGTTTTGCTCCCGTGCTCATTCACGATGACACGGTGGCCACACATCTTTACTACATTGCCCGCGAAGCGGTGAACAATGCAATCAAGCACGGTCACGCCCGCCAGATCCTGATTCGCCTCGCTGTACTCCAGCATCAGGGTACGCTTACCATTCAGGATGACGGATACGGAATCGGCGCTATCGCTCCGGGCACCAAGGGAATGGGCCTGCATCTGATGAACTACCGTGCCAGAATGGTCGGAGGTTCTCTCGAAGTGCAACGAATCTCAACCGGCGGCACCATGGTCACGTGTTTGTTCCCAGTCCTGCCTTCGGATGGGAACGAAGAAATCAAGTGAAGCAGGAAAAAGTTAACGCATGAGCCTGGCTCCCAAACCGCAGCATCAGCCCGCCAAGAAAAGAATTCTTGTAGTCGACGACCATCCCATCGTGCGCCAGGGGCTGGCGCTGCTGATCAACCGCGAATCCGACATGGTGGTTTGCGGCGAAGCCGAAGAGTCTATGGGCGCGCTGCATGTGCTCACCTCAGCCCATCCCGATGTGCTCATCGTCGATATTTCCCTCAATGGCCCCGACGGCCTCGACCTGCTGAAAACCATCCGCACCACGCATCCCAGCCTGCCGGTGCTGATTCTCTCCATGCACGATGAGTTGATCTACGCCGAACGCGCGCTCCGCGCCGGCGCAAATGGCTACATTATGAAGCAGGAGGCTACCGAAAAAGTTCTGGTGGCCGTCCGCCGCATTCTAAGCGGTGAGATTTATGTCAGCGATCGCATCGCCAACAAGATGCTCAAACATTACATCACCGGCGCCGGCACTCTAAGAGACTCCTCCATCGCCGATCTCAGCGATCGCGAACTCGAGGTCTTCCGCCTCATCGGCGAAGGCCACGGCACTCGCCAGATCGCCGAAGAGCTCCACCTCAGCATAAAAACTGTCGAGTCCTATCAGGCCCACATCAAGGAAAAACTTTCGCTGCGCAGCGCCCGCGAACTTATGCAGCACGCCATTCAGTGGAGTATGAACGAAAAAGCAACATAGAAGGACTTCGCGCGTCCCGCACAGCACACTACTATTTCGCATAACGAGGGCCTAAATCCGGCGTGGAACTTCGGCCGATTGTCCCTTATCCTTCGTCACTAGATCTAACCGCAACCGAGGTTCCTTCAAATCTTTGAATTCATTGTACTTACTTCAGTTACGTTCGCCTAATATTCTCTCTTGAATCTTGGTGCAGGCGGGAGCATCATATATGTAGCTGATCGGTGTGCCGGACATGCACGAAGTTACCCGGACGGGTCTGCTGCTTTTGGGACATGGGCTGCGTTAGCGCGGCCCATGTTCTTTCTTGGGCTTAATCCTGTCCCCCTTCGGAATTACTGACAGAAGTTCGGGCTTCGGATAACGAACCGAGCACTCAAACACTGCCTCATCGAATACTAAATTTCCATACCCATCTTCCCGGCCAGTTTCGTTCACAAGCGAATTCATTTTCGGGTTTGCATGGAATACACTGCCATCATTCAGCGCGCTGGTAATTTGCGCGATCACATCATCTACAGAATATCCATCCTCGGTAATTCGACTGTCGTAGACATGCTTTCCAACAAAGACAATTTTGGGATCCATCGGCGGGAAGCCACGCTGGGCTCGCTCTGCATTCATTTTGGCCAATTGGACTTCTGTCAGGTGGCCGATAACGACAGCGTGAGCTCGCCGGCCATTCCGTATGTATTGAAGATTCTTGCGAATTCGTTTCTCCCCATTTTCGCTAAGCGGCATAATTCCAACAATCCACGCGTCCATTAGCGCTGTGGCGAAGAGTACTGTCGCCTCGAAGGGCCATAGCCATCAAGGTCACTTGCCTTTTTCTTGCTCTTCCTCACCTTGCTTCATTAGCTTTCCAAACATGTCAAACCACTTCGCCTGGACCTCAGGCGACCATGAGGGATCAAAACTCGGAAACTTCGACAGAAGCATTTGGGACCAGGGCATAGATGCTATTTCCGCTGCCGACAGCTTCGACTCAGGCGCATTCTGAGCTTGTGCGCCGTTCAGTTCTGGTTTGGAGCGCCGCGGCTTCCCAGAGCGATTGCCGCGCATATTGACAAGTAAGTGCGGAGCAAGTGGAATCTCCGCCTCCTTAGCCAGCGCGATGAAGAAGGCGGCGCATTTTCCCACAGTCCCGCCCGATGCGTTCATCGAAGAGAATTTCTCGTTCAGCATTTTAGGCGTGGCCGTCTTTAGATCGAAGCCGTCAAAAAGATACGGATAGGCCGATTTAGCGACGCTCTGGAAGGCTGATTTGCGCTCCGATCCCTCGGAGTGAACAATGCGAGAGAGCCTGTCTGTGGGCTGGCCGGAACTATTCACAAGTCCCAGATAGCGCAATGTTGACGTGAGCTGTGATTGCAGCGCCCCAGACATACTCGGCATTACACTGCGATCAATCTGGCTCGGAATGCCTTGCTTCAGGCTGTCGATATAGTTCCTGAATGAACGATAAGGGGCGTAAGGCGGCACCATTTTATGAATGTCCGGCCCTTGCGCGATTTTCATATAGTCTCCGTTTCTCGACCATACTCAGAAGATGCATTCCTAGAATAGCACGAAGCGCGTCAGACAGAGCAAGATAATTATTGGCAGCGCTTTGCTGGTTCGCTTGAGACGCTTGGAACGGCCCGCAGGTATGGCAATAAACCTAGTTATTGCCTAACTTTGAGTGGGCGAGACAGTAGACATAGGGATGCCATAATTCCGAGGAATATTATACTTCTATCCGGCGGTTATCGGAGTTAAAGCTGAAGAACAGCTTAGGGATTGGCGCTACGACAGGCCTCAAAAGACGGGGACCTCAAGGCGGTGCCTCACTCACGACCGCAACTGTCTGAACCTCGATTGGACACTCGATGAAGCTGTTGCGAAAAAATCGTCCCCAACCATCAGGGAATCCCCGATACAAAAAATAGTGATACCACCCAGCTGAAAATGTGGCCCTCCCGCTTGTACGGTATCCCCCCGATTGTTGATTCTACCGACGCACACTTAGCGTTCAAACTCAGGAACCTTAGTCAACAAATTAGGGAACCGCTCTTGGTCTGTCTTCTTCCGGGTGCGATTCCCAACTCAATAATCGTCGGCCTCCGTTCTTAACGGTTGATGTCGGAAAGGAGAACTATGGCAGCAGAAACAGTTCCCTACGGTCGAGTTACGCAAAAACCATCGCCTGTCGCCGAGGTGCACATCCTCTGGATCACCGCCGGTCTGGGCTGTGATGGAGACTCGGTTTCAGTCACTGCAGCTACTCAACCCAGCATCGAAGACGTTATCTTGGGAGCGATCCCCGGACTCCCCAAGGTGCACCTGCACAATCCCGTCCTCGCCTATGAGAACGGAGATGACTTCATGAAATTCTGGTACATGGCCGAGAAAGGTCAGCTCGAACCTTTTGTGCTGGTAGTCGAAGGTTCGATTCCCAACGAAAAGATCAAGAAGGAAGGCTACTGGGCGGGCCTCGGTACCGATCCAAAAACCGGACAGCCCATCACCACCAACGAGTGGATCGATCGCCTCGCCCCCAAGGCCTTGGCAATCGTGGCCTGCGGCACCTGCGCCACCTACGGCGGCATTCACGCCATGCAAGGCAATCCCACGGGCGCAATGGGCCTCGCCGATTATCTCGGTTGGGACTGGAAGTCAAAAGCCGGCCTTCCCATCGTCAACGTCCCCGGCTGCCCGGTGCAGCCTGACAACTTCATGGAAACCGTTCTCTACCTGCTCTACCAAGTAGCCGGACTGGCGCCCATGATTCCGCTCGACGATCAACTACGACCCACGTGGCTCTTCGGCAAGACGGTTCACGAAGGCTGCGATCGCGCCGGCTACTACGAGCAGGGCGACTTCGCCGAAGTCTACGGCTCGCCCAAGTGCATCGTGAAACTTGGATGCTGGGGCCCGGTCGTAAACTGCAACGTGCCCAAGCGCGGCTGGATGGCCGGAATCGGCGGCTGCCCCAACGTAGGCGGCATCTGCATTGGATGTACTATGCCGGGATTCCCCGACAAGTTCATGCCCTTCATGGATGAACCGCCCGGCGCGAAAGTCTCCAGCGCAGCCATCGGCGCCTACGGACGCGGCATCCGTGCCTTGCGCTCCCTGACCCAGTCCACCGTTAATAAAGAACCGAAGTGGCGGCATGCACGAGCCGAGCTAACCACGGGATACCACGCCAGAACGTACTAATAAAGTCAAAGGCACTAAGGGAACCAGTGAAAGATCGAGAATCCAAAGGAGCGATCGAATGAGCACTATTGCCGCACCTACTACTGACGTTCCGAGCAAGAAAAAAAATCTGGTGGAAATGAACTGGGACCCGATCACCCGAATCGTGGGCAGCCTGGGCATCTTTACCAAGATCGACTTCGAGAACAAGCATGTGGCCGAGTGTCACAGCACCTCGTCCATCTTTCGCGGGTACAGCATCTTTATGAAGGGCAAGGACCCGCGCGATGCTCACTTCATCACCAGCCGCATCTGCGGTATCTGCGGCGACAATCATGCCACCTGCGCCACCTATGCGCAAAATATGGCGTTCGGCATCAAGCCGCCTCCAATCGCCGAATGGATCGTCAACCTCGGCGAAGCCGCCGAGTACATGTTCGATCACAACATCTTCCAGGACAATCTGGTCGGCGTCGACTTCTGCGAGCAGATGGTCAAAGAAACCAATCCAAAAGTCTGGGCGAAAGCGCAGTCGACTCCGGCTCCGCATTCCAACCTGCACGGATACAAGAACATCTCCGACATCATGACCGCGCTTAATCCGTTTACCGGAACTTTCTATCGCGAAGCTCTGGTCATGAGCCGCATGACGCGCGAAATGTTCTGCCTCATGGAAGGCCGCCACGTTCATCCTTCCACTCTTTATCCCGGTGGAGTCGGCACCGTTCCAACCATCCAGCTCTTCACCGACTATCTCGTCCGTCTGATGAAGTATGTCGAATTCATGAAGAAGGTTCTGCCCCTGCACGATGACCTCTTCGATTTTTTCTACGAAGCGCTTCCCGGCTATGAAGAGGTCGGCCGCCGCCGCGTGCTGCTAGCTTGTTGGGGATCATTCAACGATCCCGATCACTGCGACTACACCTATAAGAACATGACGAACTGGGGCCGCAGCATGTTCGTCACACCGGGCATCATTGTCGACGGCAAGCTCGTCACCACCGATCTCGTGGATATCAACCTGAACATCCGTATTCTGCTTGGCAGTTCCTATTATGACGAGTGGAAGAATTCACAAACCTTCGTTAAGACCGATCCGCTCGGCAATCCAGTCGACAAGAACCATCCCTGGAATCAGACCACGATTCCCCGCCCGCAAAAACGCGACTTCGGCGGCAAGTACACCTGGGTAATGTCGCCGCGCTGGTTCGACAAGCGCACCGGAGATCACCTGGCATTGGACACCGGCGGGGGCCCCATCGCCCGCCTCTGGTCAACCGCGCTGGCTGGGTTGGTCGACATCGGCTACATCAAGTCCACAGGTCACAGCGTGAAGATGTATCTGCCCAAGACGACGTCGCTTCCCGAGGTCGAGTTCGAGTGGAAGATTCCCAAATGGAGCAACGCCATCGAGCGCGACCGCGCCCGAACTTACTTCCAGGTGTATGCTGCCTGTGCAGCTCTGCACTTTATGGAAAAGGCGTTGGCCGAGTTGCACGCCGGCCACACCAAGACCTGGACGGATTTCAAAGTGCCCGAAGAAGCCATTGGTTGCGGCTTCCACGAGGCGGTTCGCGGCGTGCTCTCGCATCACGTGGTAATCAAAGAAGGTAAGATCGCGAACTATCATCCATATCCTCCGACGCCCTGGAATGCCAATCCCCGCGACATTTACGGCACTCCCGGACCGTATGAGGACGCGGTGCAGAACACGCCGATCTTCGAAGAAAACGGTCCTGACAAATTCAAGGGAATCGATATAATGCGAGCCGTGCGCAGCTTCGATCCGTGTTTGCCGTGCGGCGTTCACATGTACCTGGGCAACGGCAAAGTGTTGGAGACGCATCATTCTCCAATGTTTGGCCTGCAACCCTGAACGCGGTTCGTGGTTATAGAGGAGTGAGGGTGGTCGCTGCCAAGAATCGCCAGTTGGCTTGATCCGAGAAAACTGGCATCTCGAAACTGCACTCTCACTCCTGTTTTTTTGTAGATTGAAAAGCTTTTGACAAGGAGCATCGTGGCCGACAGTAGAGATTTTCGCGAAGAAATGCAGCGGATCGGCAAACTGGTTCAAGAGATTGAATCAAGTACTGATCCCGCCGTCAGGGCGATAACGAAAACCTTGATGCAGTCGCTGATGGATCTGCATGGTGCGGCCATCGAGAAAGCTCTCGACATCGTCGCCGATGCAGGAGAGCAAGGAATGGCCATCATCGACCGCCTTGGTCGCGATCCCCTGGTCAGCAGCGTACTCATTCTCTACGGCCTCCATCCCGAAGATCTGGAAACCCGCGTAGTCAAGGCAGTCGACAAAGTGCGCCCGCAGTTGCGCAAACAGGGTTGCGAAGTTGAACTCGTCAGCATAAACGAAGGCGCCATCCGCCTGCGTGTAGAAACTGGCTCGCATACCTGCGGCTCAACCGCGAAAACCTTGCAGGCTACGCTCGAAGGAACGATGTACGACGCAGCACCGGATTTGACTTCTCTGTTAATCGAAGGCTTCGAAGAGAAACCCGCATCCGGATTTGTGGGGTTAGACAAGTTGATGAGCAACGTCGCGGCGCCGATGGTTCAAACGCAAGGCACGGATTAAAAGTACGCCGGCAATGCAAAGAGGTTGGAGATTTTGCAATCGTGAGCGCAGGACACTTTACAGAATCCGCTGACGGCTTCGGAACGCTGCGTCAGTTCGCCCGCCGCCAGCGCCCGCTCGAGCGTTGCGAACTGTGCAGCCTGGGCCTGCGCCCCGATCACCCGCACCTGATCGAAGTAGCACAGCGCAAGATTCTCTGCACCTGTGACGCCTGTGCCCTGCTGTTCAGCGGCCAGGGAATCAAGTTCAAGCGAGTCCCGCGCCGCGTCCGCTCGATTCCCGGTTTCAATCTCAACGACGCCGAGTGGAACGCCCTGATGGTTCCCATCAACATGGCGTTCTTTTTCCGCAGCAGCCTTGAAAACCGCGTGGTCGCTCTCTATCCCAGCCCCGCCGGCGCGACTGAATCGTTGCTCGCGCTCGAATCTTGGAACGACATCGTCGCCCGCAATCCGATTCTGAATGAAATGGAATCCGACGTGGAAGGCCTGCTGGTCAACCGTCTAGGCTATTCCCGGGGATACTCCGCCGCCGACTATTTCCTTCTTCCCATCGACGAATGCTACAAGCTAGTGGGACTCATTCGCATGCACTGGAAGGGTCTTTCCGGCGGCACGGAAGTGTGGAAAGAACTCGGCGAATTCTTCAGCAGCCTGAAAGCGCGGGCGGTAGAAGTCAACCCAGATCCAATCCAAGCTGACGCCGAACCTCAGAGTCAAGAGGAGTCTCATGCCTGATTTGAACTTTCAGGTTGAGCGCGCCGAGGTCGTTTCCAATGCCGCCTCGCCCCTGCTTGCCTTGAAGCTCCGCCTGAGCACTTCCGATCCAAACGAAACCATTCATACCGTCGCTCTGCGCTGTCAGATTCAGATTGAAACCACTCGCCGAAAATACACACCAGAAGATCAGGCAAAACTTCGCGACCTTTTCGACGATCCCAGCCGCTGGAGCCAGACTCTGAAAAATCTGCTCTGGACCCACGCCAGCATAGTCGTGCCCTCATTCCAGGGCGCGACAGTAGTCGATCTCCCGGTCCCGTGCACTTTCGATTTCAATGTCGCTGCCACAAAATATTTCGACGGCCTCTCAGATGGCGAAGTCCCTCTCTGCGTCCAGTTCAGCGGCACGGTGTTCTACGCAAGTCCGCAAGGCAGCTTGCAAGTCGCGCCCATTTCATGGGACAAGGAAACTCGATTCAAGCTACCGGTAAAAGTCTGGCGCGACATGATGGAATCTTACTATCCCAACAGCGCCTGGCTTTGCCTGCACAAAGACGCTTTCGACCGTCTGCATCAATACAAGGTCCGGCAAGGCATTCCCACCTGGGAAGAAGCGATTGAGAGTCTTATTCCCGTGGAAGAGACGGTGATCCAATGAGGGCGCGCAAATGAATCTCGCGACGGTCGACAAGATCGCGAAGGCGGTGCTCTATGAGGGATACATGCTCTATCCCTACCGTCCGTCGTCCGTGAAGAATCAGCAGCGCTGGAATTTCGGCGTGCTCGTCCCGCAATCCTACAGCGAAGCGCAAAAAGGCACCGATGCTTGGACCATGCAAACGGAATGCCTGGTCGAAGCCAAATCGTCAACCGAACTGGAAATCCGTGTGCGCTTTCTTCAGCTGGTCGCACGCTCGGTTGGGAAATTCAACAATCCCGTGAGCGAGTTGCCGTCCGGAGAAGCGCCAGAATTCCATCTGGTGCCGAGACTCGAACTGGCGGGTCGCGTCTACCAACCCTGGCAAGAAGCAGTTGAGCAAGAAGTGATTCTGCCGATCTGCAGCCCCGAAGCGCTCGTCGGATCGCCGCTCTTGCAGTCTTTCACTTTTCCCGAAGGAAAAGAATTCGAATATCTGCGCGATAGGGAAGGTCCAATCGCCGCAGTAATCATCCGCGAGCGGCGCATGCTCCAGGCGATGCTCGAAGTCAGAAGCGAGCGCCTGAGCGATGATTTGTTCAAAGTCAGCGTGCGCATTCGCAACCGCACGCCCTTCGCCGCCGCGCATCAAGCCACGCGTGAAGATGCCCTATTGAGTTCCCTCGCCTCCACGCACACCGTCCTCGGCGTGCAGAATGGCAAGTTCATTTCCCTGCTCGCGCCTCCGGACCAACTAAGCGAGCTGGCTGCAAGTTGCAAGAACGAAGGAACGTGGCCCGTGCTGGTCGGCGAAGAAGGACAGTGTGACACTGTTCTTTCCTCGCCGATCATTCTCTACGACTACCCTCAGATCGCTCCCGAGAGCGCCGGAGATCTGTTCGACGGCACCGAGATTGACGAGATTCTCTCCCTTCGCATCATGACCCTGACCGACGAAGAAAAGCGCGAGATGAGCCAGTCCGACGAGCGCGCCCGCCAGATGCTCGAGCGTACAGAAACCATGCCAGTCGAACAGTTGATGAAACTGCATGGCG
This sequence comes from Candidatus Sulfotelmatobacter sp., assembly GCA_050011375.1. Classification (GTDB taxonomy): domain Bacteria; phylum Acidobacteriota; class Terriglobia; order Terriglobales; family Acidobacteriaceae; genus Sulfotelmatobacter. The sequence continues at coordinate 12,670 of JBEKJF010000044.1, forward strand.
TGCTTCGCAACCTGCGGCCGATCGAGTCTCAATCACACAAGGAGGAGACCCAATGAACGAATGGGAATGGCAACTCCTCGAAGAAAAAACTCCTCTCGATCATCTGGAAATCTCCGGAGTCGAAGTCAGGCCCGGAAGCCGCGTGCGCCTGCGTCCTCGCAAAGGCGGCGACGTGATGGACATCGCGCTAGCCGGTCAGATCGCGACCGTCGAATGCATCGAACAGGATTACGAAGGCAAGCAGCACGTCTGCGTAGTTCTCGACAACGATCCCGGCAAAGATATGGGACTGCTCCGTCAACCCGGCCATCGTTTCTTTTTCGACGCACAAGAAGTCGAGCCACTCTCGCCCGACGAGTTCCCACAAGTTACCGCCGTCCAGAAACCAACCATCCTCGTCGCCGGCATCGGCAACATCTTCCTTGGCGACGACGCATTTGGTGTGGAAGTAGCTCGCCGCATGGCCAGCCTGCCTCTGCCGCAGAGCGTACGCGTGGTTGACTTCGGCATCCGCGGCTTCGACCTCGCCTACGCGCTGCAAGATGGCTACGAAACCACAATCCTCGTCGACGCCTGCCCGCATGGCCAGGCTCCCGGCACTCTCTACGTCATCGAGCCCGATCTAAAAGCGCTCGACGAACCCGCAACCGACGGTCAAGCCCCGCGAGCCACAATCGAAGCTCACGCTATGAATCCAGTAAGCGTTCTCCGCATGGCCCGCGCCATGAATATCGAATTGAAAAACATTCTGCTCGTCGGCTGCGAGCCTGAAACTCTCGGTGGAGAAGAAGGTAAGATGGGACTAAGCGCGCCAGTGGAAGCCGCCCTCGACGATGCGGTTCAACTGGTGAAGTCCTTAATCGACAGAAATGATCGACAGAAACGATCGAATGACCTACCAGAATCCAATATCGATTCAACTCAGTAAATAAAAGGAGATTGCCGTGGCAAGCGAAAATTCGAACGGAAGCTTCAACGACAAAGACACGCTGTTCATGCTCAGTGGCGTAGCGCTTATCGTTTTCGGCGCGGGCCTCATTCTTTCAAATCCCATCGCGAGGCGCTATCTCGGCCAGTTCGGCCTCGGCGATCTTGCTCAAGGCGCACTGCCCGATCTGGATCGCTATTTGAAATTGCGCTCAATGTAGCAGCGTGAGGTGGCGCGCAGTTCGACGACGAAGTCAGAAGGGATATCCGTTTGTCTACAACAGAAATACCATCGGCAACGACGGTTCGTTACTTAATCGATGCCAAGAAGAGCAAGTTCACCGTTCGGGCCTTTGCCACCGGCATGCTTTCGGCCTTCGGCCACAGCCCGACCATCGCGATTCCCGATTTCGAGGGCGAGATCCGCCTGAATGCTGAGGCCGTGGAACAAAGTTCCCTGCGCCTGGTGATTCATTCGGCTTCGCTGAACGTCACCGATGACATCAGCGATAAAGATCGCAACGAAATCAATCGTGCGATGCACCAGGATGTCCTTGAGTCCGATTCATTTCCTGATATTGTCTACGAAGCTTCCAGCGTCTCGGCGAACAAAACCGGCGAAGGACAATATTCGTTAACGTTGAACGGAGAACTGAGCCTGCACGGCATTACGCGCAGTCAGCGGATTTCCGCGCGCGTCTGGCTCGACGGTGATACCCTCCGGGTGGCAGGAGATTTTTCCGTGCGCCAAAGCGATTACGAGATCAAGCCCGTTTCCGCAGCGGGAGGAACAATCAAGCTGAAGGATGAACTGAAACTCTCCTTCGATATCACAGCGCGCAAGCAGAACTGAAACCAAGTCGTGGCCCGAAGGTTTGGCCAACGACGAACGACCAACGACGGAAGGTGTACCGAATGTGCCTAGCCATACCAGGAAAGATCGTCGAGATTTCTTCCGACAACCAGGACTCCGCGCTGGTCGAAGTAGTTGGCGTCCGCCGCAGGATTGATCTCGGCCTCTTGCAGGATGACAAACCCGTCCCGGGCGACTGGGTGCTCGTCCACGTCGGCTTCGCCATGAGCAAGATCAGCGAGCAGGATGCCGCCGACCAGATGAATACCCTTCGCATGCTCGGCGAGATCGACGGCGCCATGCAGGAAGTCAATGGCTACGGTCTGGAGGACGTGAATTGACGCCCGGCCGCGTCCAGCCCGCGAGTAAGGAATCGGCATGAGATTCGTAGATGAGTTCCGCGAACCCGAACTGATTTCCAAAACTGCCGACGAAATTCGCCGCCTCGCCAGCACCGAACGCCATTACCGCATGATGGAAGTCTGCGGCGGACATACTCACGCCATCTACCGCTTCGGCCTGAAAGATATACTTCCGGAAAATATTGAACTGATCCACGGCCCCGGCTGCCCCGTCTGCGTTCTTCCCATGGGCAGAATCGATGACGGCCTCGCCATCGCGCACGAGCCCGATGTCATCTTCGCCGCCTTCGGCGACATGATGCGCGTTCCCGGTACGCAAGGCAGTCCGCTCGAGCACAAAGCCCGCGGCATGGACGTTCGCATCGTCTACTCGCCCGCCGACGCTCTCAAACTCGCCCGCCTCAATCCCGAAAAGCACGTAATGTTTTTCGCCATCGGCTTCGAAACCACCGCGCCCTCCACCGCGCTCACCATCATGCGCGCCCGCTCCGAAGGCATCCACAACTTTTCTGTCTTCTGCAACCACGTCACCATCATCCCCGCCATTCGCGCGATTCTCGATTCTCCCGACATGCGTCTCGACGCCTTCATCGGCCCCGGCCATGTCTCCACCGTCATCGGCTGCCGCCCTTATGAATGGATCGCACACAACGAGCGCAAGCCCATCGTAGTCTCCGGCTTCGAGCCGCTCGACATGCTGCAATCCATCGTCATGCTTCTGCATCAACTGAACGCGGGCGAGGCCAAGGTCGAAAATCAATACAAGCGCGTAGTTCCCTGGGAGGGCAACCGCGCCGCGCTAAAGGCCATAGCCGAAGTTTTCGAACTGCGTCCCTACTTCGAATGGCGCGGCCTCGGCTTCATCTCGCAATCCGCACTGCGCATCAACGACAAGTACGCCGAATTCGACACCGAGCAGCGCTTCGAAGTCCCCGGCATCCGCGTCACCGACCCCAAAGCCGCGCAATGCGGAGAAGTGTTGAAGGGCGTGCTGAAGCCGCATCAATGTAAACTTTTTGGACGCGAGTGCACGCCGGAGCATCCTATCGGCGCACTCATGGTTTCATCGGAAGGATCATGCGCCGCGTATTACAACTACGAACACCGCAAGGCAGCAATGGTAACTCTGAGCTCGATGGCCTGACGAACAATGGCCTGAATCCTCAGCCTGCGATCGCTCCCGCCGCCACGCCCGCCGACGCCGCTCCCACGCGCTTCCGCGACCCGCAAATCGAAATGGCCCACGGAGCCGGAGGCAAAGCCAGCCGCAAACTAGTCGAAGGCCTCTTCGCACCCTTGCTCTACGGCGCCGCCCCCGGTCCACTCGGCGACGCCGCCCACGTCGATATCAACGGAACGACCGTTGCCATCACAACCGACAGCTTCGTAGTTAAGCCGCTGACTTTTCCTGGAGGCTCCATCGGCGAACTGGCCATAAACGGCACCGTGAACGATCTCGCGGTCTCCGGCGCGAAAGCCGAAGCTCTCGTAGTCACCTTCGTACTCGAGGCCGGACTGCCTACGCAAGTCCTCGAAGCCGAAGTCCGCGCCATGGCCAAAGCCGCGCGCAACGCCGGCGTGCGTATAGCTGCCGGTGATACAAAAGTAGTCGAGCACGGCAAAGCCGACCAGATGTATATCAGCACGACCGGCATCGGCCGCCTGCTCCCCGGCGTCACCATCGATCCTCGCTCAGTCCGCGTCGGCGATCGAATTCTGTTGTCCGGCCCCATCGGCGATCATGGCATCACCATTCTGCTCGCGCGCGGCGAACTCGATCTCGAAGCCGATCTCCGTTCCGACACGCGCTCCGTGCTCCCATTAGTCGAGGCTCTTATTCACGCCGCCGGCCCCGGCATCCGCTGGATGCGCGATCCAACCCGCGGCGGCGCCGCCACGTCATTAAATGAGTTGGCTCGGGATTGCGGATTAGGCATGGTTCTCTTCGAAGATCAAATTCCGGTGCGCGACACCGTGCGCGGCGCATGTGAACTGCTCGGCCTCGATCCGCTTCACATCGCGAACGAAGGCCAGTTCCTCGCAGTCGTCTCTCCAGAATATGCCGACGCTGCAATCAACGCCCTGAGCCTCGCGCCCGGCGGCAACGAAGCGCAAGTGATCGGCGAAGTACGCGAACAACCCGCCGGAACCGTGCTCGTAACAACCCTCTACGGGGGCAGCCGAATCGTAGATATGCTAGTCGGCGATCCACTCCCGCGGATCTGCTAGACGAAACGGGATCCGTATCGACCTGTAGCTTTCAGGCTGGCGCCGCATCGATAGACATAGACAAAGATGAAAACGAATTTTTCCGTAACCGACACCGCGGCCTCCGCGAACCAACTCGCCACCCACGTCGAAGCCCGTCTTCTCGCACGCAACCAACTCTTCGAAACCTTCTTCGCCCGCGAAGCCCCGCGCCTCGCGGAAGCCTGCCGCGAAATGTCAGAACGCTTTCTCCGCGGAGGCCGCCTGCTCGCCTTCGGCCGCGGCCCCTACGCCACCGACGCGCAGCACGTCTCGGTAGAATTCGTCCACCCCGTGATCGTCGGCAAACGGGCTCTACCCGCGCTCGATCTCTCGGTCCTATTTCGGCCATGGCTCGAAGCTATACTTCATTCCGAGGACATGGTAATGGGACTTGGCCCACCCGAAGGCGATCCCGAAATCTGGGCCACGCTCCAGCACGCCCAACGCGAAGGCGCGATGACGTTCGCCCTACCAGGCGTTGAAGGTTCCTATGCAGTCGAAGCCGCCACCGAAGATCCCTTCATGCATCAAGAGATGATCGAGATCCTTTATCACACGCTGTGGGAAACGGTGCATGTATTCTTCGAGCACCGCGAACTCGGCCGCGAAGTCGGCGCTTCAGGATTTCTCTACCCATTTCTGGGAACAGAAAAACAAGGAACGACTAACCTCGTTGCTCAAGTCGCGTCGTCCATCCTTATGAAGGCCCATGACGACACCAAACTCCGCGAGCAGGTAGCCCGCGAGGAAGCTGGTCAGATCGCCCGCACTGCGGTAGCAATTCACGAGCGTCTCCGCCAGGGCGGCAAGCTCATCATCTTCGGCAACGGAGGCTCCGCCACTGACGCCAACGATTTCGCCATCGACTGCGTGCTTCCGCCGCCTGGTTATCAATCCATCCCCGCGATTTCGCTTTCGCTCGAGCCCGCGAACATCACCGCAGTCGCCAACGACATTGGCACCGACGCAATTTTTCTTCGCCAGTTGATCGCGCAAGCCCGCCCCGAAGATATAGCGATCGCCATTTCCACCAGCGGCGGCTCGCGCAACATCATTATGGCTCTCGAAGAAGCGCGCAAGCGCAATATGCTGACCGTCGCGCTGCTCGGCTACGACGGCGGAGAAATCAAGCGCAAGTGCCTCGCCGATTTTCCCGTGGTGGTGAATTGCGATTACATCCCACGCATTCAGGAAGTGCAGGCCAGCATCTATCACGTGATCCGCGAATCGTTGCAGATGTTGCATCAGGGCGCCCTGAAGAGCACACTGAATCAGGAGATGCCCACTCGTGGCCAAGCTTGAGCTCTTTGGCGCCGCGCGCTGTCCCCACACCGGCGAAATGCGCGACTGGCTGGAGTGGAAGCGCAGCGACTTCGTCGAGTACGATGTGGAAGCCGACCCCGCAGCCCGCCAGCGCATGCGCGAAATCGCCGGAGGCCAGCGCACCGTCCCCATCCTCGTCGAAGACGGCAAAGTAATTCAAGTAGGATGGCAAGGCCACGGCTGCATAGTGGACGAGTAGAACTCGTGGCAAGAATCCAGAAGGGCAACTTCCCAGAGCATGTGGGGAAAATCACAAATGCGCGCGCGACCGTGCATGAGGGGAAATCCACAAGTGCGTGAGCAACCGCGCATTTGGAGAATTCACAAATGCGTGCGCAACCGTGGAAGAGCGGCGCTTCAGCGCCGCGTAAAGCGCCAAATTGATTGGGCTTCAGCCCCGGTGGTCGTATTTTCCGCTCATCGCAACTTTTCCGGACCAATGCTCGAATCGCATCCGAACAAAAATCAATGATCACCGCTCGTTCCATCCGAGTCCGAGGCGTAGTCCAAGGCGTCGGCTTCCGCCCATTCGTCTATCGCCTAGCCTGCGCCAACACCCTAAACGGATGGGTCCTCAACGCCGAAGAAGGAGTTGAAATTCATCTCGAGGGTGACGAGAAAAGCCTCGAAGCTTTCGTCCGCTACCTGAAAGCCCAACCCCCGCCCGCAGCCACCATCTCAGAAATCGACGTTCAACCGGCCCAACCCGCAGGCCTGAACAAATTCACCATCCGCGAAAGCGAACGAAAACATCGGCCCACAGTCCGCATCTCTCCCGACTTGCCCATCTGCAACGATTGCCTGACCGAACTCTTCGACCC